>NZ_JEMA01000643.1:0-8241 GCF_001589285.1 Sorangium cellulosum | reverse complement strand
CCCCGCCGATCGAGGGGCGCGCGCCGCCGGCCGCCGTCGCGGGCGACACGGCGGCTCCTGCCGCGCCGCGGCAGCCGAGCGCCGCGGAGCTCGCGTCCGCGCGGCGCCTGTTCGCGCTCGGCCTCGCCGCCGAGGATCAAGGCCGGTGGGCGGAGGCGCTGGAGACTTACGAGCGCATCCGCAAGATCGTCGTGTCGCCGTCGCTCTGGTACCACCTCGGCGCTTGCCATGAGGCGCTCGGCCACGTTGTCGAGGCGCTCAACGCGTTTGAGCTCGCCCAGTCGGGCGCGGCGGCGCGGCGCGAGATCGCGCTTGCCAGGGAGTCGCGATCACGCATCGAGAAGCTCCGCGCGAGGACGTCGCAGATCGTCCTGCGCCTGCCCGAGGACGCGACCGGCGTGCGCGTCGAGATCGACGGCGAGCCGATCCACCCGGCGCTCGTCGGCGCGGCGATCCTCGTGACCCCCGGGGAGCGGCGGGTCGTCGTGCGGGCCGAGAACTACGCAGAGCGGTTCGAGGCCGCGGTGCAGGCCGAGACGGGCGCTGTCGTCGAGCTGAGGGCGGATCTCGGCCCGCTGCGGCCGCTCGTGGCCCTGCGGCCGCTCGCGCCCGTTCGCCCGGCGCCTCCCCCGGCGCCCGCGCCGGGCCCGCGCATCTCGCCGGTGGCCGTCGTGGGGACGGCGGCCGCGCTCGCGGCCGGCGCCCTCGTCACGGGCGTCATGGCGTACGACGTGCGGCACAGCTTCCTGCGGCTGAACCG
Source organism: Sorangium cellulosum (assembly GCF_001589285.1). Lineage (GTDB taxonomy): Bacteria > Myxococcota_A > Polyangia > Polyangiales > Polyangiaceae > Sorangium > Sorangium cellulosum_G. Next base: position 7,481 of record NZ_JEMA01000643.1, on the reverse strand, counting down.
GAGCCCCACCCCGGGCTCGCTGGACGAGCGGCAGGCGCTGCGCGACAGCGGCCAGGCGCTCGCCATCACGAGCACGGCGCTCAGCGGGGCCGCCCTCATCGCGGGCGGCTTCGCCGCGTACCTCTTCTGGCCCTCCTCCTCGTCGCGCGCGGTGCCCCCGGACGCCGCCGGGCCGCAGGCGCGGCCCGCGACAGCGCCGCGCGCCCCCGGCCCGACGGCGCTCTCGCCGTGGGTCGGCGCGGACGGCGCGGGCGTCGCCGTGCAGGGGGCGCTGTGAGCGACGCGCGTCGCTTCGGCACGGGCGTCGTCGCGACGCTCGCCCTGGCCTTCACCGGCGCGGGCGCGTGCGCCTTCATCGCGCCGTTCCCGGAGGTCGCGCCGGACCCGCCGGGCGCGGGGGGCAGCGGCAGCGGCGGCGGCGGCGGCGATGTCGTGGGCGTCGAGCCAGGCGCGGGCGGGGGCGGCGAGGTCGCGGAGAGCTGCGTCCCTCGCGCCGAGACGGCCTGCTACACGGGGCCGCAGGGCACCGAGGGCGTCGGCCTCTGCGCGGCCGGCGTCGCCGCCTGCAACGACGACGGGACGGCGGTCGGCGCGTGCGTCGGCCAGGTCCTGCCGGCGTTCGAGAGCTGCACCACGCCCGCGGACGAGAACTGCGACGGGCGGGCGTGCACGGGCGATCCCGTGCAGGGCGTCGCGCTGGGCGGCACCGGCGATCAGCACGGCCGGGCGATCGCCGTCAGCAAGGACGCCGTCGTGGTGGTCGGGTCCGCGTCCGGCAGCACCGACCTCGGCGGGGGCCCGTCGGACGAGCTGGGCACGCTCGCCGAGGCGGACGCGTTCCTCGCCTCGTTCCCCCGCGACGGGCTCTCGCGCGACGGGCTCTCGCGCGGCGGTCGCTTCCGGTTCAGCCGGCGGTTCGCGGACAGCGTCGCCCGGGGGGTCGCGCTCTCGCCGGAGGGCGACGTGGTGCTCGCGGGCAGCGCGTCGGGCGACGTCGATTTCGGCGGCGGCGTGCGCAAGGGCCGCGGCCACCGCGCCGACGTTGTCGTCGCGCGGTTCGACGCCGCGGGCGCGCACCAGTTCAGCCGGCGCTTCGGCGACGCCGCCACCCAGCAAGCGACGGCCGTCGCCGTGGACAGCGCGGGGAACGCGTTCGTCACCGGCGAGTTCTGGGGCACGCTCGACTTCGGCGAGCCCAGGAAGGGCGAGCGCTTCACCCTGAAGAGCCAGGGCGAGCGCGACGTGTTCCTCGTCAAGCTCGACGCCGCGGGCAACGTCCACTGGGCCAGGCAGTTCGGCGACGAGGCGGACCAGGCCGGCACCGGCGTCGCCGTCGACGGCGCGGGCAACATCGTCCTCGTCGGCTGGTTCAGCGGGAGGATCGGCTTCGGGGGCGAGAAGGACCTCCTCACCGTGGCCAAGTCCGACCTGTTCGTCGCGAAGCTCGACCCGTCGGGCGACCACGTCTGGAGCAAGTCCGCCAACGCGACCAACACAGCCGAGGCGCTCGGCGTGGCCGTGGACGGCGCGGGCAACGTCCTCGTGACCGGCTCGTTCCGCTCGTCGGTCACCCTCGGCGAGTCGCCGCGCACGACCGCGGGCGACAAGGACGTCCTCCTCATCCGGCTCGACGAGAACGGCGTCCCGCTGTGGAGCGAGGATTACGGCGACGACGCGGACCAGGAGGGCGCCGCGATCGCTGTCGACCTGGCCGGCAACATCCTGCTGACCGGCTCGTTCTGGGGGAGCCTCGAGATCGGCGACGAGGTGCACTCGGCCCGGGGCGCCGCCGACGTGTTCGTGGCCAAGCTCGGCCCCGACGGCAGCCCGCTCTGGTCGCGCCGGTTCGGCGACTCGGGCACGCAGGCAGCCACCTCCGTCGCGGCCGATCTCCTCGGCAACAGCTGGGTGACCGGCCACTTCGACGGCGCGCTCGACCTCGGGCCCGGCGGCGCGGTCACGAGCCGCGGCGCCGGCGACGCGTTCATCGTCCAGATCGGGCCGTGAGCGCCGCCCGCGGGCGGCTCACTCGCCGGCGAGCGGGTAGATCGGGCGGATGTCGATCGGGATCCCCTCGAGGCCCCCGAGCGCCTGCTGCATCGGCGCCGAGACAGCGCCGTACCTCGCGAGGAGCTCGCCGGCGGCCTGCTTGTCGCCGCGGTGCTGGACCATGCAGAGGTCGCGGACGAGGCGCGTGATGGCGGCCTCGAGCTCCGCGGCGTCGACAGTGAAGCGGCCGGTCGCCGGGTCGAAGCGGGCGGCGCGCTCCTCCAGGAAGCGGTTGATCTGGAGCGCGGCGCCCTTGCCGTGCGCCTCGGCCACGCCGAAGCGGGTGCTCCGGAAGAGCCCCGCGAAATAGGAAACGAGGAGCTTGTCCCTGAAGTCGGCGGGGAAGTGGCCCCTCCGGATCATGAAGAGGACGTTGTAGGCGCCCATCACGTCGGCCTTGGCCTCCTCGAGGGCGGAGTAGGTCGAGCCGAGCGCGATGCGCACCTCGACCCGCTCCCCGCCGACGGTCGTGAACGCCGGGCCGAGGCTGTGCGAGAGCTCGTGGAAGAGCGTCTCGTTGAAGAACGCGTCGGCGGACAGGTGCTCGAGCTGCGCCGGGTCGAGGATGCGCTCGGCGATCGGGCGCATGATCCGCTCGAACTTGGTCTCGATCACGTTGCGAAGAAGGACCTTCTTGGCCCCCTTCTCGGCGCGGACGCGCTCGTCGTTCGGCAGGTTGAACGCGATCGTCTGGACCGATTTGCGGGCGTCGCCGGCGCTGAAGACAAGGTCCACGACCTGGATGGGGCTCTCGCCGCCGCGCTCGGTCTTCACGTCGTCGGGGATGGGCAGGTTGCGCTCCATCTCCGGGAGGAGCTCCTTGTACCGGGAGAGCTTTTGGGAGGCCTCGGGATCGCTCACCGTGACGAACGACTCGAACGAGGCCTTCAGGCCGAGGAGCTCGTCCTCGTAGGTCTCGTACGGCCCGATGGTCACCTCGACCTGGCTGTCGAGGTCCATCCAGTCCTTGTCCGATGTAAAATAATCGTCCGAGCGGAACGCCTCGGCCCTGGACTTCAGGAAGCGCCGCAGGCTCTCGTTCGCCGTGAGCGCCGCCGCCTCCTCGAGGAGCGCGCCGGCGGGGCCGAGCCACGCCGCGAAGGCCTGGCTGTACGGCACGGCGACGAGCTTGCCCGCGTCGCGGCGGACGAGCGTGAACAGGCTCTCGATGGCGGCCTTGTCGCCGGGGTGCTGCGCTGTCCACGCGTGGAGCTCGTCGGCCGAGAGATCTTCCGGGTAGAAGCCGGCGCCGGGCGGGCGGGGAATGTCGATGGCGAAGGGGCGGTGGTGATCCTGCCTGTCCCACGGGCCGCGCATGATGTCGAAATAGGCGAGCCGGTCGCGCCCTTCCGGGGTGCCGTCCGCGAGGAGCCGCTCGCGGAGCTCCGGGTTCGCGGCGTAGGCCTGCCGGTCGAAGACGGGATCGAGCCGCCGCGACGCCTCGATGAGCTTGCCGAGCGCCGCCCGCTCCGGCTCGGGCAGCTTGTTGACGTCCGCGGTGAGCCTGGCCGGCGCGAACTGCTTGACCTTGTCGGAGAGCATCGGGACCTCCTCTGACGTGATGCGATGTCCGGCGAGCGCCGGGCGGTTCAGGGTCAGCTCGTCTGGACCGGGTGCGCGTCGCGGTACGCGCGGATCGCCTGGGCCTCGTCGATGGCGTGCTGGAAGCCGGTGGCGGCGCGGAAGGCGGCGCTGTCCACGACGACGGGGTACTTGATGTGGGTCACCGCCGCGCGCGGGAGCTTCGGCAGGCCGAAGCGGCCGAGCGCGTTGCGGAGCACGAACTCGGGGAGGGGGACCGGCACGCGCCCGGCCGCCCGGATGATGAGCGACAGGGGCACGGGCTGCGGGCCCGAGACGTTGTAGACGCCGCGGATGCGCTTCTCGAGGGCGAGGCAGATGGCGGTCACGACGTCCTGCTCGTGCATGAACTGGAACAGCGGGTCGAACCCGAGGACGTACGGGACATGCGGGCCGCGGAGGAAGCTCGCCAGCGTGCCGTGGCCCGTCGGGCCGAGCGTGTAGCACATGCGGAGCACGGTCGTGCAGAGCTCGGGGGCGCGCCAGAGCGCCGTGCAGGCGTAGAGATCGGCCGCGACGAGGTCGGCGAGCTCGGGGAAGGTGGACACCGCCATCGGCGGGTCCTCCTCGGTGTGGTAGAGCGGCGACTCGGGGCCAGCGCCGTAATAGGTGTGTCGTCCGACGAAGATCACGTGCTCGACCCCGCAGGCGCGGCTGTTGTCGAAGACGACGCGCGTGCCGCCGAGGTTGATGCGATACCGCTCCTCCGTCTGCTCCACGAGGTGCGTCACGGTCGCCATGTGGATGACGGCCTGGGGACGGCTCTTGCGGAACACGTCCTCGGCGGCGCGCTTCTGGAGATCGACGTTGTGCATCTCGACGCCGGCGGGGGCGTTCGGCCACGGCCGCCGGTCGATCCCGATCACCTCGTGCCCCTCCTCGAGGAGGCGCGTCGCGACCATGCGGCCGAGCTGGCCGGTGATTCCGGGGATGAGGATCCTCATGAGCGCTCCTTCGACGAACCCGGCGACGATCCGCGCGATGAATCCGGCGATCGACCGCGCGCCCGGGCCGTGGCGCCGCGCTGGTCGAGCGCGAGGTTCCCGCGGCGCCGCTGCCGCCCGACCTCGATGAGCTCGGCGATCTTTGCCTTCACCTGATCCACGTGGCCCATGATCACCTCGTCTTCCTCCGCCCCTGTCCCGGGGAACGTCATCGGCTCGCCATAGGTGATCTCGAGCTGGACCGGGAGCGGGGCCGGGACGAGGTACGGGGTGATCGGGATATACGGCACCCCGAACAGCCGGCCGATCGTGTACGAGTTGGCGATGGTGGGCACCGCCTCGCCCCCGCCGACGAAGCCGAACGGGATGATGGGCGTCCTCGTCTTCATCGCGAGCCGGACGAACCCCGACCCGAAATGCACGAGCGAGTTGCGCTCGCTGTAGAGCTTGGCGGTGCCGCGCGCCCCCTCGGGGAACACCATGAGCAGCCGCTCGTCCTCGAGCAGGCGGCTCGCGTGCTCGGGGAGGCCGGTGAAATGCCCTGTCCGGCTCGACCAGAGCGAGGTGAACGGGAGGCGATTGATGAATTTCTCCGCCATCCCCTCGGCCAGCCGCGGCGGATCCATCTCGAAGAACATCGACGCGACGACCATCGCCCCGTCGATGGCGACGCCGCCCGAGTGGTTGCCGACGAGCATCGCGCGCCCGCGCGCAGGCACGTTCTCCGTGCCCAACACGTCCACCGAGAAGTAATGGTGATAGAAGAAGTCCAGCAACGAGAAGAAGAGACCAAGGTGCTTCCGGGAGATGCCGTAAGGATCGACCCCGAAGCTGTTGAAAGGGATCTCCAGCCGCTGGACGCGCTGGGCAATCGAGTCGTTGACGAGCAGTGTCAAAGGTCACCCTCCGGAGGCTTCCGCGCCCGGAGGGTACGCGCGATCGGGCGGGGAGCACAACCTCCGCAGGGCCGCCGCCGAGGAGGCGGACGGCCTGCGCTGCGCCGGGCGCAGGGCTCGATCGAACGCGCAACGGATGCGCGCGCTCACGGCGCTCTTCGACGCTTCACGATGCGCCATGGCGCTTCACGATGATCCACGGCGCTTCACGATGATCCACGGCGCTTCACGATGCGCCACGGCGCTTCACGGAGGAGCTCCCGCCGTTCTCGTCGAGGATCACATCGTGAAACATAACGCGCCGCGGCGGAAATCCGCGGCGGGCTCTGCTCGCTGTGTTCTCCGTCGAGGAGCGCGGCGCAGCCATTGAGCAGCCCCGCCGCCCGCGGTATGGGTCGCCCATGTCGACCCTACCTCGCGCCTCAGAGCTTCCCCGTCAGGCGCCCTCCGACCATGCGCCGGAAGGACGCCCCTGCAATGCCCATCGGGAGGTCGCCTCGTGACCGATCTCGTGATCCGCCGGGCCACGCCCCTGGATGCCGCGATCCTCGCGGCGAACAACAGGGCGATGGCGCTCGAGACGGAAGGCAAGGTCCTGGACGCGGCCATCACGCTCCGCGGCGCCGCCGCGCTGATCGCAGACGAGGCGAAAGGGTTCTATCTGATCGCCGAGCGCGCCTCCGAGGTGGTCGGGCAATTGATGGTGACCTACGAATGGAGTGACTGGAGAAACGCTACTTTCTGGTGGATCCAGTCCGTTTACGTGTCACCCGCCGCGCGGCGCAGCGGCGTCTTCCGGGCGCTGTACCGGCGAGTTCAGGAGATGGCGGCGGACGCGGGGGACGTATGCGGCATCCGGCTCTACGTGGAGACAGCGAACGCGCGCGCACAGTCGACCTATGCCGCGCTCGGGATGCAGCGGTCGCATTACGAGCTCTACGAGCTCGACTTGGCTTTCGGTTCCTCCTGAGGTGTCCGGATCTCCTGGCTCGCGTCGGGGGGAGCGACCGCGGGCATCGAGGGCCAGGAGCCCTTGACCAGGGCGCGCATCGCGGCCGTCTTCAGCGCGACCTCGCGGGGATCGAGGAAGACGGCGAGGGCCTGGCGGATGTGGGGGAGCGAGCGGATGAGGTCGGCAGGCGTCATCGCCTCGGGCGGCGACACACCGCTCCGCTCGCAGGCCTCCTGGATGATCCTCCTGGCGAAGGCTGGCGCCAGGCCACAGCAGTCGACCACCTGCTCGAACAGCGAGCGCATGAGCTGATCCCCCGGGGTAACGTCTGACGCGCGGCGCGTCTTTCACTTGGGCGATCTCATTCCGCCCCACAACAAGAATAGCGTGCCTCCCATGTCACGCTCGTGAGATGACGACTGACCTTCTGCTGTCCTTTCCGAGGATGTAGGTGGCGAGGCGACGCGTTCAATGCGCGACGACGCGGCACGGCGTCGCGCGATCGGAACAGATTCACAACAGGCGCGGAGGGAGGCCGCGGTCGCCGGAGCGTTGGACGGGCTTCCATCGCCGGAGTGTTGGACGTGGCGCCGAAAAGGATCATGGCCGGCCGGCAGCGGGGATTGCGCGGCGCGTGGTCGACGCGCGGGCCCGGCGACGCGGTGTCTGTCCGCGGCTGACGTCCGGGGCGATCGGGTCGCCGGGCGCCTCCGGGCCGGCGCGATGAGCCACGGGATAAGGCGCCTCGGAGGTGTCTCCCCGCCGGCGCGATGACGTCGCGCGTCGCGCGCGTCACAACCCGCGTGTCACAACCCGGTTGGCTTGTAGGGCGTGCGGGAGGTCGTGCGCGGGGCGGTGCGCTTCGGCTCCGGGGTCTTCGTCGTCGCGCCGCGCGCGGCCGAGGAGCGGACGGCTGGCTTCGCCGTCGGGGCCATCGACCCGCTCGCCGTGCGCATGTCGGACCGGCCAGCCTTGGACTTGGCGACGGGCGGGGTCGCTCTCTGGGCCGGCCGCGGGGCCGCGCTCGCCGCGCGCTGCGCGGTGGGCGCGGGGCCCTGG
>NZ_JEMA01000642.1 GCF_001589285.1 Sorangium cellulosum | reverse complement strand
CGGGGCTTATCACGAAGACGGCATCCACCTTGCTCTTGAACTGAATGCCGTCAGGGATCTGCGCTTCGCGCCGGCGACTTGGATCGTTGGCACACTCCCAACGCGGCGATCGGCTCAACGCTCTTGCGTTCCAGATCGCTGAGAAGCCCCAGCGTGCAGCTCGCAAACGCCTCCCGGCGCTTGGGATGACCGAGGACCGTGCCAATGCCGTCAATGTACTGCTGAAGCCGCTCCTCCGCAGCGGCGTCCATGATGTATTCCATAGTCCACCGCGACGCCCGCGGCCTGCATCGTCGTGATGACGCTCGTGATCCTCGGCGGCCCCGGCTTCCCGGTGCACGACGAGCTCCTGCGCCGGGCCAGGCTGCGGCTCCGGGGCGAGCGCCCGCCGCGGCTGTCGCTGCACAGCCGGGTCGTGCTGATCACGACCGCGGTGCTGCTCGCGGTCGGGGCCGCGGGCTTCCTGGCGCTCGAGTGGTGCCGGTCGATGGACAGCCTGTCGTGGCCGGTCAAAGAGCTGGCGAGCCTCTTCCAGTCGGCGATGACGCGGACGGAGGGCTTCAACGAGGAGCGCGTGGGTATCGGGTGAGCGCGGCGCCGGTCCGGGTCGCGGCGCGTCCGCCGCGGAGGCGCGGTGAGGCGGCGCCGGCGATGGACGCGCCGCGGGCCCGCCCCGCGGCAGGGCTCCGCGCGAGGGATGTCTCGGTACGGTCGGGGCCGGGGCGGACGCTCGACAGCCCCTCTCGGCGACCTCTGAAGATCGGCGATGTTCGATTCATGAAACCCGTACGATCGGCAATCGGGACATCGTCGATCACCACCTGATTACGAGTGCTCCCGACGCCTCGTTCGCGGCGGGCTCCGTCGCGGTGTGCGAGCCCGGCGCGGTCGTCGCGGGCCACGCGGGCCAGGACTGCCGGCCGGGAGCGATCGCCTCATGACGCAGCGCCGCGACCACATGCCCCTCCACGCCGAAAAAAGCCGTACGTCCCGCTTGACCTTCATTCCGCGGTTGTGTGTAATCGGCTGCGCTGCGAATAGCCTTGAATTGTGGACCGTCACCCTGCCACGGCGTCGATGGACTCGCCCATCGAAGCGTGAGTACCAGTGTGATGCAGCATGGTATCCGTGCCGACCGCGCCCCTGAAACGTCGGGGGCGCGCCCGTGTCACCGGCTGCCGCCCTGGAGCTCACTCCAGTGCTCCTGGGACGGTTCTGAACGAGATGCGTGACGCCCTCGCGTCGCTGCTCGGGCTCGCACACGGCGGCTGATGTTCTGCCCCTGAAGAGACTCCTACCACCACACACGACATGACCTATCACGACTTCAGCTCCGAGGACGCCAGCATTCACCGCTCGTTCGAGCTCCAGGCCGGGCGCACGCCCGGCGTCGTGGCCGCATCCTTCGGCCCTGACCGGCTCACCTATCAGGAGCTGAATCGCCGCGCGAACCAGCTCGCGCACCACCTGAGGAGCCTGGGCGTCGGCCGCGACGTCCTCGTCGCGCTCTGCGCCGAGCGCTCCCTGGAGGCGCTCATCGGGCTGCTCGCGGCGCTCAAGGCCGGCGGCGCCTATGTCCCTGTCGACCCCGCGTACCCGCGGGAGCGGGTCGCCTTCATGCTCGAGGACGCCGGGGCGCCCGTCCTGCTCACCCAGGCGCGGCTGCTCCCGTCGCTGCCGCGCCACGGGGCGCGCGTGGTCCTCCTGGACGGCGATCGCGATCTGACCGCGGGCTTCAGCGGCGAGGACCCGCCGGACACCACGGGCCCCGACGACCTCGCCTACGTCATCTACACGTCGGGCTCGACCGGCAGGCCCAAGGGCACGCTGCTGACGCACCGCGGCCTCACCAACCTCACCCGCGCGCTGGCCGAGCGATTCGACGTGGCGCCGGGCTGCCGCGTGCTCCAGTTCGCGTCCCTCAGCTTCGATGCGTCGGTCTGGGAGATCGCGATGACGCTCGCCCGGGGAGGCACCCTGGTGATGGGGGCGCAGGCCGAGATGATCCCCGGGCCCGCGCTGCTCGATCGGATGCGCGCGGAGGAGGTGTCGATAGCGACCTTCCCCCCCTCCGCGCTCGCCGCCTTCCCCGAGGGCGCGGAGCGCTCGCTGCCCGCGCTCCGGACCCTCATCGTCGCCGGCGAGACCTGCCCGGCCGACCTCGCCGCGCGCTGGGCGCAGGGGCGCAGGTTCATCAACGCCTACGGTCCCACCGAGTTCACCGTGTGCGCCACGATGGCCGACGGGCTCGACCCGGTTCGGGACCCCGGCGAGCCCCTCTCCATCGGCCGACCGATCAGGAACGCGCGCTGCTACGTGCTCGACCATGCCATGCGCCCGGTCCCGGACGGCGAGGCCGGCGAGCTCTACCTCGGTGGACCCGGGCTGGCCCGGAGCTACCTGGGACGGCCCGAGCTCACGGCGGCGCGGTTCGTCCCCGATCCGTTCAGCTCCACCCCGGAGGCCCGGCTCTACCGCACGGGGGACGTGGTGCGCCGCCTGCCCGGCGGCGATCTCGCCTTCCTCGGGCGCGTCGACCAGCAGGTGAAGATCCGCGGCCACCGCGTCGAGCTCGGCGAGGTCGAGGCCGCGCTTGGGCGCCACCCCGCCGTCCGCGCGGCGGTGGCCGTCGCCAGCGAGGGCCGCCTCGTCGCCTACGTCGTCGCGCGCCCGGACGCGCCGGACGCGCCCCCGGCCGCCCCCCGGGCCGTCGTGCCCGCGCTGCGCAGCTTCCTCCGCGAGAGCCTCCCCGAGGTCATGATCCCGTCGACGTTCGTGCTGCTCGACGCGCTGCCGCTCGGCCCCAGCGGGAAGGTGGACCGCGCGGCCCTGCCGCCGCCGGACGCCGCCCGGCCCGATCGCGGCGACGGCGAGCCCCTCGCGCCGCGCAACCAGATCGAGGCGGCGATCGCCGCGGCGTGGGCCGAGGCGCTCGGGATCGAGCACCTCGGCGTCCACGACGACGTCTTCGACCTCGGGGCGCACTCGCTGCTCGCCGCGCGGGTGCTGTCGCGGCTGCGCCGCGCGCTCGGCGTCGAGCTCTCCCTGCAGAGCCTGTGCGACGCCCCCACGGTCGCCGCGCTGGCCGAGCTCGTGGAGTCGCTCCCCCGGCCGAAGCAGCGCCCGGCCGCCGCGGCCATCCGGCCTGCGCCGCGCGACCGGCCCATCCCCCTCTCGCACGGGCAGCGGCAGATCTGGCTCCACGCCTCGCTCCACCCGGGCGCGCTGTTCTACAACGAGCCGTTCTCCCTGCGCCTCCGCGGGCACCTCGACGTCCCGGTCCTGGGGCGCGCCCTCGACGAGCTCCTCAGGCGCCACGAGATCCTGAGGAGCGTCGTCGCGGTCGTCGGCGGCGAGCCCGTGCAGCAGATCCTGCCCCCGGCGCCGCTCGATCTGCCGGTCGTCGAGCTGACCGCGCTGCCGGCGCTATCGGCTGAAGCGCGGTGGGGGCGCGCCGTCGCGCTCGCCACAGACGAGGCCCGGCGCCCGTTCGATCTCGCCCGCGGCCCGCTGCTCCGGGCCACGCTGGTCCGGCTCGACGAGGCCGACCACGTGCTGTTCGTGGTGGTGCACCACATCCTGATGGATGGAGTCTCCATCTTCGACGCGCTCCCGAGGGAGCTCCACGCGCTCTACCAGGCGTTCGCCGCGGGCAGGCCGTCGCCGCTGCCCGAGCGCGCGATCCACTACGCCGATTACGCGGTCTGGCAGCGGGAGCAGCAGCTGAGCGGCGCCCTCCAGCCGCAGCTCGATTACTGGAGGCGACAGCTCGCCGACCTGCCCACCCTGGAGCTGCCGACCGACAGGCCGCGCCCGGCCGCCCCGAGCCTCGCGGGGGCCTGCCACTGCGTCGCCCTGTCGCGGGAGCTCACGCTCCGGCTGAAGGCGCTGGCCAGGGAGCAGGGCGTCACGCTCTTCGTGGTCCTGCTCTCGGCCTTCAAGGCGATGCTCTACCGGTACGCGCGGCAGGACGAGGTCGTCGTGGGCACGTCCGCGTCGTGCCGCCACCCGCCGGAGACCGAGGACCTCCTCGGCTTCTTCCTGAACACGCTCGTGCTGCGCACCGACCTGCGCGGCGACCCGACGTTCCGGCAGCTGCTCGGGCGCGTGCGGGCGGTGAGCCAGGCCGCGCTCTCGCACCAGGACGTGCCGTTCGCCAGCGTCGTGCAGGCGCTCCAGCCGAAGCGGGTCCCCGGCCAGAACCCGCTGTTCCAGGTCGCCTTCGTGCTGGAGCCGCCCGTGCCGGCGCTCGATCCGGGCTGGACCCTGAGCCAGCTCGACGTGGACACGGGCGCGTCCAAGTTCGACCTGATGCTGGAGCTCGACGAGCGCGACGACGGCATCATCGGGCGCATCGAGTACAGCACCGCGCTGTTCGACGCCCGCACCATCGAGCGGATGGCGGGCCACTACGAGGCCCTGCTCGAGGGCGCGTCGCGCGACGTCGATCTGCGCCTCTCGGCGCTGCCGCTGCTCACGCCCGAGGAGCGGAGCGCGCTCCGCGCGTGGGGCACCGCCCCGGCCGGCCCCGGGTCGGACGCGTGCATTCACCGCCTCTTCGAGGCCCAGGTCGAGCGCTCTCCCGAGGCCGTCGCGGTCGTCTTCGACGACGGCGCGGGCAACGTCACGTCGCTCACCTACCGGGAGCTGAACCGGCGGGCCAACCAGCTCGCGCACACCCTGCTCGGCCTCCGCGCGCCGGGGGCGCCGGGGCCCGGGGCCGCGCCCGGCCCCGACGAGGGGGCCCTCGCGCGCACCGACGAGGGCGCCCTCGCGCCCGAAGACCGCGTGGCCGTGTGCATGTACCGGTCGATCGAGATGATCGTCGCGCTCCTCGGCGTGCTGAAGGCGGGCCTCGCCTTCGTGCCCCTGGATCCGACCTACCCCACCGAGCGCCTCGCGTTCATGCTGGAGCAGGCCCGGGTCCGCGTGATGCTCACCCAGGTGCGCGTCGGCGCGGTGCTGCCGGGGTGCCGCGCGCGCGTCCTCTGCCTGGACGCGGATCCCGAGGAGATCGGCCGGGCGCGCGACGATAACCCGACGGAGCTGGCGACGCCGGACCAGCTCGCCTATGTCATGTACACGTCGGGCTCCACCGGCCGGCCCAAGGGCGTGGCCGTGCCGCACCGGGGCGTGGCCCGGCTCGTCAAGGGCACGACGTACGCGCGCTTCGCGCCGGACGAGGTCTTCCTGCAGCTCGCGTCGATCTCTTTCGACACGTCGCAGTTCGAGATCTGGGGCGCGCTCCTCAACGGCGGCCGGCTGGTCGTCATGCCCCCCGCGCCCGCGTCGCTCGACGACCTGGATCGCGTGATCCGGCAGCACGGGGTGACCACGGTGTGGCTCACCGCCGGCGTCTTCCACCTCCTCGTGGACGAGCGGATCACGGCGCTGCGCGGCCTGCGCCAGATCGTGGCCGGGGGGGACGTCCTGTCCCCGCAGCACGTCAACCGGGTCCTCGCCGAGCTCCCGGGGTGCCGGATGATCAACGGCTACGGGCCCACGGAGGCCGCGACGTTCGCCTGCTGCGCCGCGGTGGAGCGCCCGGTCGGCCACACGGTGCCCATCGGAAGCCCGATCCCCGGCACGAGGGTGCACGTGCTCGACCGGGATCTCAACGAGGTCCCGGCCGGCGTCCCCGGGGAGCTCTGCATCGGCGGAGAGGGCCTCGCGCGCGGCTACCTCGATCTGCCGGAGCTCACCGCGGAGCGGTTCATCCACGATCCCATCGGCGGCGAGCCGGGAGGGCGGCTGTACCGGACCGGCGATCGCGTCCGCCTGATGCCGGACGGGCAGCTCGAGTTCCTCGGCCGCATGGATCAGCAGGTCAAGGTCCGCGGTTACCGGATCGAGCTCGGCGAGATCGAGGTGGTCCTCGGCGAGCACCCGGCCGCGCGCGAGGTGGTCGTGGTGGCGCAGCCGGCGCGCTCGGGCGACCGGCGCCTCGTGGCGTACGTCGTCCCGCACGGCGGCAGGGCCGCGGCGCCGCCCGCGCAAGCCGGGGCCCGCGCGCGCCCGTTCATGGCGGATCCGACCGGCGGGCTCGAGCGTGCGATCCGCGATCACGCGCAGCGGCGGCTGCCCGACTACATGCACCCCTCGGCCATCGTGCTGCTCGACGCGCTGCCCCTCACGGGCAACGGCAAGGTGGACCGCCGCGCCCTGCCGGCCCCCGTCGAGCTCCGCCCCGAGAGCGCGCCCATGGTGGCGCCGCGGAGCTCGCTCGAGGAGCGGCTCACCGCGATATGGCAGGACGTCCTCGGCATCGAGCGCGTGAGCGTGCAGGACAACTTCTTCGATCTGGGCGGCCACTCGCTGCTCCTGATGCGCCTCCACGAGCGCGTCCGGGAGTCGTTCGGCAGCGATCTCTCCATCGTCGATCTGTTCGCGCGCCCGACGGTCACCGATCTCGCCGCGTTCCTCGCGAGCGGCAGCGGCGGCGGGAGCGACCTCTCGGAGGCCGACGCCCGGGCGCTGAAGCAGCGAGAGATCCTGAAACGAAAGAAGCAGGCAGCCAAGAGCAGACAGAATGGATCCGCTTGATCAACCCGTCCCGGAGGACCAAATCGCGATCATCGGGATGGCCGGCCGCTTCCCGGGCGCGAGGAGCGTCGACGCCTTCTGGCAGAACCTGCGCGATGGGGTCGAGTCGATCGCGGCGCTCTCGGATCAGGATCTCGCCGCGGCGGGCGTGCCCCCGGAGGTGGCCTCGGACCCGAGCTACGTCCGCGCGCGGGCCGTGCTCGACGAGGTGGAGTGGTTCGACGCGGCCTTCTTCGGGATGACCCCGCGAGAGGCCGAGATCCTGGATCCGCAGCACCGCTTCTTCCTGGAGTGCGCGTGGGAGGCGCTCGAGCACGCCGGGTACAACCCCGAGGCGTTCAAGGGGACCATCGGCGTCTACGCGGGCGCGAGCGGCCACGACACGTATTTCCTGAGCAACCTTTACCCGAACCACGAGCTCAGGAAGGCGATGGACTATCAAGTCTACGTCGCCAACGACAAGGACTTCCTGCCCACGCGGACCTCGTACAAGCTGAACCTCCGCGGGCCGAGCGTCGCGGTCCAGACCGCCTGTTCCACCTCGCTCGTGGCCGTCCACATGGCCTGCCAGGCGCTGCTCACCTACCAGTGCGACATGGCGCTGGCCGGCGGCGTGGCCATCAACGTCCCCACGCGGTCGGGTTACCTGTACCGGCACGGCATGATCCTCTCGCCCGACGGGCGCTGCCGCGCGTTCGACGCCGAGGCGCAGGGGACGGTGGTCGGCAACGGCGCGGGCGTCATCGTGCTGCGCCGGCTCGAGGACGCCCTCGACAGCGGCGACCACATCGAGGCGGTGATCCGGGGCTCGGCCGTCAACAACGACGGCTCGGGCAAGATCGGGTTCACCGCGCCGGGCGTGGAGGGGCAGGCGCAGGTCATCGCGCAGGCCCTGGCGATGGCGAACACCGATCCCGAGACGATCAGCTACGTGGAGGCCCACGGCACCGGCACGCGCCTCGGGGATCCCATCGAGGTCGCGGCGCTCACCCGGGCGTTCCGCGCCCGGTCCCGCGGCCAGCGCAAGGGCTGGTGCGCGCTCGGCTCGGTCAAGCCGAACGTCGGGCACCTCGACGTCGCCGCCGGCATCACCGGCGTGATCAAGGTCGTGCAGGCGCTCCGCCACCGGCAGATCCCGGCCAGCCTGCACTTCAAGACGCCGAACCCGGAGATCGACTTCGCGAACAGCCCGTTCTACGTCAACGCGGCGCTCGCGGACTGGGAGCCCGGCGACGGGCCCCGCCGCGCCGGCGTGAGCTCGTTCGGCATCGGCGGCACCAACGCCCACGCCATCCTCGAGGAGGCGCCCCACGCGGCGGCGGCGCCCGGCGGGCGGTCCTGGCAGCTCCTCCTGCTCTCCGCCCGCACGAGGACCGCGCTCGACACGATCACCGAGAACCTCGTCGGGTACCTCAAGGCGCACCCGGACGTCAGCCTGCCGGACGTCACGTTCACGCTCCAGGTCGGCCGCAAGACGTTCCCGCACCGGCGCATGCTCGTCTGCAACGACGCAGACGAGGCGGTGAGCCTGCTGTCGACGCTCGGAGAGCGGCGGGTCCTCGCGCACGTCGAGGAGGCCATCGATCGCCCGGTCGTCCTCATGTTCCCGGGGCAGGGCACGCAGTACGCCGGCATGGCGCGGGAGCTGTACGAGCGGGAGCCCACGTTCTGCGCCGGCGTCGATCTCTGCGCGGCCATGCTCCAGCCCGAGCTCGGGTTCGATCTCCGCGAGGTGATCTACCCGCCCCCGGGGCGGGAGGCGGCGGCCGCGGAGCTGCTCAAGCAGACGCGCTTCGCCCAGCCCGCGCTCTTCGTGATCGAGTACGCGCTCGCCACGCTCTGGATGGAGTGGGGCATCCGGCCCGCGGCGATGATCGGCCACAGCCTCGGCGAGTACGTCGCGGCCTGCCTCGCGGGCGTCTTCTCGCTGGAGGACGCGCTGAAGATCGTCGCCCGGCGGGGCAAGCTGATGCAGGAGATGCCGCCGGGCGCGATGCTCGCGGTCCCGCTGCCCGAGGCCGAGGTGCAGCCGCTGCTCGACGAGGGGGGCGGCGCGCTCTCGCTCGCGGCCGTCAACGGGCCGGCCGCCTGCGTCGTGGCCGGGCCCGAGGACGCCGTCGAGGCGCTCTCCGACCGGCTCTTCGCCGAGCGCGAGCTGGAGTGCACGCGCCTCCAGACGTCGCACGCGTTCCACTCCCGGATGATGGAGCCGATGCTCGCGTCGTTCACCGCGATCGTGGCCCGCGCGCGCCCGAGCGCCCCGAAGATCCCGATCGCGTCGAACGTCACCGGCACCTGGCTGTCCGCGGCCGACGCGCAGGACCCCGGGTACTGGGCGAGGCACGTGCGCGAGCCGGTGCGCTTCATGGCGGGGCTCGGCGAGGTGCTCGCCGATCCGACGCGCGCCCTGCTCGAGGTCGGCCCGGGCCGGGTGCTCGCGACCCTGGCCAAGCAGCACCCCGCGCGGGGCGCCCGCCGGGTGATGCTCTCGTCGATCCGGCACGTCCACCACCGCCAGTCCGACATCGGGTTCCTGCTGGAGACGCTGGGCCAGCTCTGGCTCTCCGGCGTCCGCGTCGACTGGTCGGGCTTCTACACCCACGAGCCCCGCCGGCGCGTGCCCCTGCCGACCTACCCGTTCGAGCGGAAGCGGTACTGGATCGACCCGCCCTCGAGCGCCGCGCGCCGGCCGGCGCGCAGCGCGCCGGAGCCGGCCGGCCTGATCCACCTCCTGGCCTGGAAGCGCTCGGTGCTGTCGGGGTCGATGAAGGCGTCGGCCCGGCCGGCCAGGGCGCAGTGCTGCGTCGTCTTCGCCGACAGCTACGGGCTGGGCGCCCGGATGGAGATGCGGCTCCGCCGGGACGGCTACAAGGTCATCACCGTGCGGCCGGGCGAGGGCTTCGCCGAGACGGGCGAGGGCGAGTTCACCGTCGCCCCCGCGAGCCGCGCGGACCACGCATCCCTCTTCGGCGCGCTGCGCGCGGCGGGCGTGTCCCCCTCGCGCATCATGTTCCTGTGGGGCGTGACCAAGCCCGCGCGCGCGCCGCTCGACGCCGGCCGCCTCGCGGAGGCCCAGCGGCTCGGGTTCGCCAGCCTCGTCGCGCTGGCCCAGGGGATCGGCGACGCGGGGATTCGCGACGAGGTGCGGCTCGGCGTCGTGACGAGCCACATGCAGAAGGTGACCGACGCGGCCGTGCTCTGCCCCGAGAAGGCCACGCTGCTCGGCCCGTGCGAGGCCATCCCCAGGGCGTACCCGAACGTCTCGTGCATCAGCGTCGACATCGACCTGCCGGAGCCGCGGACGCTGCAGGAGGCGAGGCTCATCGACCAGCTCCTCGCCGAGGTCACGCTGGAGCAGACCGAGCCCGTCATCGCCTACCGGAACGGGGAGCGCTGGGTCCGGATCTTCGAGCCCGCGCGCATGGACCGCGCCGAGGGCCTGCCGCCGCGCCTCCGGGAGGGCGGCGTCTACCTGATCGCCGGCGGGCTCGGGGCCGTCGGCTCCGCCCTCGCGGAGCACCTCGCGAAGGTCGCGCGCGCGAAGCTCGTGCTCGCGGGCCGGACGGCGCTCCCGCCCCGGGAGGCCTGGGACGGCCTCGCCGGCGCGGGCGCCTTCGACGCGCTACGCCGCAAGATCGGCGCGGTGCTCGAGATGGAGCGGCTGGGCGCCGAGGTGCTGCTCGTGACGGCCGACGTCACGCGGCTCGACGACATGCAGCGCGCGGTGGCCGAGGGGCTCCAGCGCTTCGGGCGGATCGACGGCGTGATCCACGCGGCGGGCGCCCGCCGCGCCGTGCCCCTCCAGCGCATGACGCGCGAGGAGGGCGAGGCGCTCCTCGCCCCGAAGCTCGACGGCGCGCTCGTCCTCGACGAGTCGCTCCGGGGCCTCCGGCCCGATTTCGTCGCGCTGTGCGCCGCGCGGACCGCGGGCGCCCGCGGGGCGGGCCTCGCGGGCCAGTGCGCCGCGACCGCCTTCCTCGGCGCCTTCGCGCAGCGGCGGGCCGCCGGTGACGGCCCGCTCACGATCGCGATCGAGTGGGACCCGTGGCAGCGGCAGGACGCCTCGCGCGGCAAGGATCCCGAGCCCGCGGCCGACTCGAGCGAGGGCGGCGCGGCCGCCGCGGAGGAGGGGATCTCGCGCGACGAGGCGCTCGACGCCTGGATGCGCGTCCTCACGAGCCCCACGCCCCACGTCCTGGTCCTGAAGCGGGAAGCGCAGGCCAAGCAGCGCCCCTCGGCCAGCTCGATCGCGCCGCCCTCGCGGGACGTCGAGTCCGAGGGCATCCCGAGATCGGTCCACCCGCGGCCCGACCTCGGCACGGCCTACGTGGCGCCGCGCGATCCGCTGGAGCGCGCCGTCGCCGAGACGTGGGAGAAGCTGTTCGGCATCGAGCGGATCGGCGTCCACGACGACTTCTTCGCGCTCGGCGGCGACTCGCTGCTCGCCGTCCAGCTCATCTCCCGGCTGCGCAGCGTCGTGAACATGGATCTCCCCGGCCACAGCCTGCTCAACGCGCCGACCGTGGCGGCCCTGGCCGAGCTCATCGCGCAGTCCGACTCGCCCTCATCCACCTCGCTGTCGAGGCGCTCTCCCGCGCGCCTCTTGCCCGCGTCGCTCGTGCGGATCAAGCCCGGCACCGGGCGGCCGCTCTTCCTGATGCACCCGGTCGGAGGGCACGTTTACTTCTACCACGATCTCGCCACCTGCCTGGACCCGGCGCAGCCCGTGTACGGGCTGCAGGCGCAGGGCATCGAAGGCAAGGCGCCGCCCTTGACCCGCGTCGAGGAGATGGCCGCGCGCTACCTCGAGGCGGTACGGCGGCACATCCAGCCGGAGGGCCCCTACGTGCTCGGCGGGTCATCCTTCGGCGGGGTCGTCGCCTTCGAGATGGCGCACCAGCTCATCTCCGGGGGCGAGCGCGTCGCGCTTCTCATGATGATCGACACGCCCGCGCCCTCGGCGGTGTTCCCCGAGGATCTCGACACCCCCGAGCGCCTCGCCTACCTGATCAGCGGCGATGCGAGTCTCCCCGTCCCCGCGGAGGAGATCCGGCACCTCTCCCCGGACGAGCAGCTGCTCCACGTGCTCCAGCGCAAGAAGGGTGTCTCCCGGATGTTCCCGAAGCTGGCGCTCCAGGAGCTCGCCACGTTCCGCAAGATCGTCACCGCCAACCTGCAGGCGATGCTGCGCTATGTCCCCCGCCCCTACCCGGGTGACGTGCTCTTCTTCGAGGCGAGCGAGCGCGACGCCATGACCGTGAACAACCCGGCGCGGGGATGGCTCGATTTGATCCAGGGCCAGCTCACTGTCCACGAGGTCCCTGGCAATCACATCACCATGAATTTGCCGCCGAACGTGCAAGTCATGGCCGATCATCTGCGCGCGGCCCTCGAGGCGGCGGGACATCAGGGCTGATGTTGACGCCCGGCCGGCGGGCTCTTTACTATGGGTGTGGAGCGGCGACGGCGACGCCCCCGCGCGGTCGCGCGGGCTCGAGTGCGGCCAGGGCGCGCGGCGGAGGTGGAGAATGTCGAAGATCACCGCGGAGCAGGCGAGAGAGGAGCACGTTGCGCTCCTCAAGGCGTGGACGAAGGCGGTGGGGGCCGTCAAGGACTACGGCTTCCTCGATCGCCACCTGGCCGAAGGCTGGCGGTACGTCGATTACAACGGAGTGCAGCGCGGCAAGGACGAGTACCTGAAGCTCGTCGACAGCATGTTGACGTACACGCAGGAGCTCCGGCAGTGCGACGTGCGTGTCGTCGGCGGGGACGTCGCTATCGTGAGCGGCGTCTACCGCTCGCGCGCCGAGCTCAAGGGCGGCGTCAAGCTCGATAACACCATCGCCTTCACCGCGGTCTGGGAGCTCAAGGGCGGTGAATGGAAAGCCCTCGTGCACCACACGACGAGGATCCCTGACGCGTCGTGATCGACGTCCGCGCCGACCGCGTCGACCGCGTCGAAGCGCTCCGGCGGCCGGCGCCTCGCCGGCGAGGCCGGAGGAAACGTTGACAGGGATCCTGCTTCGAGTACCGTACACTCAGGATCGTCCTATCGACGATCACCAGGGCTCTCATGGATCTTCGCCGGTTCCTCACGCACGCGGTGCAGATCGCATCTGCGCTGTCGAAACTTCATAAGTCAGGCACCCTTCACCTGGACATCCGCCCCGCGAACCTCTCCGTGCACCCGGAGAGCGGGGAGGTGTCGCTCGACGGTGGGCTGGCCGTGGTGCGCGGCGATCTCGGCCTTTCCGACGAGACGAAGATCAACCCGGAGTCGCTGCCCTACATCGCGCCGGAGCGGACGGGCCGCGTCGACTGGCCGATCGACGAGCGCGCCGATCTGTACTCGCTCGGCGTCACGCTGTACGAGCTGCTCTCCGGCAAGCTGCCGCTCGACGCCGAGGACGCGCCCGCGTGGGCGCACGCCCACATCGCGAGGGCCCCTGTGCCGCTCGCGGAGCTGGTGCATGACGCGCCCCGGATCGTCTCCGAGATCGTGATGAAGCTCCTCGCGAAGTCTCCGGAGGAGCGTTATCAGACCGCCCGCGGGCTCTGGTCGGATCTCCTCATGTGCCAGACCGAGCTGGAGGAGCTCAGGATGATCGACTCGTTCCCGCTCGGGACGGCCGACATCCCGGACCGGCTGCAGCTCCCGACGAAGATCTACGGCAGGAGGCGCGAGCGCGCGATCCTGCTCGAGGCGTTCGAGCGTGTGGTCGCCACGGGCACGGCCGAGCTCGTGCTCGTCGCCGGGTACTCGGGCGTCGGGAAGACCTCGCTCGTGAAGGAGGTGCAGGCGCCCATCGTCCGCGAGCGCGGGGCGTTCATCTCCGGGAAGTTCGATCAGCTCCAGCGCGACATCCCCTACCGCACGATCGCCCAGGCGTTCGGGGAGCTCGTCCGGCAGATCCTGACGGAGAGCCCGCAGTCGCTCGCGGGGTGGAAGCACCGGTTGAGCGACGCGCTCGGCGAGGAGGGGCGGGTCATCATCGACATCATCCCGCAGCTCTCGCTGATCCTCGGCGAGCAGCCGCCGGTGCCGCCGCTCGCGCCGAACGAGGCGCGCAGCCGCTTCGTCCGCGTGTTCCATGCGTTCCTCGGCGTGGTCGCGCGCAAGCGGCACCCGCTCGTGCTGTTCGTGGACGACCTGCAGTGGGCAGATCCCGCCAGCCTGAGGCTCATCCGCGACGTCGTCGCGGCGCCCGAGAAGCGGCACCTGCTCGTGATCGGGGCGTACCGTGACAACGAGGTGACCCCGTCGCACCCGCTCATGGAGGTGCTCCGGCAGATCCACGCCACGGGCGCGCGCGTCTCGACGCTCAGCCTCGACCCGCTCCCGCACGAGAACGTCCTCGAGCTCGTCATGGACACCTTCCGCTGCGAGGACGAGCTGGGGGCTCAGCTCACCAGGCTCCTCGTCCAGAGGACGGGCGGCAACCCGTTCTTCGTGGGCCAGTTCCTGACGGAGCTCTATCGCCAGAAGCTGGTCTGGGTCGATCCCGTGAGCGCCGTCTGGTGCTGGAACATCGAGGCCATCGCCGCGCAGAACCTGACCGACAACGTCGTCGAGCTGGTGCTGGGCCGCCTCAGGCGGCTGGACGGCGAGACGCAGCGGGTCCTCTCCCTCGCCGCGTGCCTCGGCGCCCGCTTCGACGCCGAGGTCCTCTCGGCCATGTACGGCGAGTCGACCGAGACGACGCACGCCGCCATCTCCCCGGCCATCCGCGAGGGGCTCGTGGCGCGCCGAGGCAGCACGTACAAGTTCCTCCACGACCGCGTGCAGCAGGCCGCGTACCTGCTCATCCGCGAGGGCAACCACGCCTCGACGCACCTGCGCATCGGGCGCCTGCTGCTCGTCCAGACGCCGGAGGAGGCGCTGGAGGACCGGCTGTTCGAGATCACGAACCAGCTGAACATCGGCGCCTCCTTCATCACCGATCCGGGCGAGCGGCGCAGGACGGCCGAGCTGAACCTCCGCGCCGGCAGGAAGGCGAGGGCCTCCGGGGCCTACGGCTCCGCGGTGGCCTACTTCGCCGCGGGCTGCGCGCTGATCGGGGAGGACGACTGGGCGGGAGCCGACGATCTGCTCGCCTTCGCGATGCACCTCGATCTCGCCGAGAGCGCGTGCGTGAACGGGGAGTTCGATCGGTCCATCGACCTCTGCTCGGTGCTCCTCGAGCGCGCGCGCACGCAGCTCGACAAGGCGGCGGCCTACCGCGTCCTGATGCAGAACCACATGGCCCGGTCCGAGCACGACGCGTGCATCGGCGTCGGGCTGGAGTGCCTCGCGCTGCTCGGCATCAAGCTCGGGAGGCAGCCGGCCGACGAGGAGGTTGTCGCGGAGATCACGGCGCTGCGCGACGCGCTCCGCGATCGCACGGCCGACGAGATCCTCGGCCAGCCGAGGATGACGGCGCCGCCGATGCTCGCGGCGATGGGCGTGATGGCCGTGATGTACGCCTCGACCTTCTACACCGATCCGAACCTCAACGACCTCCTGGTCTGCCAGATGGTCCGGCTCAGCCTGCTCCACGGCAACGCGGAGCCGACCGGCATCGGGTACACGTGCCTCGGCAAGGCGCTCTGCCAGAAGCTCGGCGCGTACCAGGACGGCGACCGGATCGGCAGGGTGGGCTACGAGCTGACCGAGAAGATGAACGCGCTCGTCTACAAGCCCGAGGTGGCCAACCTCTATGGCTGTCTGATCTCGGTCTGGACGCGCCACATCGACACCGGGATCGCCTGCCAGCGCGTGAGCATCCAGGCCGCGAACGAGGTCGGGAACCTGACGTGGGGGAGCTTCAGCAACATCCAGCTCACCCTGAACGTGATCGTGCGGGGCGACCCGATCGAGGAGGCGTACAAGGGCGCGGTGAGCGCGCTCGACTACGCGACGAAGGCGAAGATCACGTTCGCCGCGGACGCCGTGACGAGCATGCTGCGCCTGCTCCAGGCGATGAGGGGCGCCACGCGCCACCTCGGTACGATGAGCGCGGACGACTTCGACGAGCAGGCGTTCGAGGACCGCCTCGAGAAGGAGAGCTTCCCGAGCGTGCGGCTCGTCCATTACGTGATGAAGACCGCGCAGCACCTCCTGGCCTCCAACCCCGACGAGGCGGCCCTGGCCGCGGAGAAGGCGGAGCGCAACATCTCGGGGGGCAACGGGATGTTGTTCTCGGCCGAGTACCACTACTTCGGCGCCCTCGCCCGGGCGGCCCGCTTCTCCGGGGCCCCGGCCGAGGAGCAGGCCGGGCTCCGGCGGTCGCTCGCCGGCCACGAGGAGCAGCTGCGCGTCTGGGCCGAGAGTTGCCCCGACAACTTCGCCGGCAAACACGCGCTCGTAGCGGCGGAGCGCGCGCGCGTCGACGGCAGGCACGACGAGGCCGCGGCGCTCTACGATAAGGCGATCGTGGCCTTCCGCGAGTCCCGGTTCATCCACCAGGAGGCGCTCGCGAGCGAGCTCGCCGCCCGGTTCTACCTGGATCGCGGCTACAGCGGCCTGCCGGGGCTCTACCTGCGGGAGGCGGTGGCGTCGTACTCGCGCTGGGGCGCGAGCGAGAAGGTGAGGCAGCTCGAGCAGCGGCATGCGCTCGTCCTGAACCAGGAGCAGCGCCGCGCGACGAGCAGCGGCGTCATGACGATGGCGGCGGAGGCCATCGACGCGCAGACCGCGGTGAAGGTCTCGCGGTCGCTCTCGAGCGACATGACGCCGAAGGAGATGATGGAGTCGCTCATGCGGCTCGTCGTCGAGCACGAGGGGGCGGAGCGGTGCTGTCTCCTGCTCACCGGGGACGGCCTGCGGCTCGCCGCCGAGGCCGTGGTGGACCGCGACGGCATCAGCATCCGCGTGTACGAGCGGAGCACGGCGCCGCTCGCGACCCGCGTCCCGGCGTCGATCGTCAACTATGTCGAGCGGACGCGGGAGCGGGTGGTGCTCAGCGACGTCGGGGCGAGCGGCGCCTTCGCCGGGGACGAGTACCTCGTGCGCGAGCGGCCGAAGTCGGTGCTGTGCATGCCGCTCATGAAGAACCCCGGCGAGGTGGGCGGCCTCCTCTACCTGGAGAACCGGCTGGTCCACGGCGCGTTCATCCTGCGCCGGCTGCCGCTCCTCGAGTTCCTGGCCGCGCTGTCGCTGCAGAACACCGTGCTCCGCGGCGAGCTGGAGCAGGAGGCGCTGAAGGTCCAGCGGACCGAGGAGGCGCTGCGCCGGAGCGAGAGGGCGCTCCGGGATCTGGCGGAGTCGAGCGACGTCCCCACGTGAGGCGCGGGCCGCGCCGCCGCACCGGCGTGGTGTGGCGGCGCGGCGTTCAGGCGCTCTCAGGCGCTCTCGAGCACGTGGCCCACGCTGTCGAGGAACGGCCTGTCCGACACGGAGAGGTGGAGCTGCACGAACCGCCAGTGATCCCCGTGGCGCTCCACCGTGCAGGTCAGTCGGAGCGCGGGCAGGTCGAAGCGCACGCCGCCCATGGTGGCGTGGATACCGAAGCCGGCCGTCCCGGCGCACGCGGCCGCTCCCCCGGCCAGCAGACGCACCTGGACATCGCCGGTGATCCTGCACACGAGGTCCTTCAGGATCTCGCTCTGCCGCCGGAACGAGGCCTCGATCTCGGCCCAGCGCGTGAAGTGCAGCTTGTCGTGTGTGCCGTAGAAGATCAGGGCATCGTCACGTACGAACATGTCGCATAACGCGTCCACGTCGCCTCGCTCGAAGGCGCGCGCGAACTCGACGAGCATCTGGCGAACCGAATCTTCTGGACTTGCCGGCTTTCTCTCCGAGGACTCCATGCGCTCCGCTGCTCCCGTACCGATCCGAGCCTGATCTCGGCCGAGCATACAGCACCCCGGAGGCGACGCGCGACGCCCTGCGCGCGAAAGCGCTCGGAGCCCGGGCGGCTGCGCGCGACAAGGGTCGTCGCGGTCACGAACACGTAACACCACACGACCCCGACCAGCGCCAGCCGACCAGGTGCCCCCTCGAACCCCGGAACCCAGCTGACCAGAAACCCCACGAGCAGGAACAGCAGCCCCACGCCCTGCAGCCGCGCGATCGACATCCGCTTCAGGAGGGCGCCGACCGAGAGCGAGGGCAGGTACATGCTCAGGAGGTGCACCTGGATCACCCAGCTCGCCTGCTGGACCGAGCGCTGCTCGACGCCGCACATCTGGAGCGGCGTCGGCACCATGAGGAGGCTCATCACCAGGAAGGCGCCCGCGCCCATGGCCACCATGGGCCAGTACGGCGCGCGGGCGCGCGCGTCCGGCGCGGCGGAGGCCTCGGCGGCGCGCGCCTCCTGCGGCCCGTACGCCGCGAACGAGAGCGCCGCCATGAGCTGGAGCGCCGCGAGCATCAGCAGGGCAGCGGGCATGTACCTGGACGTCCGCCCCTCCAGCAGGCCGAAGCGCGAGATGCCGGGGACGATGCCAGCGGCGCTGGCGAGCTGGATCATGGTCAGCAGGCCCGGCGCCCTTGCTGCTCGGCTGCCCCTCGAGGATCGCGAAGCGAACCTGCTGCACGAACGCGCCTTGCAGACCGACGCCGCAGACCGCCGCGCAGAACAGCGGGAGATCGGCGCGCTCCACCGCGACCGCCGCGACCGCCGCGTTGGGCCACGGCCGAGCCCCGCTCGGCGGAAAGACAGACGGAAAGTGTTGGAAATGCCGAGCTATCTTCCGGCCCCTTCTCCCTGTCGCAGAAATCCCTGGCGGGATTCCTGACGCGCGAAGCTAGTCGCCGAAGAACTCGGCGGCTTGATTGCCGAGGATCTGCTGGCCCGCGCCGTTCGCGTGGCAGCTATCGGCGGTGGTGCCCGACCCGAGCGGACCGAAGCTGCCTGGATAGATCACGTTCAGCGTCCGATCGGCGGCCGCCCGCCGGGCAAGCTCGTCGGTGAGCTCCGGGCCGCCTCGGCCCGCGAGGTCGCAGGTCCATCCGGATTGGTATTGCGGCTGACCCGTGATGTAGATGGTCGCCCCGGGCGCCGCGTGCTCGCGCGCGTTGGCGATGAGCTTCTTGACCTCGTCGTACGTCGCTCCATTGAATGAGAAAATGCAGATCTGAACCCAGACTGCCGTCGGCTTGCCGTATCTGGCCGCCTGCTGATCGAACTTCCTCCAGGAGGCCGAGCTGGTGCTCGTCCAGCTCTGGACGACATCGCCGTTGGTCCCATAGGGGGGCCACATCCGCTCTCCACCGACGGCCTGGTACCCCTGCGCGGTGTTCTCCGCCATCGAGCAGCCGATGAAGCCCATCGAGCGCGGGGGCCCGCCGCCCGAGCCGCCCGCGCCGCCGCTGCCGCCTGCGCCGCCTGCGCCGCTGCTCGTCGAGGAGCTGGAGGAGCTAGAGGAGCCAGAGGACGAGCTCGAGCTGCTGCTCGAGGAGGAAGTGGTCGTGCCTCCCGTGCTGCTGGCCGACACGATGGTGGGCCGCCCGGTGCCGTTCGCGCAGAACCCCCATGTCAGCGTCCCCTTCTTCGGGATCGCCCCGTTGTAGCTCTCGTTGGTGATGTTCAGCCGCCCGCCCGATGGCGTGGAGCGCGCGTTCCACAGGCTGGTCACCGTCGTCCCCCCGAGATCGACGACCATGCCCCAGGACGTCGTGGCCGAGGTGTCGCTCAGGTTCCTGACGGTCACGCTCGCGCAGTACCCGCTGCCCCACTGCGACTGAAGCGCGATCGTCGCGTCGATCACGCCGTCGGGGCTGGTCACCCCGGACTCGATGGAGGCGCTGTCCTCCAGATCACCCGACTCCATCGAGCATGCGAGCAGGCCGCAAGCGAACGAGAGGGAGACGTGCCCGAGCAAGCGATGCATACGCATAAGATTCTCCATGTCTGGGCCGAGCGATTCACAGGTCTTACTCGAGATAGATGAGCAATCAGGGATGCGCCTGCGAGCTCGCGCCGTTCATCAGGTTATGGGTCCAAGATTCCCGGTCATCATTCTTTCGATCCGATCACGGTTATCTGCGCCGGTCGGCGCGATCCGGTGGCATCTGTGCACTGTCCTGAAAAGCAACGATGTGTCCGCGGATTCGGGCACCCCACCGAGTGCTCGGAGCGCTGGTGATCGGTGTCGTCCCGTCCTGGCTTGCTGCGTGCTCGACGTCGCCGGGCAGCGACGGCGCAGGGAACGGTGGAGCAGCCGCCGCCACGAGCGGCCAGGGCGCCGGCGGCATGGGCACTGGCGGCGCGGGAGTCGGGGGCGGGCGTGGCGGGAGCGGCGCGGGCGACGCCGCGAGCAGCGGAGATCCGACCGGGAGCGGCGGTACGGGGGCGACGGGAGGAAGCGGTGGTACCGGCGGGTCGGGCGGGGGCAGCAGCGAGCCGTGCCCCACCGCCGCGACGCTGGCACCCGGCGACACGACGATGAGGATCACGGTGGATGGGATGGAACGCTCATTCCTCGTTCACCCCCCGCCGAGCTACGATGGCGTGACCCGCGCCCCGATCGTGTTCGATTTTCACGGGCTCAGCGGCAACAGCAACCAGCAGAAGAACCTCTCCCGCTGGGATGACGTCGCCGACGCCGAGGGCTTTCTCGCCGTCTACCCTAAGGGCGTCGAGAACGCGTGGAACGCTGGGCTCTGCTGCGGTGACGGCGCCGACGATGTCGCCTTCGTCAGGGCCATCATCACGACGCTGGAGAGCGAGGCGTGCATCGACCCGAAGCGCATCTACGCCTCGGGCTGCTCGAACGGCGGCGGCATGTCGTACAAGCTGGCCTGCGAGGCAGCCGACGTCATCGCCGGCGTGGCGCCGGTGGACTTCGACTGCGTTGACGGCGCCGGGTGCGGGGACTGCTCTCCGACGAGGCCCGTCACGGTCGTGCAGTTCCGCGGAACCAACGATTCGCTCGTGCCGTACGAGGGGAGCGGACCGTTCGCCGGTGCCCGAGCGAACTTCGCGACGTGGGGCGAGCTCAACCTGTGCACCGGCTCGCCGGAAGCGCTGCCCGAGCGCTCGGCGTGCGACGCGTATCCAGCGTGCGGCACCGGCGCAGAGACCGTCCTCTGCACCGTTCAGAACGGCTCGCACTGCGGCAGCTACGCCTCGTTCATGATCCCCGAGCTCGCCTGGAAGGTCCTCCAGCGGCATGCGCTTCCGTAGGCACGGTCCGAGGGGGCGACCTATCCAGGTTCACGCGTCCCCGAGGAGCGTCGACGCTCACCATCAACCGATGTCCTGGATGACGGTGCCGACGTCGCCGTGCCGCACGAACGCGCGGTTCTGCCGGATGTCGTACGATCTCGGCGAGCCGTCGACGATGTCCTGATCGAAATGGTGGCGCTCATGGCGGAGCGTGGCGGCTCGAGGTGCTCAGTTGGCGGCGCGCCGCACGGCGACGCCGACGCCGGCGGTGCTCCAGCAGCCGCCCACCGTCCAGGAGATCGTCGTGTTGGAGTTGCCCACGAGGTAGCCGGCCAGCGCGACCATGGTCGTCGGATCGGTCAGGCGCCGGTTCATGGTGGAGGTCGCCGCGGTGGGGCTGATCGTGGCGCCTGTATTGCCGTTGCGCGCCGCCATCACCGTGTACACGAACGAGCCGGTCGCGCTGAAGTTGGTGCTGACCCCTCGGGACACCGTGCCGCCGCAGTCCGTCGCGCTGGCGTGGATGCCGGTCGTGGTGGCGCTCGCGAACGGGTTCGACTGGTGCACGCCCTTCAGCTCCACCACGTTGGCGAAGTACACGCCCCAGGTGTTCGAGTTCGCCATCTGCACCACCACGGGCTTGTTGCCGGTGGCGGCCGGAAGCTGGCTGTCCAGGAGGTAGTAGATGCGCGCCGCGCCGTTGTTCTCGCCCGGCACCTGCTGCGCGTTGAAGAGCGTCATCGGCGTGCCGTCGTAGGTGACGCTCACCGGCACGAGCGAGTTCTCGGAGGCGACGATCCCGACGAGGATCATGCGATCGTGGTCCCGCGGCGTCTGCAGGGCGTGGCTCACGTTGATGATGGGCGGCGACATCCCGATGGTGCCCAAGGTGCCGATCGTGCCCGAGTTGACGACGACGATGTCCGGCGTGACGACGCAGTTGCCGTTCGAGCAGATGGTCCTCGTCCCCGAGCACACGTCGCCGCAGTCGCCGCAGTTGCTGGCGGTGCCGAGCTGGGTCGTGCAGCCGTCGCGGGGGTCGCCGCAAGCCTTCCAGCCCGGGTTGCAGGTGGGCACGCAGGTGCCGGCCGTGCAGGCGGTGGCGCTCGCGTTCGCCTGGAGGCACCGGGTGTTGCAGGCCCCGCAGGCGTTGATGTCGCCGGAGGTGTCCTTCTCGCAGCCGTTCATCCCGTTGCCGTCGCAGTTGCGCCACAGGCCGCTGCACGCCGGGCTGCAGCCCGACGAGCTGCATTGATTGCTGGTGACGTGGGCGCTCGCCCCGCTCTGGCACACGAGGTTGCAGCCGAGGCAGTTGCTCTCGTCGCTCCAGAGGTCGATGTTGCAGCCGTTCCTCGGTACCCCGCAGTCGTCGTACTGCGCGCTCGTGCACACCGGGTTGCAGGTGCCGTCGAGGCACTGATTGCTGGTGGTGTGGATTGTGTTGCACTGGGTGCCGCAGGCGCCGCAGTTCCCCTCGTCGGTCCTGATGTTGGCCTCGCAGCCGTCGGTCAGCGAGCTGTTGCAGTTGCCGTAGTCCGCCCTGCAGCCGACGAAGGAGCACGCGCCGGTCTGGCAGGTCGCGGTGGCGTTCGCGTAGATCGTGTTGCAGTTGACGCCGCCGGCGGCCGCGCAGGCGCCGCAGTGGGTCTGGTTCGAGTTGATGTTCGTCTCGCAGCCGTTGTCCGGATTGCTGTCGCAGTCGCCCCTGCCGCTGTTGCAGGTCCTCACCTGGCAGGCGCCGCCCTCGCACTTGGGGGTGCCGTCGGCGATGGTGCACGTCTCGCCGCAGGCGCCGCAGTGGCTGAGGCTCGTGTCCGTGCTCGTCTCGCAGCCGTTGTCATAGCTGCCGTCGCAGTCGGCGAAGCCCGGCGCGCAGCGGTCGATGGCGCAGCCGGTGGCCGTGCACTTGCCGGTGCCGTTGGCGACAGTGCACAGGCCGCCGCACGTGCCGCAGTTCTCCGGATCGGCGGCCAGATTCACCTCGCAGCTGTCCTCGGGGTCGCCGTTGCAGTCGCCCCTGCCGGCCGGGCAAATCGTCTCACCGCACTCGCCGTCGCGGCACCAGGGCCTGCCGCCCTCCGTGGGCACGCACGCCATGCCGCACCCGCCGCAGTGCAGCACGTCGCGGGTTGTCGCCCTCTCGCAGCCGTCGGCGATGTCGCCGTTGCAGTCGGTGAAACCCTCGTCGCACTGGATCTTGCACTCCGACGCCTCGCAATACGCGTCGCCGTTCGCGGCCGGACACAGCTCGTCGCACCCGCCGCAGTGGCTCGCGTCGGTCGAGGTGTTCACCTCGCAGCCGTTCTCGGGATCGCCGTCGCAGTCGGCATAAGGCGCTTCGCACGCCTTGACCTTGCAGGAGCCGCCCTGGCACTCGGCGGTCGCGTGCGGCAGCGCGCACTTCAGGCCGCAGCCGCCGCAGTTGTCCGGGTCGGTGCGCACGTTCACCTCGCACTCACCCCCGGCCTGACGATCGCAGTTGGCGTAGCCGTCCGAGCAGGTGGGGCCGCACACCTCGTCGATGCAATCGTCGCTGAGGCAGTCCCTGCTCGAGCGGCAGCGCTCGCCGTCCTCGCAGCGCCCGCAGTCGGCGCCGCAGTCCACGTCGCTCTCGGTGCCGTTGGCCACGCCGTCGGTGCAGGTCGCCCCGACGCACAGGCCCTCTCGGCACACGCCGCTCTCGCAGTCGCCGGCCCCGTTGCAGTCCTTGTCGGTCGCGCACTTCTTGTCGCAGCTGCCGCCGCAATCGACGTCCGACTCCGAGCCGTCGCGGGCGCCGTTCATGCAGCCCGCTTCCTGGCACATGTTGTCGATGCACTCGCCCTCGGCGCAGTCGCGGCTCGCGGCGCAGGCGGAGCCGAGCGGGCACGGCTCGCACGGGCCGCCGCAGTTCAGGCCCGTCTCGCCGTCGGACTGCGTGTCGTCGATGCAGTGCGTCGGCAGGTCGGGCGGCGCGAACTGGAAGTCCGGCACGCTGCACGAGACGGCGGAGATCCCCGCCGTCAGCGCGGCGGCCGAGAACGCGCGGAGCAGCGCGAAGCAACGTAGAAGGGTCGGGGTCGACATCCAACGACAAAAGTACCATTCTCTGGCGGATTTCGCGGCGACAAATCGAGACAGCGTCAGGATCCGCGCGCAGAGCTCTGCCGGCATGCTCGCACCTCCGACGACGACGCGGCGCGGCGTCGCGCGCCGCGGAGGCCGCGCCGCCACGTTGACAGCGGCGGAGAAGGCAAGTCACTATGGTGAGCTCATTATGGTAAGCGCCGCATGAGGAATTTTCCACGAATGCTCCGCGTCGCAGCGGTGCTGCTGCTGCTCCAGGCGCCCGCGCTCGCCCAGGACACCGACGAGCTCAAGCGAGCTCGCGCGCAGTTCCAGCAGGCGACCGAGCTCGAGCAGGCGGGCAACTGGTCCGCGGCCCTGCAGCAGTTCCGCGAGGTCGGCCAGGTGCGGATGACCCCGCAGGTTCGCTTCCACATCGCCGTGTGCGAGGAGAACCTGGGGCGGCTCGTGGCCGCGCTCGGCGGCTACGAGCTGGCGCTCGCGGAGGCCGACACCGTGGGGCCTGATTTTCGGGCCGAGGTCGAGCAGTCGATCGGCCGGCTGCGCGCCAGGATCCCGAAGCTCGTCATCGTACGCGGCAAAGGGGCGGGCTCTGCGGCCATGGCGCTCGACGGCATCGCCCTCGGCGGTACGTCCATCGGCGTCGAGGTGCCGCTCGATCCCGGGCCTCACGCGCTCACCGCCAAGGCGCCCAACTACAAGCTGTTTCAAGAGACGGTGGAGCTGAAGGAGGGGGGGGTGACGCGCGTCGAGGTGACGCTCGAAGCGTTGCCGCAAGAGCTGCTGATCCGGGCGGGCGCCTTGGCGGAGAAGCCGCCGTCCAAGGTGGTGCCGTACGTCATCGGGGGCGTCGGCGCCGCGAGCCTGATCGGCTCCGGGGTGTTGTTCGTGCTCCGCCAGGGAGCGCTCGCGGATCTGGAAGACGCCTGCGGTCCGGGCGGCAAGTCGTGCCCGTCCTCGATGGCGTCGCGCTACGACGACCTCAAGTTCTATCACTACGGCGCGCAGGTGGCGCTCGGCGTCGGCGTCGCCGCGGTCGGCACGGCGACAGCGATCTTGCTCCTTCAGAGGAAGAAGCCAAAAGAGCCAGAGAAGACCTCGCTCGAGCTCGTGCCCGTCGCGGGCGGATCCGAGATCGGCGCGCGTCTCTCGGGAGCCTTCTGAGGGAGTCTAGAACCCCGGATCGTGCTTCCACGACCTGGGCGCCGCGGGCTGTTGCGTCGGGCTCGGCGCGCTGGTCGGATCGGCGGGCATGCTCCGACCGCGGGGCGCCGTGCTCGGACGTGAAGCCGGGCGCGGGGCCGGCGCTGCGCTGGCCGAGGCCGAGGCCGAGGCCGAGGCAGAAGGCTCGCCCGGGGGCGCGCCGGGCTCGGCCGCAGGGGGCGCCTCCGTTTCGGGGGGCGCGGGCGCCTCCGCGCTGGGGAGCGCCGGCGCCGGGGCGACGGGCGTGGCGACGGAAGGAAGCGGGGGCGGTGCGTCGGCGCGCTGGAGCAGCAGCACGGCGAGCAGGCCGGCGGCGAGGAGGCCGAGGAGCACGGCGGCGGGCAGCGCGCGGCTCCTGGAGCGCGCGAACGGCGGGATCTCGATGTCGGGCGTGCTCGTTCCGACCTCGCCCGCTGTCGCGCGGCGGATGTCGATGGTGTGGAAGGCGCTCACCGTCGAGTGACCCGTGCCGGTCACGTCGGAGATGCCGAGGTTGTTGCTCGGCGGGCTGCGGTCGGCGCGCTCCAGCGCCTCGGTGAGGGCCGCGCGCGTTTGCTGCTGCTGGTCCTCGAACAGCTCGCGGATGAAATTGGCGACGTCCTCGTCGGCGGCTCGCTGGCTGGGCGGCAGCGCCTTTTCGAGCGCGCGCAGCAGGTCTTTGGCCGTGGCGTAGCGCTGGTCGCGCTCCTTTTCGAGCGCGCGCAGCAGCACGGCCTCGAGCAACGGCGGGTAGCCGGGCAGGAACGTGTGCGGCGCAACCACCGGGTCCGGCGACGAGATGGCGAACAGCGTCGCGCCCTCGGATTCTCTGCGGAACGGGTGTGCGCCGGTGGTGAGCACGTAGAGCAAGATGCCCATCGCGAACACGTCGACGCGCCTGTCGATCGCGTCGCCGCGCACCGCCTCCGGCGCCGTGTAGCTCACCTTGCCCTTGAGCTGGCCGGCGCGCGTCGTGCTGTCGTTGAACGCGGTGGCCTTGGCCACGCCGAAGTCGACCACCTTGGCGTTGCCGTCGTACGTGACCAGGATGTTCTGCGGGGAGATGTCGCGGTGCACGAGGCCGACGAGCTTGCCGCTCGCGTCCTTGAGCTCGTGCGCGGCGTGCAGGCCGGCGCAGGCCTGCACCACGATGCGCACGGCGATCGGGATCGGGATGCCGTTCTGCCTCTTGGAGGCCTTCATCACCTGGCTGAGCGGAACGCCGTCGATCCACTCCATCGCCAGGAACAGCACGCCGTCCTGCTCGCCGAGGTCGAGGATCTCGACGGCGTGCGGGTGGCGGATCTGGGACGCGAGCGACGCCTCCAGGAGGAACATGCGCTCGAACTGGTCGTCCTCGGAGAGCTGCGGCAGCATCGTCTTGACGGCGACGATCTTCTGGAAGCCGCGCGTTCCCTTCAGCCGCGCCGCCCACACCATCGCCATGCCGCCTGCCGCGATCGGCAGCAGCAGCTCGTAACGACCCAACACGGACCCGGGACCGAGCTCGGCCGGGGCGCTGGGTAAGGCATTCGGCGCAGGATTCACGCTACTCGCAAGGTTTACTACGTTCGGTGACTGTACGAGTGTGCGAAGAAACCAAGCAAGTGTCTAACGACAAGAAACACGCGGAGGCTGGCCGCTGTGTCGCACCAACGCCTACATCTCCCTTGCGTTCAGCGGCTGCTGGCGGCGACGCTTCGCAGGTGGACAGGTGAAGGCGGCCGGTCTGGTGCATGGATGGACTGTAGATGCAGCGTTGTTTTCCAGGAGAGTCGGATTGTACAGGGGGGTTCCGTGTCAACCGACGTGTGCCGCGTGGCTGTACGGTGGGACCGGTGATGGCGCGGGCCGTTCACCGCGCCGTTCAGAACGGCTCGCGCTGCGGCAGCTACAGAATTCGAGGGGATGCCTCGGCGCGGCCTGTCCAGCGTCACGCGGTCGCCGCGGAGCGCCGACGCTCACCACCAACCGATGTCCTGGATGACGGTGCCGATGTCGCCGTGGCGCACGAACGCCCGGTTCTGCCGGATCTCGTACGATTTCGGCGAGCCGTCGACGATGTCCTGATCGAAATGGTGGCACTCGAGCTTGTGGACGCCCTCGCCGTGCATCAAGGCGCCCTTCAGCTTGATGTACGTGCCGTTGTGGCGCATCTGGAGCACGCGGATCGCCTCGTGGCTCGCGTCGATGAGCAGCTCGAGGTGGACCGATTTCACCTCCTTCGGGTGGGAGGCGTCGAACGCGAGACTGACGGCGATGCCGGCGTCGAGCAACGCGTCGATGTCCGATGTTGAGAACGTCTCGTACACGGTGATCTTCGCCATCACGCGCTCCTTTCGAGGGGGTGCCCGGGGCCGTGCCACGCACGGAGCGACGAGCAGGGGATCCCCGGCGCAGCGCGGCCGGAGACGTGGTCTGGAGGGAACGACGGCATACCCCCCATGAAGCCTGGCTACTGCAAGGCTCCTCGGGATGCAAGCGACCGGCGCGTGCCGCGCGCGCGCTGGTCCGGTGTGCGTCCGGGTACAGGACGTCACGCCATCAGGCCATCAGGCCATCAGGCCATGGATCCGTGAGGCCATCGGTTCGGCGGTTGATCGGTTCACCGCGGAACTCGTCAACGGAGGCGGTCGAGCTCGCCCTTCACGGACGCGAGGCGCGCCTCGCGCTGCGCTTCGAGCTGCTCGAGGCGGCGGCGGGCGCCGGACAGCTCGTCCTCCAGCGCGAGGATGCGGACGACCAGCGGGTTCGCGCCGGCCGGCGATCCGCTCTTGTCGCCGAGCGCCTCGAGGTGCTCGCGCAGCCGCGCGAGGTCCTTCTCGATGCGGCCGATGCTCGCGCTCTCGGCCGCCTTCTCCCGATCGGTCTTCTCCACCTCCTCGAACAGCCTCGCCGCGGCGCCCAGCGCGGCGCGGTCCGCGGCGGTCAGCGCGGCGACGTCGGCCTTCTCCCGCAGCGCGCGCGACGAGAGCGAGCGCACGTCGTGCGAGCGCTGGAGCGCCTCGTCGATCGTCACCTCGCGCTCCAGCTTGCTCCGCGGCCCGATCCGCAGGACGCCCAGAGGCCTCCCGCTCGCCTCGTCGAAGTCCACCGCGTCGAAGCCCCGGGCGCTGGCGTTCTTCACGATGTCGAGCGCCACGTGGACGCGCCGCCCCTCACCGCCGCGGTTCTCGACCGCATACGTGCGCCGGTGCTTGCGGACGAAGTGCTCCGTGAGGCGCCCGCCCTCGAAGACGAGCCGCTGCGTCGCGTCCTCCGGGCGCCGCGCGGCGGTCCGCAGCGCGACGTCGAGATCGACGCCGAACAGGAGGAACGCGCGCTCGCCCGGCTTGAGGCGCGGCAGCCCCGTCTCGCCCGCGAAGCCGCTCGCCTCGTAGACGGCGACGGGCCCCGCGGGCAGCGTCTGCGCGGTGGTGTTCGCGAGGCGCGCGCCGCTGCGGCCCCGCTCCTGCTCGCCCTCGAACCACGTGAGCCGCTGCGCCTCGACGTCCTGCTGCGTGAAGGGGACGAGCGCCGAGCCGTGGGCGCGCAGGTGGAGCCCCCCGGCGAGCCGGTACGTGAACAGCGCGCCGTTCTCGACGCCGACCGCCTGCGCGACCTCGGCGAGGTTGCCGATGCTGAGCGCCTCGCTCTCCTCGGTGCTCCCGTCGGGGAGGGTCATCACGCTGCCCGTCCCCGAGAGCCCCATGCCGTGGCTGCCCCCCAGCCGGCCTTCGCCGCTGCCGAAGCCCATCGAGGTGATCGACCCGTCGGCGTTGTCGCCCCAGATCTGGTCGGGGGTCCTGTCCGCGAGCTGCGGGATGGTCGAGAGGCTCTCGTCCGGATGGGCGAGCCCTCTGCGCGCGTAGCGCGGGGCGCTCAGCGGGAACAGGAACGAGTCCGGCCGGCCGTTGACGAGCTCCACGCTGACGCCCGCCCAGGGCTCGTCGGTGTCGTTGTGGACGAGCGCCCAGCCCTGCAGCTTCGCGCGCCCGCCGTCGAGGAGCAGCCGGTACGTGGAGCGCCACACCGGCGTCTCCGCGATGTAGCCGAGGCGCACCGGCGCCGCGCTCTCCGCGAGGACGCGCAGGCTGCGGCGGATCTGCGCCGCGCGCCCCGACAGCGCGCCCACGGCGGCGCCGAGCCGGCCCGCGACGATGGGGTCGACGGGGCGCACCTGGTCGACGCGCGAGGCGCGCAGGCGCCGGATCGCGCCGCCACGCTGGATCAGGGTGAGGTACAGGTCCTCCTGGGTATCTGGCGCGACGGCGGCGCGCTCCTGCCGTCCGGCCTCGAGCGCGGGGGCCTTCCCGCCGGTCCCCGCGGCGGCGACCGAGGCGGCCCGCGGCGAGAGATGTATCGGCGGGGCGTCCGTCACCTCGGCGAGCTGACCGCTCCACGCCTCGGCGCCGGCCTTGATCTCGACCTCGATGCCGCGCAGGCTCTCCAGCACCTCGCGGTACGTCACGGGCGCGTCCGACTCGACCGGCAGCGCGGCGAGCGATCGGCTCAGCCCGCCGCTCAGCACGCTGTCGAACTCGATGCCTGTCACGCGCGCCTCTCCGCTGGAGAGCACGATCAACGTCTTGAGGGCGTCATCGACGTGCGAGGCCGGCACAGGCAATGAATCGCTGCTCGACGAGATGTCTCCGCTGCGCTCGAAGTATCCGACGCCTGTCTCGTACAGCCGCAGCTTCTTCAAGGGAAGCGCCGACGCGACGGCCGGCGAGGCCGCGGGGGGCACGTGACACCCGGCGATCAGGACAAGGGTGCTCAGCGCGGCGGCTCGACGGCAGACCACCGCCAGTGGGGCAAGCATGCGCGTCACGACACCGTGGCTCCCGCGAGGTTCCCGGGCGCCGCGCCGGAGCGCCTTTCCGCCGTCCGTGCTAGGGTCCGCCGGCGTTCCAGCGCCCGAGATCGCGCGGATCCGCTGGGCCGCCCGGTCCTGACCTGATGACCTTCATCCCGCTGCAACCGCCCGATCTGCCCCCCATCCGCGCGCGGGGGACGCCGCGCTGCCGCGGCTGCGGCTTGCCGCGGGCGATGTGCCTCTGCGGCGCGCTGCCCCGGCTCCCGGTGCGGACGCGCGTCGTGCTGCTGACGCATCGGATCGAGCGCACCCGGAGCACCAACACGGGTCGGCTCGTCGCGCGCCTGCTCGAGGGCGCCGAGGTGCGCGTGCGCGGCGAGATCGAGCCGCGGCCGCGGCCGCCGTTGCCGGAGGGGCGCCGGCTCATGCTCTTTCCGTCGCCGGGCGCGCGCGCCCTCTCGCCCGACGACGTGCGCGGCGAGCCGGCGGTGCTGCTCGTCCCCGACGGCAACTGGAACCAGGCGCGCCGGGCCTTCCACCGCGATCCCGACGCGCGCGGCGCCGAGCCGGTCACCCTGCCGGAGGGCGCGCCGAGCCGCTATGGCCTGCGGCGCGCGCCGCACGAGGGCGCCCTGTCGA
This sequence comes from Sorangium cellulosum, assembly GCF_001589285.1. Classification (GTDB taxonomy): domain Bacteria; phylum Myxococcota_A; class Polyangia; order Polyangiales; family Polyangiaceae; genus Sorangium; species Sorangium cellulosum_G. Next base: position 623 of record NZ_JEMA01000642.1, on the reverse strand, counting down.
CGCTGGAGGCCGTCGCGCGCGCGCTCGGGTTGCTGGAGGGCGCGGCGGTCGAGCGACGGATGATGGAGGCGTTCGACGTCTGGGTGCACCGCGCGAGGTGCGTGCGGCTCACCGGAAAGCTCGAGGGAGGGGAGGCGGCCTGCGGCGACGAGGACGGCGACGAGGCCGTCCCGGGCCGCGACGTTCACGGACCCGAGGGCCCGTGAACGTGCGCCGCGCCCGTCAACGGAAGTTCTGCACTGCCCAGACGCTCCCGTCCGGGAACGTGTGGAACCCGCAAGCCACCTCGGTGAACTCGGGGTTGCTCATGTTGATGTAATGGCCGTGCTTGTTGAAATCCTCGCCCGGCCCCTCGTCCCACATGAGCTGCAGGCACGAGGCGATCATGGATTGCGGCGGACCGGGCCACCCGGGGCATTCGTTCTGCGCCCTCTCCTTGCAAGCGCCGAACGCGCCGTGCGGCGTGTTGGTGTTCCCGTCGGACTCGCACTCTTCATCGGAGCATGACTCCGCATCGGTCCAGCGCCCGAGGGGCGGCAAGCCGAGCGTGGCGCGGTGCTTGTTGATCGTATCGACGCAGAGCTGCGCTGCGCCCGTCGCGCCGTCGCTGCCGCCGGTGCCGC
>NZ_JEMA01000641.1 GCF_001589285.1 Sorangium cellulosum | reverse complement strand
CTCGCCGCCGCCCGGTCCGCCCGGAAGGCCAAGCGGAAGCCGCGCCGCGAGCCGCGCGAGCTGCGCCCTGTCCGGCGCGTCGCGCCGGGCCGCTTCGAGGGCGACGCGGAGCACGTCCGAGCCGCCGCCCGCGCCGATCTGCCTGCGAGGATCGCCGCTCATACGTTGCTCCCCTCGGTCACCCGCGCGGCGCCGGCCCGCGGCGCGCCGAGCTCGTGCCGGCGCATCGCCGCCTCGATCTGCGCCCTCGCCGCGCGCAGCCGCGAGTACGCCGTCTGCAGCGGGCACCCCGCCGCCTTCGCGATCTCCGCCATCGGCACCTGCTCGATCTCGTGCAGGACGAACACCGCGCGCTTGTCGTCGTCGAGCTGGTCGAGCGCCGCGTCGAGCCGGTCGAGCGCGCGGCGGCGATCGAGCGTCTCGTCCTGCGGCGCCGCCATGACCTGCTCGGGGACGGCCTCGGCCACCTCCTCGCGCCTCCGGTGCGGCCGCCGCCGGTACTCCGACGCGAGCCGCAGGCAGATGCCGTAGAGCCACGTGCGCAGCGCCGAGCTGCCGTCGAAGGTGCCGAGCTTCCGGTGCACCGTGAGGAAGACTTCCTGGCAGACGTCCTCGACGTCGGCCTCGCCGACGCCGAGCCTGCGCAGCACGCGCCACACGTACGCCGCGTTCTCTTCGAAAATCTCCTCGAGGGTCATCGCGAGAGGCCGGGGCGCAAGGAACGCCGGCCCCTGCCCTGGATGGTCGCGAGGGCGAGCTTTTATGAAAGAAAGCGAGACCGCGCGCGGAACAGGGAGAATCGTGGGGAATCAGGGGAACCAGAGGAACCAGAGGAATCCGGGGATCAAGGGAGCTCGACGCCGAGCAGGACGTCCGCCGTCCCGGCGAGCGGCGCCATCTGGAACACCTCGCGGGTCTGGTCCTGTGCGTCGGTGTAGTAGAAGGTGTCGCGCACGATCGGCACGATCAGCCCGAGGCCGCCGCCCGCGGTGAGCGGGCCGACGAGCCGCCGGGTGAGGCGGACGTCGAGCGCGCCGGCCGCGGTCAGGCGCTCGTCGGCGTGGTCGACGCTGAACCCGACGCCGCCGACGCGCAGCGCGCCGAGGCGGACGCCCGCGCATGCCGAGAGCCGCGTGGCGCTCCCGAGCGCGACGGGACACGCGGAAACGAACCCCTCGCCCCAGGAGAAGCGCGTCGCGGAGGCGCCGCTGGTCGCCTCGTCCGGGAGCCAGACGACCCCCCCGACCTCGAACGACAAGAACCGGGGCGGCGTGAGGCGCGCGCGCACCGTGGCGGCGACGCCGAGCGAGGGGAGGAGGCCGAGCCCGAGGAGCGGACCGGCGCCGACCTCGACGCGCCATGGCGCCGGCGGCGGAGGCGCCGCCGGCGGGACCGGGACCAGCACGCGCTGCACGATGACCGCCGGCGGCGGCGGCGCGGTAGCGGGCGCGGGTGATGGCGCCGGAAGCGGCGCCGGGGCGGTCAGCGGGGGCGGCGCGCCGGGGGACAGCTTCGCGCTGGGGTCGATCATGAGCGCGATGGCCAGGGCGAGCTCGTCGTCCATCGCCCCGCAGCGCGGCGACGCCGTGGCGATCTCGCGCGTCCCGAGCAGCGCGCCGTCCGCATCGGCGACCGCGAGCACCGCGCGCCACCCGCCGGAGCCGACCGGCTCGATGCGCCCTTCGATCGTGAGCTCGGCCCGGGCGGCCGACACGAGCGCCGCGCGCCCGAGGCGCGCCTCCACCGCCTGCGCGAGCGCGCGCGCCCCGACGCACGCCTCGGCGCCGGCGAGCCGGACCCAGCTCAGCGACGCCGTCTGCTCCCCGGACGAGGCGCGCGCGGGGCGCGCCGCAGCGGCGAGCGCCGCGGCGACGAGCGCGAGGCCTGCTGCGCGGCGCGCGATCACGGGCCCGGCGAGGCCACGATCCCGACGTAGGTGGGCTCGGGGACCTCGGTGACGCGGCCGGTCGGCCGCAGGGCGCCGGTCGCCTCGTCCACGTGGAACGCGACGATGGTGCTCGAGCGCTGGTTCGCGACGAGCAGCAGCTTGCCCGTCGGCGAGAGCTGGAAATGGCGCGGCGTCCTTCCCTGGGTCGGCGCGTGGCCGACGAGGGTGAGCGTGCCGCGCTCGGGGTCGACAGCGAAGATGGCGATGCTGTCGTGGCCGCGGTTCGAGCCGTAGACGAACTTGCCCGAAGGGGCCACCGCGACCTCGGCGCAGGCGTTCTCCTCGGCGCTCGCGCCGTCGGGCAGCGTCGAGACGGTGGCCACGGCGGAGAGCGCCCCGCGCGCCGGATCGTAGCTCAGGGTCGTGATCGAGCCGGCGTTCTCGTTGATCAGGTAGGCGAACCGGCCGCTCGGGTGGAAGTCGAGGTGCCGCGGGGTCGTGCCCGCGGGGAGCGCGAGGGTCGGCGGGGTGTTCGGCTCGAGCGTGCCCGTGTCCGCGTCGAACGTGAACTGGGCGACCGCGTCGGACCCGAGGTTGGTGACGAAGGCGAAGCGGTTCGCCGGGTCGGTCACGGCGTGGTGCGACAGCGCCCGGGGCCCGAACGCCGCCTCGTCGACCGCCTGGCCGAGCGCGCCGTCCTGGCCGACGGGGAGCACCGCCGCGGTGCCGCCGCCGTAGTTGGCCACGAGGACGAAGCGCCCGGCGCGATCGGTGGCGAGGTGGGCAGGGCCCTGGCCCCTCGACGAGGCCCTGTTGATGAGCGCGAGCGTCCCGTCCTCCGGGCCGATCCGGAACGCGCTGACCGAGCCCGACATCTCGCCGTCCACCTCGTCGAGCTCGTTCACGGCGAAGAGGCGCCGGCGCGCGGGGTCGACGGCGAGGAACGTCGGGTTCATCTCGGCGTCGATCGGGCCCTGCACAGCGGAGAGCGCGCCATCGGCTTCGTCGAGGCGGAAGACGAAGATCCCCTTGCGACCCCCGACGTAGACCCGGGGCGCGCTCGCCGGCCGCGGGCCGCCGTCCGCTCCGCCGGAGCTCGCGCTGCTGCCGCTCGCGCCGCTGCTGCCCATGCCGTTGCCCTGGCCCATGCTGTCACCGCTGGTTCCCGAGGGGGCCCCGCCCTTCGGGGGGCCGCCGCCGGAGTTGCTGCACCCGAGCCACAGGCCGGCCGCCAGCCAGAAGAGTTTGCGCTGCATGGGTCGATCGACGTCCTCGGATCCTGCGTTACCCACGGCCCGCGCCGCGGGGCAAGCGCGACGGCGCGGCGGCGCCGAGGAGCGCCCCGCGCTCGGCGAGGTCGCTCAGCAGGGCCGCGGTGCTCTCCAGCACCGGGCCGTCGACCGGGCGGCCCAGCGCGGCGCAGCCCTCGACCACGGCGTCCCGGAGCGCGGCGCCCGCGAGGAGCCGGCCGAGGATCTCGGCCGCGAGCGGCGTGAGCTCCAGGAAGCGGACCTCGTGCCCGGCGTCGCGGTACACGAGCAGGCTCGTCGGCTCGCGGGCCGGCACGTCGCGCGCCGCCTCGCCGTCCTCCAGCCGGTGGACCGCGTGCTCGTGGCGCAGGAGCGCCGCGGCCCGCTGGAAGCGCGCGCCCCGGTCGAGCGAGAGCTCCTCGCCGGACGCCGGCGCGCCAGCCTCGTCGCCGTCGGGCTCGGCGCACGACGCCGCGAAGGCGGCGAGCTCGTGGCGCGCGAGATCCGCGAGGTACGCGGGCACCTCCGGGTCCTCGGCCCAGCGCGGCGCCGTGAAGCCCACGAACTCGAGCGCGACGTCGCGGAGGTAGCGCGACCGGGGCAGCTCCACCTCGAGGAAGCGCGCCACGTCCGCCTCGAACCGCGCGCCGAGCCGCGCCGCGGTCCGCGGGATCCCGGCGCGGATCGCGCCCGTCAGCCCGCGCCGGATCAGGCTCCGGTAGAGCAGCAGCCGCCCCGGCGGGAGCGAGGCCATCGCCTCGAGGTCCGCCCCCTCGAGCCCGGCGCGGGCGAGCCACGCGCGCGGATCGGCCGCGATCGCCGCCTCGTCCGGCTCGCTCACGCTGCGCTGGAGCGCCCGCTGCAGCGCCGCGAGCTCCGGCGGCGGCTGGCCCGGCGTCCCGCGCGTCTCGCTCGTCCCGCGCGCCTCGCTCGTCCCGCGCGCCGCGCTCATGCCCCGCCCCCCCGCGCGGCGAGCCCGCGCCTGTACGCCGCCTCGACCTCGGCGCGCTCGGCGAGCAGCGCCTCGAGCGGCGGCACGTCGTTGTCGCGCTCGAGCACGACAGGCACCGGCCCTGTCCGCGCGACGGCGCGGGCGAGCAGGTCGAGCACGGGCGCGATCACCGGCGCGCCGTGCGTGTCGACGAGGACCCCCGCGTCGTCGCGCCACTCGTGCCCCGCGACGTGCATCGCCACGACGCGGCCGGCCGGGATCTTCTCGAGCAGCGCGGCCGCGTCGACGCCGTGGTTCCGGGCGTTCACGTAGAGGTTGTTCACGTCGAGCAGCAGCCCGCAGCCGGCGCGCTCGAGCACCTCGCCGAGGAAGTCGGCCTCGTCGAGCGCGGCGCGGCCCGGGACCAGGTAGTAGGTGATGTTCTCGATCGCCATGGGCCGCTCGAGCCGGTCCTCCGCCTCGCGGATGCGCGCCGCGGCGTGCGCGGCGGCCGCGGAGGTGAGCGGCAGCGGCAGGAGGTCGTGGACGAACCTGCCGTCGACGCCGGAGAAGCACAGGTGGTCGCTGTGGAACGGCGGGTCGAGCCGCCCGAGGAACCGACCGAGCTCGCGCAGGTAGCCGGCGTCGAGCGGGTCGACCCCGCCGACCGACATCGTGAGCCCGTGCGTCAGGATCGCGAAGCGCTCCCGGACGCGCTCGATCGCGGCGGGGAAGTAGCCGCCGCGGCGCATGTAGTTCTCGGGGGAGAGCTCGAAGAAGGGGACGGGCAGCGCCGCGCCGCCGTCGAGCAGCTCGAGCACCTCGTCGAGGAACTCCCAGCGGAGCCCGAGGCCGACGCCGGTGAGCGCGCTGCCGGTCATGGGGGGCACGGGGAGGGCGGGCCGGCCGGGGTCAGCCGCAGGTGCCCTGGCCGCACCCAGCGTGGCCGGGCTTCTTGCCGGCCGCCTTCTTCGCGGCGGGCCTGGCCGCCGGGGCGGCGGCGGCGGGCGGCGTGGGCGCTGTGGGGGCCGGGGTGGCGGTGGGCGCGGCCATCGGCGAGGTCGCCGCGGACTGGAC
>NZ_JEMA01000640.1 GCF_001589285.1 Sorangium cellulosum | reverse complement strand
TGTCTCCCGCGGGCGGGCGGCCGCGCTGGGCGTGGGCGGCGGGGCGGCGGGCGACGAGGGGGCGGGCAGCGCCGCCGGTTCGATCGAACGCGGCGCGGCATGGCGCACGGGCGGAGAGGACGGCATGAGCAGCAGCGCGTCGAGCTCGGGGGCGTACCGCGCCAGGAGCGCGACCGCGCCGAGCGCAACGCCGGCGCCGACGGCCATCAGGACACTCCTCAAGCGCGCTTTCACGTCACCTCGCGCGCCCCCTCATAGTCCAGCTTGCAGCGCAGCGACGTGAGAAGAATCGCAAGACATCAGGAAGACCTTGCCCGCCGCGCCGCGCCACGGCGCGCCGCGAGCGAGGAGCGCCGGGGAGCGTCGCGCCGCGAGCAGGAGCGCCGCCACGCCCGCTTCCGTGTGTGATAGCTCTCCGGTTCCCCCTATGGATCGACTGGTCGTTCGAGGCGCTCGGCAGCACAACCTCAAGAACGTCAGCGTGTCGCTTCCGCGCGACCGCCTGGTGGTGATCACCGGCCCGAGCGGCTCGGGCAAATCGTCCCTGGCGTTCGACACCATCTACGCGGAGGGGCAGCGCCGCTACGTCGAGTCGCTCTCCGCCTACGCGCGGCAGTTCCTCGAGCAGCTCTCCAAGCCCGACGTGGAGTCGATCGAGGGCCTCTCGCCCGCGATCGCGATCGAGCAGCGCGCGCTGGCGAAGAGCCCGCGCTCGACCGTCGGCACCGTGACGGAGATCTCGGACTACCTCCGGCTGCTCTTCGCGCGCGTCGGCACCCCGCACTGCCCCGCGTGCGGCAAGCGGATCGAGGCGCAGACCGTGCAGCAGATCGTCGACCGCATCCTCGACTTCGGGGACAAGACGCGGGTCACGATCATGGCGCCCATCGCGCGGGGCCGCCGCGGCGAGCTGAAGCTCGACATCGAGCGGCTGCGCCGCGAGGGCTTCGTGCGCGCGCGCATCGACGGCGAGATCGTCGACCTCGGCGACGAGATCGTCCTGGACCGGACGCGCGCCCACGACCTCGACGTGGTCGTGGACCGGATCGTGGTCAAGGAGGGCATCAAGGGCCGGCTCACCGACTCGGTCGAGCTCGCCCTCAAGCTGGGCGAAGGCAGGCTGCTCGTCGACATCTCCAGCGACGGCATGAAGCTCGAGCCGCTCTGGATGAGCGAGCGCTTCGCGTGCATCGACTGCGGCATCTCGCTGCCGCCGATCGAGCCGCGGATGTTCTCCTTCAACGGCCCCCACGGCGCCTGCCCGGCCTGCGACGGCATCGGCGCGCGGACCCGCATCGACCCGGACCGCGTGGTCCCCGACCCGCGGCGTACGCTCCGCGAGGGCGCCGTGGTGGCCTGGGGCCGCCGCGGATCGCTCTCGCTCGCCGCGGAGACCGACCGGGCCGTGACCGCGCTCGGCTGCGATCCCGACGTCCCGTGGGCGAAGCTGCCGACGGCCGTGCGGCAGGCGATCCTCGAGGGGAGCGAGCCAGGGGGCGGCCGGGGGAAGAAGAAGGCCGCGTACGAGGGGATCATCCCGCGGCTCGAGCGCCTGCTCAGCGCGGGCGAGCCCGCCCTCGGCGACGAGGAGGAGGCCGATCCCGACGAGGACAGCGCCGCGCTCTCCGACGAGATCGGCCGCTTCGTCATCACGCGGGTGTGCGACGCCTGCGACGGCAAGCGCCTGCGCCCGGAGGCGCTCGCCGTGCGGCTCGGCGATCGCAACATCGCCGACGTCGGCACCCTGCCGCTGCGCACGCTGCGCGTCTTCCTCGAGGAGCTCATGCCGCCGAGGGACGGGGCGCCGCGGGCCGGCGGCGCGGCGGGCGAGGCGCCGGTCGACGGCGGCCTCGCGCCGCGCGAGCGCGCGATCGCTGAGCCGCTGCTCCGGGCGGTGATCGCCCGCCTCGGCTTCCTCATCGACGTCGGGCTCGACTACCTCACGCTGGACCGCTCCGCGCAGACCCTCTCCGGCGGCGAGGGGCAGCGCATCCGCCTCGCGACGCAGATCGGCGCCGCGCTCGTCGGCGTGCTCTACGTGCTCGACGAGCCCTCGGTCGGCCTGCACGCGCGCGACAACACACGCCTGCTCGAGGCGCTCCGCCGGCTCGTGGACCTCGGCAACACCGTTGTCGTCGTCGAGCATGACCGCGACGCGATCCTCGCGGCCGACCACGTCGTGGACATGGGCCCGGGCGCGGGCGTGCACGGCGGCAACGTCGTGGCGCAGGGTACGCCCGAGGAGCTGAGCGCCGATCCCGCGTCGATCACGGGCCCGTACCTCAGCGGGAAGAAGCAGCTCGCGATCCCGACGAAGCGCCGGCGCCCCGACGAGCGCTTCATCCGCGTTGCCGGCGCGCGGGCGCACAACCTCCGCAACGTGACGGCCGACATCCCCGTCGGCCTGTTCTGCACGGTCACCGGCGTGTCCGGCTCGGGCAAGTCGAGCCTCATCGTCGACACGCTGCTGCCGGCCGCGAAGAACGAGCTCTACAGGAGCTCCGCCCCGATCGGCGCGTGCGACGGGATCGAGGGCCTCTCGCACATCGACAAGGTGATCTCGATCGATCAGGCCCCCATCGGCCGCACGCCGCGGTCGAACCCGGCGACGTACACGGGGGTCTTCGGGCTGCTGCGCGAGCTCTACGCGGGCCTCCCGGAGGCGAGGACGCGCGGGTACAAGGCGGGCCGCTTCTCGTTCAACGTGAAGGGCGGCCGCTGCGAGGCCTGCCAGGGCGACGGGGTGCTCCGGATCGAGATGCACTTCCTGCCCGACATCTTCGTCACCTGCGAGACGTGCGGCGGCCGCAGGTACAACCGCGAGACGCTCGAGGTGCTCTACCGAGGCATGTCGATCGCCGACGCGCTCGACCTCACGGTAGAGCAGGCGATCGAGCAGTTCGAGGCGCTCCCCCGCGTGCGGGAGCGGCTCGCCGCGCTCGCGCGGGTGGGCCTCGGCTACATCACGCTGGGCCAGCCCGCGACGACGCTCTCGGGCGGCGAGGCGCAGCGCGTGAAGCTCGCGCGCGAGCTCGCGCGCAAGGCCACCGGCCGCACGCTCTACGTGCTCGACGAGCCGACGACGGGCCTGCACTTCTCGGACATCGAGGTGCTCACCGCGAGCCTCATGAGCCTGCGCGACGCCGGGAACACCGTCCTCGTGATCGAGCACAACCTCGACGTGATCGCCTGCAGCGACTGGGTGATCGACCTGGGCCCCGAGGGCGGCGAGCGCGGCGGCACCATCGTGGCCGCGGGCACCCCCGAGGAGGTGGCGCAGGAGGAGGCGTCGTTCACCGGCGCGTACCTGCGCGAGGTGCTCGCGGCGGCCAAGCGCCGCAGCCCGCAGCCGCCGCGCGGCCGCGCGGCGGCTCGCAAATAGCAAGACGGGCGTGGCCCCGCCCGGTCCGCACGACATGGACCGGAGGCGGGAGCGCACGCCCGTACGACGCGGAGAGCCTTGCGCGCTGGCGTCCGCCGGAGCGGCGGCCGCCAGCGCGGCGCGGCGTCAGCCGTAATCCTTCTCGACCCTCTCCTGATCCTCTTTGCAGCGGATGCAGAGGCTCGTCTCGGGGCGCGCCTCGAGGCGCTTCGCCGAGATCTCCTCCTCGCACTCCTCGCACTTGCCGAACGAGCCGTCCTCGATCTTCACGAGCGCCTTCTGGATCTTGTCGAGGAACGATTTCTCGCGGCCCCGGAGGCGGAACGTGAACGACTGCAGGTACTCGCTCGAGGCGAGATCCATCTCGTCCGGGAGATCGTTCGCGTCGAGCATCATGTCTTCGGTCAGCGTCTGCTTGGCCTTCTTGATGATCTCGTCGCGCTTCGTCTCAAGCAGGGTCTTGAACTTTTTCAGCTGGGCCTTGTTCATAGGTCCTCTCGCGTCGAATGCGCCGTGCGGCGCTGCCGTCTGAGCTCCCTGGCGCATGCAAGCCGCGGGGCGCTGACCCCCGGCTGCTGGAACGGGGCTTTCGGCTCCGCGACATGTCCGGAGAGGCCAGACAGCCTCCCGAAAATGCGAGGCGCAGAATCCTAAGCGTGAGCGCCGAGCCCGTCAACGACGCCTCCGTCACAGGCAGAGCTCGCCCGCGGCGCGCGGCGAATACAGCGATTCGTCATCACACGCCGCACGGCCGAGACCGATCGCGCGCCGCGGCATCGGTGTCGGGAGAGGTTGGAAAGCGTCTACGGGGAGCCCCCGAGCAGCCGGAAAGGGCGGCCACTTTGGCCTCGAACAGGCATGCTCACCGCAGAGCACGCCGGAAAACAGACGCAGAGGACGGTTTGACGAAAGACAGCTCACGTGGAACAAATTTATCCTAGATTGCTGGATTTTGATCAGAACCGAAACCCGGTACGACCTCGCGACGCCGCCACGGTGATCGTCCTCCGTGACGGTCGCGCTGGGCTCGAGGTGTTCTGCGTGCACCGCCACGCGAGCTCGAGCTTCATGGGGGGCGCCGTGGTGTTCCCCGGTGGGAAGGTGGACGCGCAGGACGGCGCGGAAGTCTGGAGGGATCGGGCGACCGTTCCGCCGGCCCGCGCCGCGGCGTTCGCGACGGAGGAGGCGCCGGCGCGGGCGCTGTGCGTGGCGGCGTGCCGCGAGACGCTGGAAGAAGGGGCGATCCTGCCGACCGACCTGCCGCTGTCCGGCGACGAGATCGACGCTGTCGGGCGGGAGCTTGCCGCCGGGACGTCGCTCGACGCGGCCCTCGATCGGCGTGGCCTGAAGCTCGCTCTCGAGGCGCTGGTCCCATGGGCACGATGGATCACGCCCCTCGCCGAGCCGCGCCGCTTCGACGCGCGCTTCTTCCTGCTGCCGCTGCCGCGCGGCCAGGTCGGGCGACACGACGGGTACGAGACGACGATGAGCTTCTGGGCCGCGCCGCCCGCGGTCCTGGAGCGCGCCGAGCGTGGCGAGATCTTTCTCGCCCCGCCGACTTCACGCACGCTCGAGCTGCTGTCCGCGGCCGCGGACGTGCGCAGCGCCGTGGCGCTGGCGGAGCGCCAGTCGCTCCTGCCGATCTGCCCGCGCTTCGTCCCGGGCGATGGGGTCGAGCCGCCGTACCTGGCGCTGCCGGGAGATCCCTCGCATGAGGCGCGCGAGCGGCGCGCCGAGGGTCCGACCCGTTATGTCCTGCGCAACGGACGCTTCGTCGCCGAAGAGCCCTGCGCGCGTGGATCCCCGATCCACATCAAACAGGAACGAGAGCCCGGATCCACCCGTGCCGACCAGTCTCGAAGCCCCCCGGACGAATGCCCCCTCCGTACCGGCGACGCCTGATCTCGAGGAGTGAGCCATGGAAACGAACCCGAAAGAGAACACGACGCAGCCCGAGCTGTTCACCGCGAGCGACGTCGCGCGCTTTTGCCAGGTGGACCTCAAGACCATCCACAACTGGGCGGACAAGGGGGAGATCCGCCACTTCCGCACGCCCGGACGGCACCTCCGCTTCCGGCGGCTGGACGTGCTCGATTTCCTCCGGAAGTACGGCTACCCGATCCCGGAGATCCTCCGGATGGGCAAGCCGAAGGTCGTCGTTGTCGACGACGACCCCGCCGTCCTCGCCGCGCTCCGCAAGACGCTGTCGCGGAGGTTCGACCTGACGACGTTCCAGGACCCGTTCGACGCCCTCGTCGCGGTGGGCAACCTGCAGCCCGACGCGCTCATCCTGGACGTCATGATGCCGGGCCTCGACGGGGTGCGCTGCCTGGAGCGCCTCCGGTCGATCGACGCGACCTCGCACATCCGCTGTATCGTGTACTCGAACCACGAGGAGATGAAGAAGAACGCGACCGAGGCCGGCGCCTACGACTTCATCAAGAAGGGCGAGGCCGGCGAGCTGCGCGACTCGCTCGAGCGGCTCATGGGCCTCGAGCGAGGCTGAGCCGAGCGCGGGGCGGCGGCGCCCCTCACTTGCCCTCGCGGTAGGCGCGGATCGCGTTCACGATGGCGTCCGCCATCTTCTGCCGGAAATCAGCGGTGGCGAGGCGGGCCTCGTCCTCGGGGTTCGAGATGAACGCGGTCTCGAACAGGGCGGCTGGCATGTCGGCGCCCGCGAGGACGAAGAAGCCCGCGCCCTTCACGCCCTGATCCTTCGTGTCGGGGTACCGGGGCGCGAGCGAGGCGAGCGACGACCGCTGGAGGAGCTCGGCGAAGTGGCGCGAGCGGGCCGCCATGTCGCCGACGTTGAGGTTCGACAGGATCGCCTCCACCTCGAGGCGGGCGTCGGGATCGACGGGGGCGACGCCCTGCCCTGCCCTGGCGGCGCGGGGGGCGTTCTCGCGCGCCGCGAGCTTCGCCGACGGCGCCTCGGCGTCGCGCGACGGCGCGAGCGAGAAGGTCTGGACGCCGCGCGCGCGGCCGTTGTCGCTCGCGTTGCAGTGGATCGAGACGAACAGGTCCGCGTGGAACGCGTTGGCGCGCGCGGTGCGGAGATCGAGCGGGACGTAGACGTCGCTGTCGCGGGTGAGGAGCGTCTCGATCTTGAGCTCGCGCGCGAGGAGCGGGGCGACGCGGTGGGCGACGTCGAGCGTGACGTCCTTCTCCTTCAGGCCGGTGGGGCCTACAGCGCCGGTGTCGTTGCCGCCGTGCCCCGGATCGATCACGACGCGCCGGACCTCGCGCGCGCCGCCGGCCTCGCGCTCGTCGTCGCGCACCGGCGGGCGGGTGCTCACGTCGATGACGATCCGGAACGGCTCGGGCAGGTAGAAGACCCGGCGGTACAGGTCGGGGGCGAGATCGAGGACGACGCGCGTGCCCTTCGGCTGCACGCCGACGCGCACCCGCCGCAGGACGCCGCCGACCTCGATCTCCCGCGCGATGCCGCGCGACGTCGCCCCCGCGACGTCGACGAAGACGCGGGCGTCCTTGCCGGCGCTCTCGTCCGCGGGGAGCGTGCCCACGTCGAACGTCGTCGGCCCGGAGAGCTCGACCACGACGCGCGCGCCCTTGTCCGAGCCGTGCCGCTCGATCCCGGTGATCTTCACCGGACCGGAGGGCGCGGACGCCCGGGGGGCGACGACCAGATCGCCGCCGCCGGCGTCGGCGGTCGTCACCTGCACGGGCGGCGCGCTCGCGGCGCTCGCCGGCGCGGCGGAGGAGACGATCGCGGGCCCCTGCGCGAGCGCGAGCGCGATGCCCTCGACGCGGTGTCCCTCCTGCTCGAGCGCGCGCAAGGCCTCGCCGCTCGGCCGGTAAGCGGCCGCCTGCGCCAGCGCGACCGCGATCGCGCCGAGGCACGGCGAGCGCGAGGGCGGCGCGCCGCCGGACGGCGCGGGCGGGGCGAGGGCCGCGTAGCGCCGCGAGACCAGGTAGAGCTCGCGGTACACGACGGCCGCGTCGCGGGCGACCTCTCCGGCGAGCAGCGCGCGGCGGCGCTCGACCTGGCACGCGCGCTCGACGTGGGCCGGCTCGGCCGAGGCGCGGAAGGCGGTCGCCGCCGCGGCGTAGAGCTCCATCGCCTCGCGCGCGTCGGTGGCCGCCTGATCGAGGCGGAATAGCCGCACGCGAAGATCGCCGGCGAGCTCCGCCAGCGAGGCCGCCTGCGCCGACGCCCCGGCCCGCGACGACGCGATGGCGACCGCATCGGCGAGGGCGACCGTCTCGGCGCGGTGTGGGAGCCGCGCGCCTGGATCGAGCAGCGCGGCGGCGCGTTGCTCGTCGGAGGGCGCGGCCGGCGCGGCGGGCGCGCCGCCCTCGGCGCTGCACCCGAGCGCGTGCGCGACCACCGCAAAAAGCGTGATCTTCGCGAACGCCAGGGCGTTACGATGGGGCTGCGCTGGGCGGGTGTGCCGCCGACTCGCCGGGTCGGCCCTGCCAGCCCTGCGCGACGAGAGAACGGCCATACGTCCCGGAGGTTTCACGTGCCCGACCTCACGCCCACTTCATCCACAGCACCCCTCTACGCGGATCGCGCGTCGGGGGAGAGGTTTGCCGACGCGGCGAGCATGGTCAACGCGTATCTCGCCCGGTACGCCGCGAGCTCTCGGGGCGGTGCCGGGTCGCCGGGCAGCGCGGGCGCGAATGCGCTCGACGAGACGGGGTACGCGCAGCTCCAGCACGGGAGCGCGACGATCGGCGTCAACGTGCTGGAGCCTCAGGGCGTCCTGATGGTGTTCTCTCCCATCATGGCCGTGCCCCTGACCGGGCGCGAGGCCTTCTACCGTCGGCTCCTGGAGCTCAGCTTCATCGCCACCTCCGACGCGGCCTTCGCGATCGACAGGGCGCGCAACGAGGTGGTGGTGCGCTGCCTGCGGAGGCTCAGCGCGCTCGAGTACGAAGAGTTCGAGGATATCATCACGACGGTGAGCCAAGTCGCCGACACCTGGGATGACGCGCTGCTGCGGGAGATCCGCGGAGGATGAGCCGATCGAGGGGCGCTGGCGGCGCGCGGATCGGTCGCGAGATTGCGGTGCGGCTGACGCGGGTGGTAAGTTCTTGCCGCGATGACTGCGGGGGAGCGACCGACGGCCGCGGAAACTGAAGAACGTTCCCTCTCTGCGGAGGAAGCCGAGCGGATCGCTTCGTCGATCCGGCCATCCTGGGAGGCGTTCGACGAGCTGCCATTCGGCCGGGGAGACGCGCGCGGCAGCGCCCCCGGAACGGAGGCCGGCGTCCCTGCAGCGGCGCGGCCGGCGGTCCCGGCGGCGGCGCCCCCCGCAGAAGCCCCCGAGCCGAGGCGTGAGGCCGCGACCGCGCCTTCCCCGGATGCACCGGCGGCGCCTGCCGCGGCATCGGCGGCGACCGCGGCGGCACCCGCTGCGGCCGTGCGCGAAGCCCCCCCGGCGGGCGCGTCCGCTGTGTCGGACACCGTGATCGACGGTGTTCCGACCATCGCCGTCGGAGACGACCCGCAGGGATCTCCCGCACCGGAGGCCGCATCCGGAGGCGCCGGAGGATCGGGCAGCGGCGGTGAGCAGCCCGGCGAGCGTTCACCTCAGCCGCTCACGCAGGCTCAGGACGCGGGCAGCACAGCGAGCGCTGTCGGTGCGAGCGCGCCCGAGGACAGCGCGGAGAAGCGGGGCGGGTTTCCCGCCCCCGCCGGGAAAACGCGCGTGGGGGTGGGTGAGCCGGATGCCGTGGCCGACGCGCGGACCGCCGCGCCGGACGCGGTAGCCGGCGGACGGGTCGCCGAGCCGGACGCCGTGAACGGCGCGACGGCCGCCGAACCGCCGGCGGCCCCGGCGCCTGCCCCTTCCCCGCCGGCCGCGGAGGGACCACGGTCGACGCGGGCGACGCGCTCGCGCGCCGGGCAGCCGGCGGCGGGGAGCGCCGACACCGTGGCCGCTTCCGCTGTCCGCACGGAAGACCACGACCCCATCGAGCTCCCCGTGTCCGGGCCGAACAAGACGGCGCTGCGGCTCGGCATCGCGGTCGTGGGCGCGGCCTTCCTGTTCTTCGTTGGCCGCGCGATCCTCGCCCCAGGCGACGACGCGGGCGCCGATCCCACGCCGGCATCACCTGCGGCGGAGACGCCTCCCGCGGTGGAGGCGCCGCCCGCGACGCCCGCCGCCGCCCCGGCCGCCACCTCGCAGGCCACCGCCGTCAGCTCGCCCGCCGCGGGCGACGGCGCCGCGACAACGCCCGCGCCGAGCGCCTCGGCGCCGGCGAGCCCTCCGGGTCGCGCTGCGATGCCGACCTCCTCCGCCGCTGCGCCGTCCACGGCCGGACCGACGCCCACCGCGCCGACGCCTGCGCCGAAGGCGACGACCTCTGCGAAGAAGCCTGCGCCCGAGGCGCCGACGCAGCGTGGAACGAGCTCGACCGGCGGCACCAAGGGCGGCGGCATCATCCGCGATGCGCCGTTCTGAAGCGCCCCGCCTCACCGCCTCGGCAGCGAGGCTTGCTGCAGTCGTCACCTTCCGCGGGCGCCAACGAGGCGAAGCCCGACCTGAGGAGCCATGAAAACACGCGCCTGCGCCCCTGTCCTCCTGCTCTCGTTCATCGCGCCTGCGCTGCTCACCGAGGCCGGGCTCACCTCCTCCCCTCTCAGCGAGCCGTCGAGCTTCGCGCAGTCGTCCGATCCCGTCACCGAGGTCGCGCGCCAGCGCTACGAGGACGGCGTCAAGGCGTATGACGCCGGTCGCTTCGAGGACGCGCGCACAGCGTTTCGTCAGGTCTACACGCTCAAGCAACACCCGGCCGTGCTGCTCAACCTCGGGCAGAGCGAGCTTCGCTCGAATCACCTGGAGGACGCCGGCAACCACCTCCAGCAGTTCCTGCGCGAGCACACAACCGCGACCCCGGAGCAACGCGCCGCCGCGGAGAAGGCGATCGCCGACGTGAAGAGGAGAACCGGCTTCATCGTCGTGGTCGCCGACGCGAACGGCGCGGACATCAGCATCGACGGCACCCTCGTCGGCAAAGCGCCGCTGCCCGATCCGGTCTTCGTGACCCCGGGCAAGCACACCCTGTTCGCGACGTACCAGGACCGGTCGGCGACCACCCAGGTCGACGCGAAGATCGGCGCGGCCACACCGGCGACGCTCACCCTGGGAACCACCGGCGCCGCCCCCGCGCCGGTCGCCGGCGCGCCGACGCCCGGGCCGGCTGCGCCGACGTCGACCTTCCCGGGTACGGCGACGCCTACCCCCGCGCAGCCACCGGCGGCGGGCACCGCGCAGCCGACCCCCGGCACG
>NZ_JEMA01000639.1 GCF_001589285.1 Sorangium cellulosum | reverse complement strand
GACTTGCCGGCGCCGCGCTCGCCGACGAGCGCGCAGAGGCCGGGCCCGAGGCC
Source organism: Sorangium cellulosum (assembly GCF_001589285.1). Taxonomy (GTDB): domain Bacteria; phylum Myxococcota_A; class Polyangia; order Polyangiales; family Polyangiaceae; genus Sorangium; species Sorangium cellulosum_G. The sequence continues at coordinate 12,014 of NZ_JEMA01000639.1, read as the reverse complement.
CGCGAGGGCGCGCTCGCGGCTCTCGTCGAGGGCGCTCAGGGTGTCGCCGCGCCCGACGAGCGGCGGCGCGGCGCGCGCGGCGTCGCGATCGTCGGGCGGCAGGAGCGCCTCCTGCGCGAAGAAGTAGCGGCCGTCCTCGCTCGCCGCGGCGACGTCGAAGCCGGGGTGGGCGGTCACGAGCTCGGCGCTGAGCGCGATCCCGCGCCACGGCCCGGCGGGGAGCCACGACTCGGGCCGCTCCACGGCCAGCCCGGCGACGACCTGGACGCTGTCCGCGTCGCGCGCCTCACGTCGAAGCTTCAGCGGCGCGACGTGGATCGCGAGGGGCGCGCCGACGGACGCGACGATCTCGCGCCCGGCGAGCAGCGCGCGCTCCGCGGCCGCCTCCTTCGGTCCGGGGAAGATCGCGACGAAGCGGTAGCCGCGCTGCCGCGCGAGGTGCCCCCGGTGCCGGGCCACGGCGGCGCGGACCTCGGCCTCGGCGCCGCGGGCCTCGAGGGCGAGCACCACGGTGTCGTGCCGGTCCGAGGAGATCGAGGCCGNAGCACCACGGTGTCGTGCCGGTCCGAGGAGATCGAGGCCGCGTCGTCCCCCGCGGGCGCGGCGACCTCGCCGGCCGGGCCGAGCGCCGCCGCGCCCGCCGACGCGAGCGCGGCCCGCAGCGAGACGGCGTCGCGAGGGCGGAGCGCCCGCTCCTTGGCGAGGCAGGCGAGGACGAGGTCCTCGACGGGCGGGGGGACGGGCGCGAGCTCGCCCGGCCGGGTCGGCTGCCGGCTCAGGTGGCCCTGCGCGACGCTCGCGCGGTCGCCCGAGAACGGCGCGCGCAGCGTGAGCAGCTCGAAGAGGAGCGCGCCGAAGGCGTAGAGGTCCGCGCGCGCGTCGATCGGCTCGCCCCGGAGCCGCTCGGGCGAGGCGTACTCGGGCGCGCCGAGCATGGCGCCGAGCGTGGTGAGGGCGCTGTCCGCGGGGTGGCACACGACGCCGCGCTCGCGCTGCGACAGGCCGAAGTCGAGGAGCCGCACGCCGCCGCCGGGCTCGAGGAAGACGTTCTCGGGCGCGAGGTCGAGGTGGACGAGGCCGCGCTCGTGCACCGCCTGGAGGCAGCCCAGGACGGCGAGCGCGACGTCGAGGGCGGCGCGCAGGTCGAGCGCGGCGGACAGGCCCTCGAGGCGGGTGGCCAGCGTCTCGCCGTCGAGCCGCTCCATGGCGATGTACGCGCGGCCGTCCTCGAGCACGCCGTTCTGGAGCAGGCGCGGCGAGACCGGGGGGCCGAGCTGCTCGAGCGCCCACGTCTCGCAGCGGAAGCGCTCGCGCGCGAGCAGCGCGTGGGCCCTGCTGATCTTCAGCACCGCGGGCGCGCCGTCGTCGAGCCGCGTCGCGTCCCAGAGGATCGAGAACGCGCCGGTCGCGAGCGGCTGGCCGACGCGGAAGCCCGCGAGGGACGGCGGCGCCTCGGCGTCGAGATCGAGCGGCGCGGCGTGGCGCGGCGCCGTGGCGCCGTCCGCTGAGCAGACGGCGAGGGCTGCGAGTCGGCGATGACAGGATGGGCAGCGCGGCAAGAAGACCTCTGATGGCTCGGATGGGCCCCGGCTCGAGAGGTGGCCGATATTACCGGGGTTCCGGTCGTGATGAGTGCGAAAAGCCGACGTCGTGCCGCATCGACTTACGCCCATAGCAAAAGCGCGTCGCGCTTGTCGCGCTGTCACGCGCGACATCGTGGGCGTCGTGTCGACAGAGGAGGACAGCGGCAGCTCTCGTGTGCGCGCGCCGCGCCGCGGAGATCGCCTCGCGCGGGCCGGCGCGGCGCCGCGCGGAGGCCGGGGTATCGGTCGAACACCCACGCTGGCACCCCGGAGAGGCAGAGTCCGCCCGTATGCCACCGCCGCGCCTGCTCGTCGGCTGCTTCCGGCTGAGCACACGGGGCCTGGAGCCGTGGTGTATGCTGCGCCGACCGGCCGGAGGGTTGGATGATCCATCGACAGACGGGCGAGATCGAGCTCTCATCCGGGGCTCGCATCGGCCCCTCGTATTCGGAAGCGCAGTTCCTGTCGTCGCCGCTGGCGCGGATGGCCAACGCCCTGAGCCAGGCGCAGCCGTGGAGCGGATACAGGACGTCGCGCCAGCGCATCGGCTTCCGGACCTTCCGGATGACGCTGCACTTCTGCAGCGGGAAGCTCGCGTCGGTCGAGCTCTTCGAGGTGGGCGCGGAGTCCAAGGCGTTCTGGAACGACTGGTCCGAAAAGGAGGAGGCGGAGCGCAAGGCGAGCCACGATGCCTGGCTGGAGTCGATCCTCGGCGCGCCGCCCTACGAGTACCCGTGGGGGAAGGTCACGTCCGAGCACGACCCGCGGGGCGGCTACAGCAGCATCGTCGTGCGCTTCGGCCCGCCGGCCGAGGCCCAGGCCGCCCGCTGAGCCGGGGCTGCGCCGGGAGCCCCTCCCGGCGCGCTACAGCGCCCGGCGGTAGCGGACCTCCGGCAGGCTGCCCGCGCCGACGCGCGCCGGCCGCCGCGCGCCGTCGCGGGTGAAGCCGGAGAGCTCGTAGAAGCGGCGCGCCCGGGTGTTCCCTTCGAGGACCCAGATCGTCATGGTCCGGTGGCGGCGCCGCGCGAGATCGGCCTGCGCTGTGTCGAGCAGCGCGGCGCCGAGCCCGCGGCCCCACGCGGCGGGCAGCAGGTAGAGGGTGTAGAGCTCGCCGACGTCGAGCGGTTCGTCGTCGTCGCGCGTCGGTCCGGCGCTCGCGAAGCCGAGCGCGGCGTCCTCCGCGTGCAGGGTCCAGGCGCGCGTGCCGGTCGCGGCGCCGCGGCTCAGGATGCGCCGCCAGCTCGCCTCGCGCGCCTGCGTGGAGAGGGCGTTGAGATCGGACGCCGGCACGAGGCCGAGGTAGGCCGCACGCCAGGAGTCGACCTCGACGCGCGCGATGGTGGCGGCGTCTTCCGGCTGCGCCCGGCGGATGACCGCCCTTGTGATCCGCTCCGACATGGTGCCTCGCGCCCCAGGGTGCATGGCGCCGCGGCGCGACGCCATGCCGTCGTGGGGTCCGGCGCGCCCGCCGGCTCGAGCCTGCATGACCGGCGTGATGGGGTGAGCCCGAGAATGTCCGTCCAGCGGCGCCTGACGCCGCATTCATCCCGCTGCTCCTTCGTCTGCCGGCGCTGCCCCCCTAAGGTCCAGGCGTGTGCGGCGACGCGAGCGGACGCCGCAACCGAAGCTGAGGAGGCAAGCATGCTGTGCCGGGAGATCATGACGAGGGAAGTCCAGTGCATCATGGCCGACGACACGATCCGGACGGCCGCGCGCAAGATGCGCGACGCGAACGTCGGCTTCCTCCCTGTCTGCGACGAGGCCTGGCGGGTGCTCGGGACGCTGACCGATCGCGACCTCGCCATCCGGGTGCTGGCCGACAACCGCCCGCTGAGCACGCGGGCGGGCGACGTGATGACCCCCGAGGTGATCGCGTGCCGGCCGGACGACGACGTGCTGCGCGCGGAGCAGCTCATGGGGCATCACCACAAGTCGCGCGTCCTGTGCACCGAGGCGGACGGCCGGCTGGTGGGCGTCATCAGCCTGTCGGACATCGCGCAGCGCGAGGACGACAGGAACACCGCGCAGACGGTCCGCCGGGTGACAGAGCAGCGGGAGGCCGCCCACGGGGCCCGGGCGTAGCCGCAGCGCGCTCGCGGGCCCCGGGGGGCGCTGGTAGACCCGGGGGGCGCTGGTAGGCTCCGGCGCCACGTCGAGCGCCACGTCGGGCCAGGGGGGCGCGCCGTGGGGCCCACGGCCGCGACGGCGTGCAGCTCGGCACCCTCGCCGCCCTGGCGGCCTCAGCCGATCGCCTCGGCGGTGAGCAGGCGTGTCCTCCGCCCCGAGGCGAGCGTGAGGTGCTGTCCCCAGCTCGTCTGGTGCGGCATGTCCCCGTCCACGATCTCGCTCGCCCGGATCTCGAACCCCGCGGCGCTGTAGGCGGGGCGCAGCGCGTCCTCCACCCACGCGTCCGTCAGCTCGGGGAGCCCGAGCCGCGCCGCGTACGGCCTGTCGTCGAAGACGCTCTGGTTCAGCAGCGCGATGAGCTCGCCGCCGGGCCGGACGAGGCGGCGCAGGGCCTCGAGCACCGGGGCCTCGGGGAGCACGAGGGCCGAGAGCAGCGACGCCCAGGGGAAGTTCAGCGTGAGGGTGTGCGCGAGCCCGGTGAGCTCCTCGGGCAGCGCCTGCACCGACGCGACGACGAAGAGCGCGTTCGGCCGGCCGCCCCGGGAGGGCTTGCGGCCGGCGCGCCACGACACCTCGCGCATCCGCTCGCCCGCGGGGTCGACCCCGATGCAGTACGTGTCGGGGTGCGCGCCCGCCTGCCTGTACACGAAGCGCCCGTCGCCCGTGCCCACGTCGATGAGGACGCGCGCGTGGCCCTCGAGCTTCGCCTCGAGATCCGCCCGCGTCCACGCGAGCGACGCCTTGCCGAGCTGCACGATCATCGTCGCCTCGCGCGCCGCGCTCCCCGTCTCCCCGCTCAGGTCAGCGCGCCCCGGCCGCGCGGGCGGGCGCCTCGGTGGCCTGGCCGCTCGCCGCCGCGAGCTCCCGGCAGGCGATCGCCCGCGCGAGGTCGTCGCTCGCCTCGCGGAGCATCCGGACCAGCATGGGCAGCCGCGGCGCGCCGCCCGGGCTCTGCTGGAGCAGCGCGAGCTGCGCCTCGGCGCGGCGGAGGAGGTCCCGATCGACGCGGTACGAGGGGAACAGGTGCGTGAAATACGCGGACGCGAGCTCGTGCGTCCGCGTCTCGAAGACCTGCTGCACCCGCTCGAAGAACGCCTCCACGTAGGGCTCGAGCAGCGCGCGCTGGAACGACCAGTTGAAGCCCGACATCGCCGCGCCGGTCTGGTGCAGCGAGCCGTACCCGCCCTCGTGGAAGCGCTCCCACGCCTCGGCCTTCGCCGCGGGATCCGGCCGCGCCGTCTCGGCGCGCAGCGCGGCGCGCTGGCCGCGGTCGGACGGGTCGCGCTTGCGCTCGGCGGCGAGGCGCTCGTCCGCGCTCTCCATCCCGCGCGCGACCCACTTCACGGCGACGGTCCAGCGCATCTCCTGGTCGATCTCAAGCCCCTCCACCTCGAGCTCGCCGTCGACGAGGCGCGCGGCCAGGGCGAGGTCCGGCGCGGAGTAGGCCGCGTTGAGCAGCGCCCGCGCCCAGACGATCTGCGCGTCGCCGCGCGGCGCCGCCCGGAGCGCCGTGAGGGCGAGGCCCGTGAACGCGCTCGCCTCGGCGTCGCGCATCGGGTCGGGCACGTAGCGCGCGAGCGCGGTCACCGCGTTCGTGAGCACGGGCTCGAGCAGCGACAGGTCCGGCTCGGCGGGCAGCTTGTCCCTCACGAGCGCGAGGTAGGCGGGGGAGGCGAGCTTCTGGTCGCGCACCATGCTCCAGAGCGACGCCCAGAGGAGCTGGCGCAGGAGCGGATCGTCCACGCGGCCCATGTGCTCGCGCACGAACGCGAGCGAGCCCGGGTCGAGCGCGATCTTCGCGAACGTGAGGTCGTTGTGGTTCGGGAACACGAAGAGCGGCGCCCGCTGTCCGCGCGCGGCCGCGACCTCGGTCGCCGCGCCGTCGATCTCGGCGGGCACGGAGTCGACGACGAGCGCGCCGTCCTCCTCGCGCGCGAGCGCGACGTCGATGCGGTGCGGCCGCAGGGTCGGGTAGCCCTCGGGCGCCGTCTGCAGCACGCGGAGGCGGCCGATGCGGTCGCCGTCGGGCTCCCACTCGGCCGTCAGCGTGTTGAGCGACGCCTGCTCCAGCCAGACGCGCGACCAGGCGCCGAGGTCGCGGCCGGAGCCCTCCTCGAGCGCGGACAGGAACTCGCGCAGCGTCGCGTTGCCGTACTGGTAGCGCTTGAAGTACCGGCGCATCCCGTCGCGGAAGGCCGGCAGGCCGATCGTCGCGACGAGCTGCTTCATCGCGGCCGCCCCCTTGCCGTACGTGATGCCGTCGAAGTTCAGGAACGTGTGCTCGGTGTCCGCGAGCTCCCCGGCGATGGGGTGCGTCGTCACGAGCTGGTCCTGCCGGTAGGCCCAGCTCTTGATGACGTTGAACGCCTTCCACGCGGAGGGCTGGAACCGGGTCGCCTGCTCGATGGCGAGGAAGGCCATGTACGTGGCGAAGCTCTCGTTGAGCCAGAGGTCGTTCCACCACCGCATGGTGACGAGGTTGCCGAACCACATGTGGGCCATCTCGTGGAGGAACACCTCGGCGCGCGTGAGGCGCTGGTGGTCCGTCGGCGGGTCCCGGAAGATCATCCGCTCGCTGTGGGTCACGGCGCCGACGTTCTCCATGGCGCCGGCGTTGAACTCCGGGACGAAGACCTGGTCGTACTTGGTGAACGGGTAGGGGTAGTCGAAGAAGTCGGGGTAGAAGTCGAAGCCCTGCTTCGTGATCGTGAAGAGCTCGTCGGGGTCGAGGTGCCGCGCGAGCGATCTGCGACAGTAGAGCCCGAGGGGGATGCCGCGGTGCTCGTCGCGGACGCCGCTGTAGGGGCCGGCGATCAGCGCGAAGATGTACGTGCTGAACCGGGTGGTCTCCTCGAACACGCGCGTCGTGCGCCCCGGGCCCGCGGCGAACGTGCGCGTGACGCGGGCGTTGCCGATGATCTCCCAGTCCTCGGGCGCGGCGACGGACAGCCGGTAGCTCGCCTTGATGTCCGGCTGGTCGAAGCAGGGGAAGAGGCGGTGGGCGCTGAACGGCTCGAGGTCGGTGTAGAGGTAGTCCTCGCCGTCCTCCGGGTCGCGGAAGTGGTGGAAGCCGTCGCCTGTGTGGTCGTAGTCGTTCTCGTAGACGACGCGCACGCGCGTCTCCGGGTCGAGCAGCTTGCCCGGGAGCCGGATGCGGCAGTCGGTCCATTCGGGCTCGACCTCGACGCCGTTGATCTCGAGCCGCTCGATGCGCCGGCCGCGGAAGTCGATGAATGTGTCGCCGCGGCCGCGGACGTCGAAGTAGGCGATCGCCTCGCCGCGGTAGCCGTTCCCTCCGCGGGAGAGGTCGAGCGAGAGCTCGTAGCGCGCGCTGCCGATGCGCGCAGCGCGCTCCTCGGCCTCCCGCTGGGTGAGCACGTCCCGTCCAGGGCCACCGGTCTTCTCCGCCATCATGCGGGCACACCCTAGGCCGAACGGCCGGAGGGAGGCCAGCGCATCTGTGCCATTGTCTCGATCGCCGCCCGGCGCAGGGCGCTGGAGGATGGGCGGTTTGCGGGCGAGCGGGCGAGGGATGCGGGAAGGAGGGGCGAGGGCGCCGTCCTGCGCGAACGCGGTCGTCGACCGTGGTTGGTTGGCCGGGGCGGCCAGGCGGGCGTTGCTCTGTGCCAGGGCAGGGGGTCCGGCACTGGCTCAACCGCAATGCATTGCGGCACACCGGGGTCCGGACCCCTCCAGAACGTCCAGCGGCGCGTCCTTCAGGGCAAAATTGTGCCAAAAATCGCGTTCTTGGGTGAATAATTGTGCCACAGACCCGCAACTGCCCCTGTCGTTGTGCCACAAGGGGGGGCCCGGACCCCTCCGGACCGCGAAGCAGAGCGCTGGCGTGGGTGCCGGGCCCCCCGGGACCGCGCAGCAGAGCGCTCGCGTGGGTGCCGGACCCCTCCCGGGACGCACCGCAGAGCGCGCGCGGAGGGGGCCGCTTCCCGGGCGAAGATGGCGTGAGCGGGGGAGCGCAGCGCAGCGTGGCGCGGGGCCTGAAGCGCCCCCGACATTCGATCGGTGACGAGGAGGAGCTCCTTCGCGCGGCTCTCGGCGCGTGCTGCGACACGGAGGGGATGACCTGCGGCGGGTACTCGGACTGCGGGCCGGTCTGTCATTGGTTCAAGCCGACGCGGAGCGAGCGCTCCGAAAATGTCCGGTCCTTCCAATGAGAGAGCGGCGGCGGGAGCTACCAAGGCGAGGAGCGGGGCCGAGCCCCCGAAAGGAAATCCACATCATGAGCCAACCGACTCCCGCAGCGAACGCCTCCAGCGCACCCGCGCAGGTCTTCTCGATCCACCCCATCGTGCTGCCCGCTCCCGGCCGCCCCGTCGATCTCCAGGTGCGCGTCTCCGCGCCCGTGACCGGAAGCGAGCTGCCCATCCTGCTGCTCTCGCACGGCCATGGCCCCTCCAACTTCGTCTCGTCGCTCCACGGCTACGCCCCGCTCGCCAACTACCTCGCGGCGCGCGGCTTCGTCGTGATCCAGCCCACGCATCTCGACTCGAAGACGCTCCCCTTCAGAGGCTCGGACCACCCCGATGCGCCTCTCTTCTGGCGCGCGCGCGCCGAGGACATGAGCCGCATCCTCGACCAGCTCGACGCGATCGAGCGCGCCGTCCCCGCGATCGCCGGGCGTGTGGATCGAAGCAAGGTGGCCGTCCTCGGCCACTCGATGGGCGGGCACACAGCGAGCGTGCTGCTCGGCGCGCGCCACGTGGATCCCCGCGACGGAAGCGAGGTGAGCGTCGCCGAGCCGCGGATCAAGGCGGGCGTGCTGCTCGCCGCGCCCGGCCGAGGCGACGCCCTCAGCAAGTACGCAGCAGAGAACTACGCATTCTTCGCGACCATCGATTTTTCCACCATGACGACGCCCGCGCTCGTGGTCGCCGGCGACAAGGACGGCTCTCCCCACCTGACGACCGCAGGCGCCGCCTGGCACGCCGATCCCTACTTCCTCTCCCCAGGCCCCAAGTCGCTGCTCATGCTGGTCGATGCAGGGCACGGGCTGGGGGGCGTGGCGGGCTACGACCTCGCCGAGACCACCGACGAGAGCCCCGAGCGCGTGGCCGCCGTCCAGTTCCTCACGCGGGCCTACCTCCGCACCGCGCTCTACCCCGGAGACGCCGCCTGGCAGGAAGCACAAAGGGCGCTGACGGGCGCAGCCGAGCCGCTCGGACGGGTCGAGTCCAAGCCGCGATGATCGAGCGCTCGCGGGCGAGGCCTGCAGGCGGCGCCAGGAGAGGTCGCCTCGATGCATGGACGAGCCTGGCGCGCCCGGTCCCCACTTCTGGCGCGCCCGGTCCTACCGCGCGCGCGCCCCGAGAGCGACATTCCAGGCGCCTGCGGCGAGCGCCCCTCGCGCGCCGCCGCGGGAGGGACGCTCTTGTCGATGAGGTGGACCATGAACCGGACTGGCTTTCTCTCCATGACCCTTGTTTCGCTGCTCGGCGCCGCTTGCTCCGGCGGCGATGCCGACCCCTCCGGGCAGGGCGGCGCCGCGCCCGAGGACATCGCCTTCTCGGTGCGGATCGTGGACGCCACCGCGTCGCCCGTGACGCCGCTCGAAGGGGTGGAGGTCTGCGTCGCCGATCGCCCCGACGTCGCCTGCGCGACCTCGGACGCGGACGGGCGGCTCATGATGTCGCTCCCGGCCGAGAGCGAGCTGATGCTCCGCTGCGAGAGCGAGTCGTACGGTCCCGCGTACATGACCTGGACCGTCGGGACCGAGGACATCGACGCTGGCTCCTTCAGCCTGCTCACGAAGACGAAGATGGGCTTGCTGATCGCGCTGTCCGGCGCCGAGGCCTGGCCCGAGAAGGGGGCGATCACCGCGAACGTGTACGAGGACCTCGATGCGCGGACGACGCGCGTCGCCGGGGCGACCTTCGCCATCACGCCGAACGCCGGGGGCGGGCCGGCCTACGTGAGCGCGCAGAAGGTGCCTGATCCGTCGCTCACCGCATCCACCGAGGGCGGGCCCGCGGTCTTCTTCGATGTCGAGGAGGGCGAGGTGACGATCACCCTCGAGCACCCTTCGCGCGAGTGCTCCGGGGGCTTCGGGTGGAAGGCCGGGGACGAGCGCTCGCTGCGGTCGAAGATCTTCCCAGGCGGGCTGTCGAACGTCACGTTCGTATGCTCGCCGTGAGGTGCCTGGCCCGGTACGCGGCCGGCGTGGTCCCCGTCCAGCGGCGGAAGGCGCGCACGAAGGGGCCGAGCTCCGCGAAGCCGAGCAGGAACGCGATCTCGCCGAGGGGCATCTTGCCCTCGACGACGTGGGCGCGGGCGAGCTCCTCGCGGAGCTTCTCGAGGATCTCCTGGAAGCTCGTCCCCTCGTCTTCGAGCCGGCGCTGCAGGGTGCGCGGGCTCATGCGCAGGGCCCTGGCGACGTCGCGCATCGTGGGTCGCCCCTGGCAGAGCATGGCGCGCGTGGTCTGCCGCACCTGGCCGAGGAGCTTCGCCGAGCCACCCGGGCCCCCCCGCTCGACGAGCGCGCGCTCGGCGTAGCCGTCGAGCAGGGAGAGGAGCGCCGGATCCGCCGAGGCGAGCGGCCTCCCGAGGACCGCGGAGGGCAGGGCGAAGCCGTTGCGCTCGGCGCCGAACTCGACGCGCGCGGCGCCGAAGCGCCGCACGATCTCGGAGATGTCCGGCGGCGCAGGGTGGGCGAAGAAGACCCGCCCGGGGACGAGGTCGGCGCCCGCGGCGGCGCGCGCCTGGAGGAGCAGGGACGCGGCGAAGAACTCGTTGCCGTGGCGCCCGAGGCAGAGGGGGCGGCCGGGGATCCGCTGGGCGATCACGCCCTCGCCCGAGCGCTCGTCGAAGGAGACGACCACGTGCTCGCTGAAGAGCGAGATGTACCTGGCGACGCGGGCGAGCGCCTCGCGGAGCGTCGGGGCGCTGCGCGCGCTGTACTCGATGAGGTGCCATCGGCCGCGCGGGATGCACGCCGCCACGTTGAGGCCGAGGAACGGATCGCGCGCCTCCCGCTCGGCGTCGTCGAAGAGCGCTTGAAGCGACGAGAGCGGCACGGTGACCTCCGGATCGGCCTCCGCGCTCGGAGAGAGCGAGAACACACGGAGGAGGCGCTCCACGTCGCCCCCGCGGGCGCGCACGTAGGCGAGCACGGGGCCCACGAGCTGCGAGCGGATGGGGAGATCGGGCGGGCGCGCCGGGCGAGGCATCCTCGCCCGGCAACCTAGCACTGCCGCGTCGGGGCTGCCGCGGCCGCCGTTGCGGAGCCGGGCCGCAGGTGAACCCAGCGGCCGCGTGAGAGGATGTCCTGCGCGCGAGGACAGGGCGGCCAGCGATCCCTGGCGGGGTTTCCGACCCGCGGTACGCAGTCCATGGAGAGCTGTCTCCGCACGCTCCGAGGGGCGGCTCAGGGCCGGGGATGACCGCGGCGCCACGCGAGAGTGGCGGCGATCCCCACGAGCGCGAAGGTCGCCTGGAGCAGGTGGACCAGCACCGAGATGGCGATCGCGGAGCTCGCGGTGAGCCCGAGCAGCGGGGCGGCGAGCGCGAAGGCGCCGTCCGTCGCGCCGATCTGGGCCGGGATGAGGTCGCCGAGCGCCGTGCCGGCCGCGCCCACGCCGTACGCGGCGAGCGCGCGGAGGGGGCCGCCCTCGGCGCCGACAGCGGCGAGGAGCACGGCGTACTCGGCCGCCTGGAGCGCGCGGCTCGCCACGTGGGCGGCGAAGGGGCGGGCCGGCACGGGCGGGCGCTCGCGGACGGCCTCCTGGAAGGCGGCCGTGGCGTGGCCGACGCGGGCGAACCGCCGGGCGAACCAGGCGAAGGCGGCGCGCTGCCGCGCCGCGTAGGCGACGCCGAGGCCGCTCGCGGCCAGGAGCGCGGCGTGCGCGAGGACGCCGAGGGCGAGCGGGGAGGCGCCGCCGCCGATCCGCCAGATGGCCAGGGCGGCGAGGAGCGACAGCGGGCTCGCCGAGAGGAGCGCGAGCGACTGGTTCGCCACGGCGATCGCGGCCGCGCGCGGGGCACCGACGTGGGGAGAGAGCAGCGCCGCCTTGACCGCCTCGCCCGTGGCGCGGCCGGCCGGCATCAGCGCCATCACGGGGTAGGAGACCACGTGGATGCGCAGGAGCTCCGCCGGCGGGACGCTCCGCCGCGGGCAGAGCGCGCCCGTCGCGAGCGTCTCGCACCCGACGCGCGCCGCCTCCAGCGCGGCGAGGAGCGGCAGGAGCGGCGCGGCGCGCGCCACCGCGTCGAGCATCTCCGCCGCGCCGACGTGCCGGATGAGCGCGACCAGGGCGGCGAGGCCAACGACGCCGAGCGCCGCGTGGAGCAGCG
>NZ_JEMA01000638.1 GCF_001589285.1 Sorangium cellulosum | reverse complement strand
CCGCCGGCCGCCGCGCAGGTCGAGGGCGCGGCGCCGTCGTCCGGGCAGGGCGCGCCCGCGGGCCTCGACGTCGCCACGGCCCGGGTCGTCGACCTGACGCACCCGATCACGCCGGGGATGCCGCTGTTCCCCGGCAACAAGCCTTATGCCCTGGAGACGCTCAGCACCGTCGAGAAGGACGCGTATTACTCCAATCGGTTCGCGATGGACGAGCACGCGGGCACGCACGTGGACGCGCCCGCGCACTTCAGGGTCGGGGCGGCGACCGTCGAGCAGATGGCGCCGGAGCAGCTCGTGGGGGCGGCGGCGGTCGTGGACGTGACGGCGAAGGTGGCGGAGAGCCCCGATTACCAGCTCACCGTGGACGATCTCCGGGGCTGGGAGGCGCGGCACGGGGCGCTCGGCGCGCGGCACATCGTGCTGGTCCGGACGGGCTGGGGGGCGCGCTGGTCCGATCCGGCGAAGTACCTCAACCAGGACGCGAAGGGCGTCATGCACTACCCCGGGGTCTCCGTGGAGGCGAGCCGCTACCTGCGCGATCGCGGCGTCCGCGGCCTCGGCATCGACACCCTCTCGACCGATCCGGGGCCGAGCGAGACGTTCGAGCAGCACAAGGCGTTCCTCGGCGACGGCGGGTATCACATCGAGAATCTGGCCAACCTGGAGCAGCTCCCCGAGGCAGGGGCGGTCGTGGTGGTCGCGCCGCTCCCGCTCGGGCGCGGCAGCGGCGCGCCCGCGCGGGTGCTCGCGCTGGTGCCGGCCTCCGGCGGCCCGGCGCGGTAGGCGCGGCGCGCGGGAGGGTCAGGGCGGGTGGACGGTGATCCCCCTGGTGGTCGCGTCCGGGCTGCCGGCGAGGTGTCGGCGCAGCTGGTTCACCCGGGGTCGGCCTCGCCTCCGTTGACGGGCGCGCCGTGCGGCGGCGGCGCGCCTTGCGGGCCGTATGGGCCGTACGCCGCCGGCGGGCCGTATGGGTACGGCTGCGCGGNGGCCGTACGCCGCCGGCGGGCCGTATGGGTACGGCTGCGCGGGGCCCGGCGGGGACGGCGGGCGCGGCCTCGCCGCGGCGCGACGCCGGGCCACGGCGCGGAGCGCATGGTACAGGGCCGCGCCGAGCGCCGCCAGGAGCAGCAAGGTGGGCCCGGCGGTCGCGACGAGGACCGCGGCGTTCACCACGAAGGCCTCCGCGTTCTCGACGCCCTCCCGGGCCGCGCGGGCGATCCTGCCGCCCGCGCCCTCGGCCGGCTCCTCGTACCGCGTGGTGATCGAGAGCTTCACCGTCGCATAGGCGATCTGGCCCTCCAGGAGCCGCTCCTGCGCCTCGATCTGCTCGATCGTCCCGCGCACGCTCGCGAGCTGGTTCTCGACGGCCACCACGTCCGCGAGGCTCCCGGTCCTGTCCGAGAGGAGATCGAGCAGCCGCTTCTCCTGGGCGCGGGCGTTGCGGAGCCGCGCGCCGATGTCCGCGCGCTGCTCGGTCACGTCCTCCGCCTTCTCCGCGTCGGCGACAACGGCGCCGACCGAGGCGACAACGGCGCGGAACGCGCCGACGCTCGCCGCGGGGACCCGCGCCTCGAGCGACGCGCTGCGGTGCGGGCCGCTGTGCACCCTGGCCTCGCTCACGTACCCGCCGTGCTCCTCGACAGCGGTCCGGAGCCGCTGCATCGCCGGGTCGAAGGCGTCGACAAGGACCGTTGTCTCGACCGTGATCCGCATCGCCCGCTGGGAGAGCGGCGGCACCCCGGGCGCAGGCCCCTGCGCCTGCAGGTTGAGCGCCGCCGCCTGCACGGGCGCAGGCGCCGCGGCGGACTCCATCGCCGAGGGGGAGCGCTCGGAGCGGGCGCACGCGCTGGTCAGGACGACGGCCGAGAGGAGGGCGATGGACAGGCTCGCGCGCGGGGGCCTGCGGCGAGGGCAACGGCTCCAGGGCATGCCCGGAGAACGGCGGGCGGCCGGCGACCTTACGCGCGGTGACGAGCGGCCTCCGAGCTGAGCGGTGTGCAGCACGTTCCCGGCGGATCGCGGGGCCGCCGCGCGCGCGGCTGGCTGGACGCGCGCTCGACGCGCGCTCGGCGCGCCGGTTGCGAGGCGGGCCGGTCAACCATGTCCACACGCAAAGAGGACCTCCCTGGATACGACGTGATCATCGTCGGCGGCGGGCCCGCCGGCCTCAGCGCAGCGCTCATCCTGGGGCGGTGCCGGAGGCGCGTCCTCGTGTGCGATTCCGGTCGGTACCGCAACCACGCGGCGCACGAGATGCACGGCTTCCTGTCGCGCGACGGCATCGCGCCGTCCGAGCTCAGGCGGATAGGGCGCGAGCAGCTCCAGCCCTACGGCGTCGAGATCCGCGAGGTGACCGTCGCGGAGGTCCGCCGCGAGGACAGGCGCTTCGAGCTGACGCTGGAAGGCGGCGAGCGCCTGGTCTGCCGCAAGCTGCTGCTCGCGACAGGGCTCGTCGACAGGCTACCGGATCTCCCGGGCCTCGCCGCCATGTACGGCAAGAGCGTGCACCACTGTCCCTACTGCGAGGGCTGGGAGGTGCGGGACCAGCCGATCGGCGTTTACGGACAGGGCTGTACGGGGATCTCGCTGGCCGTGAACATGAAGACGTGGAGCGACGATGTCGTGCTTTTCACGGACGGCCCGGCAGGGATACAGAAGGCCGAGGCGCAGCGGCTCGAGCGCCACGGCGTCGGCGTGCGCGAGGCGCGGATCGCCCGGCTCGAGGGCAGGGACGGGATGCTGGAACGCGTTGTGTTCGAGGACGGCAGCGCCGTGGAGCGCCGCGCGCTCTTCCTGAAGACGACGCTGGAGCAGGGGTCGGATCTCGCGAGGAAGCTCCGCTGCAAGGTCACGGACGCGCGCGGCGTGGAGACGGCGGACAAGCACGAGGAGACGACGTGCGAGGGGGTCTTCGTCGCCGGGGACGCGTCGAAGGACGTATTGCTCGCCATCATGGCCGCCGCCGAGGGGGCGGACGCGGCGTTCGGGATCAACTGCGCGCTGCAAGAGGAGGATCTCGCCTAGAGCGACAAACGGGCTGAAACCCCGAGAAAAAGCGGGAATTTCACAGGGAGGCGGGGAGCGAGAGACGGCAAGAGGGAGAAATTCATTTTCTTCTGCCTCCCCGCCTCCCCGCCTCCCTGTGAAAATTCTCCGGGTTTCAACGCGATCGGTGTTCCAGGTCCATCAGCTCGCCCCGAGCCCGCTATCCCCGCTTGCTCTCTCGGCGCTCTCCTGGTGTCCCGCGCGCCCTGGCGGTCCTCTGCTTTCAGTCGCCCCGCCCCCCGGGCCCACGCCCGCGGCCAGGGTGCCCCGGGCCGCGGGGCGGGCCGGGGCGCTCCCGCCGCTCCGCCTCGAGCTCCTCGTAGCGGGTCCGCTGCTCGGGCGTGAGGACGCTCTTCACGCGGGCGTCGGTGCGGTCGCGGAGCTCGTCGAGCGCGGGGCGGCACTCGGCGAGGAGCCGCTCCCGCTCGGACTCGGCCTCGGCGAGGGTCGCCTTGAGCTCGCGCACCTGGTCGCGCGTGAGGTCGAGGTGGCGGCGCATCGCCCCGAGGCGGAACTGGGCGCGCGCCTCGGTCGGCGGGCGCCGGAGCGTCGCCTCGAGGTCGCTCAGGGCCGTGCTGCGGCCGATGGCAGCGCCCGCGACCCCGCCGAAGAGGAAGACGGCGGCGAGCACGGCCAGGGGCTTCCAGCGCGCAGGGGAGGGCGGGGGCGGGGAGGAGGGCTCGGTCATTCGCTCGCCTCGAGGGTGTCCACCGAGGCCATGATCGCGCTGTCGAGGTCGCGCTGCGTCTGCAGGAAGAACAGGACGCTCGCGGCCGCGGCGAGGGCGGTGACGGCGATCGCGGCGCGGCCCGAGCGGACGATGCCGTCGGCCATCGCGGGGGGCGCGGGCGCGGCCTTCGCGGGCGCGGCCTTCGCGGCGCGGAGGACAGCGTCGGTGAAGGCCGCGTCCGGCGCGAGGCCCTCCGTCGCGCGGGCGATGCGGGCCAGCGGGTCGTCGGCGGCCTTCGCGGCGTCGTCGGCCTTCGCGGCGCGGAGGACAGCCTCGGTGAAGCGGTCGCCGGCGTCGTCGACGTCCAGCCGATCGGTCGCGGCCGCGAGGCGCGCGAGATCCCGATCGATGTCGGTCCGGTCGTCGTCGCGGTCAGGCATGCGGCGCCTCCTTCTCGGTCTGTCGCGCGCGGAGCGCGGCCCGCGCGCGCACCAAACGTTGCTCGACCGCGCCCTCGGAGCAACCGAGCGCGGCCGCGGCCTCCTTCGCGGGCAGCCCCTCGACGGCGACGAGGACGAGCGCGGCGCGCTCCTGGGGCGGCAGCGCGGCGAGCAGCGCGTCGAGCTCGCGCAGCGCGACGCGCGCCTCGGCGGAGACGAGGCCGTCGAAGCGCGGCTCGGACGGCGCCTCGCGCGGGGTGTCGCGGCGGCGCCGGAGGGCGTCGATGCAGGCGTTCGTCACGATGCGGTACAGCCAGGTCTCCACCTTCGATCTCCCGTCGTAGCGCCCCTCGCGCAGGGCGCGGTAGGCGTCCACGAGCGCCTCCTGCAGGGCGTCCTCGGCCTCCGCGAGGTCGCCGACGAGGCGCGCGGCGAGGCGGTACATCGGCGCGCGCGTGTGCTCGACGATCTGCCGGAAGGCCGCGTCGTCGCCCTTGGCGACGCGCGCTGCGACGAGCCTCAGGTCGACGATCACGATCCCTCGCGATTCTGCTCCCATCGCAACGCGCGCGCCACAGGGACCGGCGCTCAGCGGCGCGCGGGGCCCCCC
>NZ_JEMA01000637.1 GCF_001589285.1 Sorangium cellulosum | reverse complement strand
GGCCGTGTCCTCGGTGCAGAGCGCGACGAGCAGCGCCGCCTCGCCCACCGGCCGCGGGTCGTCGGTCGCGGACGCGCCGCGCGCGACGTCGTCGCTGAACGCGTTGACGGCCCCCGCGAGCACGACCTCGCAGTCGTCGTCGAGCACGAGATCCGCGGCCGCGAGCGCGTCGAGCAGCGAGGTCGCGGACGTGTCGACGACGAAGTTCGGCCCGCGCAGGCCGAAGACGTTGGCGACGCGCCCGGAGATGATGTTGGGCATGTTGCCCGGCTGCGTGTACGGCCCTGTCGCGGGCGAGCCCGCGCGGAGCGCGTCCACCACGCGGCCCGCGAGCGCCGGGCTCACGCCGCGCGCGCGGAGCGCCCGGGCCACGCGGTCGCCGAAGAGCCGCTCGTTCGCGCGCGCGCCGCGGCCGGTCTTGCCCTCGTGGCCGANAAGAGCCGCTCGTTCGCGCGCGCGCCGCGGCCGGTCTTGCCCTCGTGGCCGACGACGACGCCGACGCGCTCGGCCAGGTCGCGCGCGGGCAGCGCCGCGAGCGCCCTCTCGGCGGCCATCACCGCGAGGAGCTGCGCCGGGTCCATGGCCTCGAGGGCGTCCGGGAGCACCCGCGCGCCGGTCGGGAGCCGCAGCGCGCGCTCGTCGAAGGCGAGGGCCTCCGAGGGCGCGTCCGCGGGCGCGCCGCCCGCGCCGGGGAACACGGCCCCGAGCCCGACGACGCACAGCGCGCGGCGCGCGGCGGAGCGCGTCGACGAGCGCTGGGCGGGGCGCCCGGGCCGGTGCTCCTCGACGACGAGGTGGGCGTTGGTGCCGCCGAAGCCGAAGCTGTCGAGCGCGGCGCGCAGGGGGGCGCCGTCCCCGGCGGTCCCCTCCGTCGTCCACGGCGCGGCCGCCGTGGAGATGGCGAACGGCGAGCCCTCGAGGTCGATGCGCGCGCTCGGCGCCTGGAACCCGTGCTGCGGGAAGAGCGTGCGCTCGCGCATCGCGAGCACGACCTTGATGAGCGACGCGACGCCGGCGGTCCAGCCCGTGTGGCCGAGCAGCGACTTGACGCTGCCGAGGGCGATGCGCGGCGCACCCGCGTCGCCGGCGAACACCTCGGCGAGCGCCTTGAACTCGGTGGCGTCGCCGACAGGCGTGGCCGTGGCGTGCGCCTCGACGTACTGCACGGAGCGCGGCGCGACGCCCGCCCGCGCGTAGGCGCGCCGCATCGCGAGGCTCTGCCCGCGGCTCTGCGGCACGGTGACCGACGGGCTCGGGCCGTCGCTCGAGAGGCCGCTGCCGAGGAGCACGGCGTCGATCCGGTCGCCGCGCGCCGCGGCGTCGTCGAGCCGCTCGAGGACGACGACGGCGGCGCCCTCGCCGAACACGACGCCGTCGGCCGAGGCGTCGAACGGGCGGCTGCCGGTCGCGGAGAGGCCGCCGAACTGCGAGAACTGGCACGCGTTCGTCGGGCCCGGCTGGTAGGCGCCGCCGGCGATCACGACGTCGGCGAGGCCGCGGCGCAGCATCGCGGCCCCGAGGTGCACCGCGTGCATCGAGGAAGCGCAGGCCGCGTCGACGACAACGGTGCGCGCGCCCTCGCCCACGACGTCGCGCACGACGCGCGCGAGCGGCTCGAGGTGGCCGCGGCACGCCGCGCGCCGCTCCGCGTCGAGGCCGAGCTCGCCCGCGAGCGCTTCCACCACGG
>NZ_JEMA01000636.1 GCF_001589285.1 Sorangium cellulosum | reverse complement strand
GTCCGCCGCGCCGCGATCCCGCTCCGAGCGGCACCCCGCGAGCATCGCGACAGCGACCCCCAGCGCCATCGCCGCGGCCGTCCCCGTCACCGCCGCGGCCGCCCCCGCGATACGGCGCCCGGCGCGAGGCCGCCCGGAGCGCTCAGCGGATCGCGCCGGCATAGGGATCGATCGACGCCGGCGCGCGGCAGAAGAAGCGGCGGAGCACGAGGTAGTGATGGATCGGCAGGAGCCTCGTCTCCTCCCGCATCGAGAGCCCCATCCGGCTGATCTCCGCGCCGGGGAACGGCGTCTTCGGGTAGCAGCGGACGATGCCGGAGAGCGCCTCGTACTCGTCGAGGAGCCCGAGCACGTGCCCCACCTCGTGGGCCAGCACGGGCAGCGACCAGCCGGCCCGCATCGCGCTGAAGTACGGCGTCCTGCCGCACGTCGGCGAGAGCGGCACAGCGAGGTCGACCCGCAGCGCCTCGTCCGCGAGCACGAAGTCGAAGTCGTAGCGGACCGGCAACCCGAAGGCGCGCGCGTCGCGGTTCCAGTAGCCCTCCACCTCGGCCGACCAGCGCGCGAGCAGCGCGCGGATCGCGGCCGGCGTCGCCCTCGCGGTGAACTCGCCGGAGCCCGGGCACGCGTCCGTCGAGCCGGCGCGCGCGTACGGCGTCCCGCGGCACGCGATCGCGCCCCCGAGCGCGCCGGCCAGCCCGCAGTCGGGCAGCTCGAGCCAGACGCCAGCGCCCGCCGGCGGCTCGACAGCGATGCGCACCTCGACCTCCCAGGCGCCGCCGCGCCGCCGCACGAGGTAGCTCATCGGACCGAAGAAGAGGCCGTAATGCGGCATCACCCCGGCGATCCGCCGCTCCCCCTCCGGCGCGTCCCCGTGGAAGACGCCGCGCGCCGGCGGCAGGCACAGGTACGCGTCCTTCGCGACAGTGTCGGCGAGGATGCCCCGGAACGTCGCCTCGCGCCCCTCGAGGATCGGACCGCTCATCGCCTCGAGCTCCGCCGCGACCGCCTCGATCGTGGNTCGCCTCGAGCTCCGCCGCGACCGCCTCGATCGTGGGCTCGCGCGCCGCGCCCCCCGCCACGCCGACCCCGTCGCGCGACGCGCCGCCGCAGCCGGCTGCCCCCAGCGACGCGAGCCCCGCGGCCGCGAGGAGCGCCGCGCAGCGCCCCCGCACGACGCCTCGCCAGCCCCGCCGCGGCGCGCTGCAACGGACACTTTGTCTTGCCCCCGCCGTCCGAAGCACGTTACGTCGTACGCGGAATGCGGCACGCGGGCGGCGTGTCCACGCCGCACAGGACACGCCGCCGGACGCCGTGCGCGCAGGGGGAAGTCGCGTGGGCGTGGAGCTCAACGCCGCTCACTTACAACGTGGAGGTTCAGATGGCGATGGACATGGGCAAGACGTTGGCGTTGACGGCGGTGTCGGGCATGGTGGCGGGCCTCGCGGGCTGTGCCTCGTCGCCGCCGCCCGACCCGGAGACGGGGCCCCCCTCCGCCGAGCCGGCGGCGGCCGAGGCGCCCGAGGCCGGCGCCAAGGAGTGCTGTGCCGGCAAGAACGAGTGCAAGGGCAAGGGCGGCTGCAAGACCGACACCCACGGGTGCGCGGGCCAGAACGAGTGCAAGGGCAAGGGCGGCTGCAAGCCGGCGGAATGCGGCGGCCACGCCCACTGAGCCGCTGATCCCGCGACGACCCGGCGCGCCCGCGGCGCCGGGCGCCGCACGCACGCGGTGACCCATGGCGAACCCCGATCGCATGCGGCTGGGCCTGCCCGACCTCGGCGTCGGCGTCGGGCTGCGCATCCCGCACTACCGTCACGTCTTCGAGCACCGGCCCCGCGTCGACTGGTTCGAGATCATCAGCGAGAACTTCATGGTCGACGGCGGCATGCCGATCGCCAACCTGGAGCGCGCCCTCGCGAGCTACCGGCTCGTGCAGCACGGCGTCTCGCTCTCGATCGGCAGCACGGATCCGCTCGACTTCGACTACCTCCGCCGGCTCAAGGCGCTCCTCGGCAAGGTGCGATCCCCCTGGGTGAGCGATCACCTCTGCTGGACCGGCGCGCACGGGGTCAACCTGCACGACCTGCTCCCGCTGCCGTACACGGAGGAGGCCGTGCGGCACGTCGCGGCGCGGGCCCGCGCGGTGCAGGACTTCCTCGAGGTCCGCCTCGCCCTGGAGAACGTGTCGAGCTACATGACCTTCACCGCGAGCCGGATGACCGAGTGGGAGTTCCTCTCGGCTGTCGCGGAGGAGGCCGACTGCGGCATCCTGCTCGACGTCAACAACGTCTTCGTCTCCTCGTACAACCACGGCTTCGACCCGGGCGCGTACATCGACGGGGTGCCGCACCACCGGATCGTGCAGCTCCACCTCGCCGGCCACACGCACCAGGGCAAGTACATCCTCGACACGCACAGCGATCGCGTGGCCGACGCCGTGTGGGCGCTGTACAGGCGCGCCGTCGGCCACACAGGCGACGTCTCGACGCTGATCGAGTGGGACGACGACCTCCCGGCGTTCGAGGTCCTCGCCGCCGAGGCGGAGAAGGCGCGGGCGATCCGGGAGGAGGTCGCGCGTGCGCGCGCCGCCTGACCCCGCGCCCCCCGCCGCGCTCGTCGCGCTGATGGGCGAGCTCTCCCGCATGTTCACGGCCCCGTCGCCGCTGCCGGACGACGCCGAGCTCGCCGGCCGGTGCCGCGAGCGCGTCGCGGGGAGCGAGCGGCTCACGCCCGCCGAGCAGGCCGACATCTACCGCCGGCAGTTCTGGCTGCGCCACATCGGCGCGCTCCGCGAGGACTACCCCGCGCTCGCGCACGTCCTCGGCGACGACGGCTTCGACGCCTTCGCCAGGGCGTACCTCGCGGCGCATCCCCCCGCGCGCTTCACCCTGCGCGATCTCGGGGCCCACGTCGTCGATTTCTCCAGCAGTTACGGCGGGTTTCCCCCTGCGTTCCGCGAGCTCGCGCGCGACGTCGCGCGGTACGAGCACGCCCTCGTCGACATGTTCGACGGCGCCTCGCCCCCGCCGCTCGATCCCGCGAAGGTGACCGGCATGCCCGAGGAGGGCTGGTCCATGGCCCGGATCGTCCTCCATCCGCTGCTCGCGCTGATGCAGCTCCGCTACCCGGCGCACCTCCTCCGCCGCGAGCTCCGGGAAGGGAGGTCGCCCGCGCTGCCCGCGCCGCGACGCGTCCACCTCGCCGTCTTCCGCAGCGCCGCCGATCTCACGATCCACTGCGAGGAGCTCGATCCGCCGGCGTTCGCGCTCCTCGAGGCGCTCGGGCGGGGCGTGCCGCTCGTCCCGGCGTGCGAGGAGGTGGCGGCCGGCATCGGCAGGGCCGCGGGCGTCGATGAGGCCGCGGGCGCTGGCGAGGCCGCTGGCGCCGGCGAGACGGCGAGCGCGGCGCTTGCTGCCCGCGTCGGCGGCTGGTTCCAGCAGTGGACGAGCTGGGGGCTGATCGTCGACGTGGCGCGCGGCGCCCGCGTCGAAGGCGGCTAAGATGGCGAGGTGACCACCATCGTCCAGCGCACGCTCGAGGTCCGCACGAGCGGCCGAGGTTTCGTGGACATCACGCGCGAGGTCGCGCGCGTCGTCGCCGGGACCGGCGTCGATGTCGGGCTCTGCGCCGTGTTCCTCCAGCACACCTCGGCGAGCCTCGTCATCCAGGAAAACGCCGATCCCGCCGTCCTCCGCGATCTGGAGCGCTGGATGTCGCGCCTCGCCCCGGAGGGCCGCGACTACGAGCACGACGACGAGGGCCCCGACGACATGCCCGGCCACCTCCGGAGCGCCGTCACCCGATCGAGCGAGGTGATCCCCATCTCCGGCGGCCGCCTCGCGCTCGGGACGTGGCAAGCCCTGTACGTCTGGGAGCATCGTAGTTCTCCCCACGTCCGCCGCGTGGTAGTGACCGTGACCGGCACCACAGCCGGGGGGTGAGTGGTATACTCCAGGCGTTCCTGTCCTGGATGAGCCCGGCGCTCCCCAGAGGGCTGCTCGTCCGCCGTGCCCGGCGAGCTCTGCCCGCGGGCGCGAGCGCACAACGCGACCCCCTCACCTCAAGCGGAACGAGAGCGATGAGCCTTCAGACGACCTTCCTGGGAATCTTCGACACCGCCCGGATCTGCTTTCCGACCGTGGTGGACGCGCTGAGGGGCCGGGTGACCCTCGAGCGCTGCGACGAGCGGCTGGACTGGTGGGCGCGCAAGGTCCTCGAGGACGCCGACGTCGATCTCGTTGTGCGCGGGCGCGAGCACGCCTCGGGCACGCGGCCGTTCGTGGTGATGTCGAACCACCAGAGCCTGTTCGACATCCCTGTCGTGTTCCGCGCGATCCCCGGGCGCCTCCGGATGATCGCCAAGAAGGAGCTGTTCAGCGTGCCGGTCTTCGGCCAGGCCATGAAGGCGGCCGGGTTCATCCGGATCAACCGGGGCAACCACGTCCAGGCCAGCGCGAGCCTGCAGGTAGGCGCCTCGATGCTGCAGGACGGCACCCGGGTCTGGATCGCCCCCGAGGGCACGCGCAGCAAGACCGGCGCGCTCCTGCCGTTCAAGAGCGGAGGCTTCCGGATGGCGATCGAGACGAACACGCCGATCCTCCCGGTCGCGATCGACGGCACGCGCCACGTGCTGCGGGCGAAGGACTTCGTGGTGCAGGAGCACCACCGGGTGGTTGTCACGATCATGCCGCCGATCGATCCGGCTCCCTACGGCGCCGGCGGCCGCAACCGCCTCATGCGCGACGTCCGCGCCGCGATCGCGGGCGCCCTCGGCCACGACCCGGGGCTGATCCACCGCGGCGTGGGGGTCGCGACGTCGCCGCCGGCGTAGCGCGTCTCAGCCGCCGGTCGCCGTCTCCCCTCCCCGTCTCCCCTCCGCCGTCTTACGGCCTATCGTCCTCGTCTGGCGTGCGCGTGCGCGTGCGCGTTCCCCGTCCTCCGTCGTGCCGCTCCACCTCTCACGATGACGGGAGAAGGGATGGATCGGGAACGCGCACGCGCACGCGCACGACAGACGTGCACGGGGACGATAGGCCGTAAGACGGGGGACGGGAGACGTAAGACGAGAGCCCCTCCAGGTTCAAAATCTCTTCACTTGCTGCTCGGACACCGTTTCCTCCCGCTGGACCGCCCCCTCCGGCGGCTGCTCCCTGGAGCGGTGCTCCTCCGGCGGGGGCGGCCTGAGCGCCCACGGACTGCGCTTGGGCGCGACGTCGCCCTGGTCCTCGCCGGGGGGAAGGTGCTCCGCCGTGAGCCAGCTCCAGAACACGTCGGCCCAGCGCGCGCCGCCCTCCTCGTTCGGGTGGATCTTGTCCTTCTTGCGCGGGAGCGGACCGGGCACGAGCGCGTCGGAGTCGAAGAAGCGGCACGGGGCCGAGTTCGTCCGGATCACGTCGATGATGCCTGTGTCCTTGCGCCAGAGCGGAGGGGAGACCCACACGCACGGGCGGTCGCCGATCGCCTTGACGATGCGCCGGACCGCCCCGGCGTGCGCCGGCGGGTTGACGTTCTCGACCTCGTTCGCGCCCAGGCTGATGATCACGAGGTCCGGCTGGTAGTTCGCGACAAGGAGCTCCATCCTGGAGGCCCACGTCACCGTGTAGGAGCTGGTCTCCGCCTTCACGGCGTAGCGCACACGGAGCGCCTGCATCCGCGGCTTCAGCGCCTGCGCGAACCCCGCGAGCGCGAACGAGTCGCCGATGTGGAGCACCGCCGTGTTGGGCGGCACCGTGAACGCCGGCGGCGCGCCGCCGTCCGGCCCGCGCGCTCCGGCAGAAGAGGCCCCGGCGGG
>NZ_JEMA01000635.1 GCF_001589285.1 Sorangium cellulosum | reverse complement strand
GGGCCCCCCCGAGGTCGCCGAGGTGGTGGCGGAGCTGGCCGACCTGCCGGTCGAGCGGCTGCTCGAGACCGACCGCGAGCGGATGCTCGCGCTGGAGACGCTGCTCGCCGACCGGGTCGTCGGCCACGGCGAGGCGCTCGGGCGCATCGCGCGGGTGCTCCGCAGGAACGCGGCAGGCCTGCGCGCGCGCCGCCCGATCGGGTCGTTCCTGCTGCTGGGGCCGACCGGCGTCGGCAAGACGGAGACGGCGAAGGCGATCGCCGAGGCGCTGTTCCACTCGCCGGACGCCATGACGCGGCTCGATTTCTCCGAGTACGCCGAGTCGCACGCGGTGGCGCGGCTGGTCGGCGCGCCGCCCGGCTACGTGGGCCACGAGGCCGGCGGCCAGCTCACCGAGGCGGTGCGTCGGCGGCCGTACCAGGTGGTGCTGCTCGACGAGATCGAGAAGGCGCACCGCGACGTGCTCGAGGCGTTCCTGCAGGTCTTCGACGAGGGCCGGCTGACCGACGGCCGCGGCCGGCGGGTGGACTTCACGAACACCGTGATCGTGATGACCTCGAACCTCGGCGCCGCCGAGGCGGGCGCGCTCCGGTCCGAGCGCTCCGTCGGCTTCGCGCGCGCGTCCCAGGCCGTCTCGACGGAGCGGCTCGCCGACACGATGCTCGCCGCGGCCCGCGCCACGCTCCCGCCGGAGCTCTACAACCGCATCGACGAGGTCATCAGCTTCGCGCCGCTCACGCGGGCGGACGTCGCCGAGATCACGCGCCGGCTGCTGGGCGGGCTCGAGCGCGAGCTCGAGGCGCGCGGCGTGGTGCTCGAGGTCGAGCCGGAGGCGATCGACGCGCTGCTCGACGCGGGCGGGTTCGACCCCGAGCTCGGCGCGCGGCCGATGAAGCGCACGATCGGCCGCCTCATCGAGGCGCCGCTCGCGGATCTCATCCTCCGCGGCCAGCTCGAGGAGGGGTCCGCGGCGCTCGTGGGCGTCGAGCAGGGAGAGGTCGTCGTCGACGCCATCGCGCGCGCGGGCGAGCGGCGTTATGCCGCGTGCTCCCGCTGACGAGAGGCGTTATGCCGCATGATCGAGGTGAAGCCCGAGGGCCCGCGGGTCGAAGTACGCCTTGAACCGCGTGATGACGCCGCCGGGGTGCTCGATGACGCTCACGCCCTCGTAGGCGAACACCGCCCCATGGGCCAGCGTCCCGTGGCTCTTCCACTCGAGCAGCGAGGCCTTGTCGGACTCGATGACGCACCGGAAATCGGACTGCACCTCGCCGAAGGTGTGGCGGTAGCTGCGCCAGAAGTTGCGGGCGCCATCCTGACCGTGGAGCGGCCTCGTGATCGCCGGGTTGCTCAGCTCGGCGTCCGGCGCGAACAGCCGCGCCATGGGCTCGACGTCGCCGCTCTCCTCGATCCTGCGCAGGGCTTCGATGAACTCGCTCGCCTTGGACATGATGCCTCCTGCCGTGGAGGCGCTTGCAAGGGGCGGACCCTCGGCCCACCCGGCTACGGCGGCCCCGCCTCGATCGCCCGCCGGTACCGCTCGCGCCGGTGCGGCTCGCGCAGGATCTCGTAGGCCTCGTCGAGCACCTCGATGACGAGCCGCACGTCGTCGAGCAGGTCCACTGTCGCGGCGGTGAGCAGGGTCGACGGCTCGAACGCCTTCCGGAGCGCGAGGTACGCGCGGCGGATCTCGTAGTTCGTCGCGTCGCGCGGGATGCCGAGGATCGAGAAGTAATCCCCGTCCTCCACCAGCGCGAGGCGCGCCCGGACCCGCTGCCGGATCGCCTCCTCATCGAGCGGATCGTCGACCGGCGGCGGCGGCGCCTCGGTGACCGACTGCGGGATCAGGACGTCGAGCACCTCCAGGCAGACGAGCGCGTAGATCACGCTGGCGTTCTCGGGCTCCGCCGAGCTCACGAGCTCGCCGACAGCGCGGCCGCGCGCGGTGCGCACGAGCTCCTCTTCCTCGCGCCGGAGCGCGCACTCGCCGAGCAGGTTGCGGCGGACGCCGTCGTCGAGGCGCGCGCCCGGGCCGCCGAGGCGGCGCAGCGCGATCTCGGGGGCGATCACGCGGCGGATCGTCTCCACGAAGACCTCGGCGCCGGTCGCCCCGCCGAAGACGTTCGGCTCCGCCTTGAGGCGGCCCGGCGGCTCGGGCTCCAGATCGCACGTCCCGGCCTCGACGAGCACGACGTGCCCGATCACCCACTCGGCGTGCGCGCGCAGGACCGGCCAGAGGTCGTCCTGGCCGAGGTGGCCGTGCGCGATGAGCGCCGCGCCGGCGTGCCGGCCCGACGCGGGGAGCTTGCCCGCGAGCCGCACGGCGACGTCGCGCTCGATGTCGCCGCGCCCGACAAGGAAGGCGAGCAGCGTCTCCTCCGGGAGGGTCGATCCGGCCGTGACGATGTCGCCGTCGTGCAGGACGATGCGCCGCGCCCCCTCCTCCGTCGCGATCGCGAGCGCGCCGGACGTGCGGCTGCCCACCGCCCGGGCGAGCGCGCGCGGCGCGTCGCCGGGGCCGAGCACGGTGGCCGAGGAGGCGTCGCTGGAGGCGGGCGCCTCGTCGTCCGGCTGCGCCGCCAGGGCGCGGCCGAACGCGCCCGTGCTGATCGTCGCGGGCGCCGACGGCGCGGGCTGCATCGCCATCGGCTGCATCGCCATCGGCTGCGTCGCCATGGGCGGCATCGCCATCGGCGGCGTCGGCGCCGCGGGCGCGCGCCCGGCCACGCCGGAGATGGCCACGGGCGGCGGCGCAGCGACGTGCACGCGGCCGAACGCGCTCGACGCGGCGGGCGGCGTCTGCGGGAGGAGCCCGCGCCCGGGCGTGCCCGTACCGACAGTCGCCGGCGCCGGGGGCACCGGGACGCGCGCCGACGCGGCGGAGCGGACCGGGAGGGGCGCCGGCGGCAGCGGCTCGGGCTCGGCCCCGTCGCCGGGCGGCAGCAGCGCGGTCCTCACCTCGACCGAAGGAGGCGACACGAAGGGATAGCCCGGTGGGGCCGGCGGAGGCGGTGGAAAGCCGGGGGCTCTGGCGTCGCGGGCGTCTCTGACGTCGCGCGCGTCTCTGACGTCGCGCGCGTCGCGCGCCCGGGTCGGCGGCGGCTCGGTGTAGCGCTGGGGAAACGACGGCTCGACGCGGCCCGACGGCACGCGCACCCAGTCGAGCTCCTCGCGCACAGGCCCCGGCAGCCCGCGGTCCCACGCGGGCTCGTCGCGCGGCGCGGGCGGCGGCGCGGGCGACCGCCCCCACACCGCCTCGACGCGCGGCGGAGGCGACCCGAACCCGTGGG
>NZ_JEMA01000634.1 GCF_001589285.1 Sorangium cellulosum | reverse complement strand
GCCCCCGCCGCGCCCCGCCGCGCCGGAGACGTTCCTCTCGTCGGATCGCGGGCAGACCTGGGCGCGCTCCACGTTCCAGCCGCGCGCGGTCGAGCGCGCCGGCTCCTGGATCTGGAACGGCGATCCTGTATGCCCCGCCGTGCTGAGCCGCGACGGCCGGTCGTGGACCCGGGCCGCCCGCGCCGACCTGCTGCACGGCTTGCCGACCTTCGGCGCCGCGCTGCACCTCTCCGACGCGATCCGGGCCCGGGAGGCCGGCGCTCTCCGTTCGGCCCTCGTCCCGCCTGCGCCCGGGCCGCCGCCGCGCGGCGCCGCGGCGGTCGGGCGGGAGCCGCCGTGCAAGGACGACGACGCAGGCGCGGGCGGCGTCATCGGCAGCCTCATGGGCGGCTACGGCGTCTCCTGCGAGGGGNGGGCGGCGTCATCGGCAGCCTCATGGGCGGCTACGGCGTCTCCTGCGAGGGGGCGCTGTGCCTGCTCGCGGGCCTCCCGCCGCGGCCGCCGCCGACGCGCACCTGGCTCGCGGCGTTCGGCGACGGCCTCTGCGATCCGGCGCGCGTGCCGCCCGGCGGCGCCTGCGCCGCGCACCTCGCGCGGCCGCCCACGTTCGCTGTCGTCGACCAGCGCGCCGGCGCCGTGACGCCCGTCGCGGCGCCGGAGGGGTGCGCGCAGCCGGTCGCGCTGCGCAACGCGGCCGGCGTCGGCCTGCTCGTCTGCCGGGGCGGAGGCGGGATCGCGGCGCTGTTCGTGCGCGGCGCGCAGGGCCCGTGGCGCGCCGAGGGGTCTCACGCGATCCCGGCCGACGCCGTCGAGCACCTCGCCGCGGCGCCAGACGGCACGCTGCTCCTTGTCGGTCCGACGCCGCCCGCGAGCGCCCCGCGGCGCGCGCCGCTGCAGGTGCTCGTGCGCAGCCCGCTGCCGCTGGGCGCGCCGCAGGCGTGGCGGCGCGTCGTGGTGCCGGACGGGGTCGCGGCGCAGCCGGCCCCCGGCGGCGCCGCGCTCCTCGCGAGCTCGCCCGCGGACTCGGCGGGCGGGCGGCTCGATGTGTCGCTGGATCGCCCGGGTCACCCGGTGCTCGTCCTGGCGCGCGGGGTCGAGGTGTCCCAGAACCTGACGAAGATCGAGGTGCACGACGGCCGCGTGCGGCTCCGCGTGCGCCCGAAGCCCGCGCCGGGGCTCCTGGGCAATCGCTGGCTCTCGCCGCCCGGGCCGCTGGACGAGCGCTGGCACGTGCTGACCCACGGCGGCGCGCTCGTCCCGGAGGCGCCGCCGCCGGGGACGCCGGCGGACGAGCGCCGGTTCGGCCCCGCGGGGCGGTAGCGGAGAGCAGGGACCCCGCCGATGACGGAATACGACACGCTGCGCACACAGGTCACGCCGCGGGATCCCCGTATCGCGCGCCGTCTGGCGCGCAGGCTGGACCCCATCGGCGGGTTCCTTCTCTACGGATTCCTGTGGATCTATGTCTCCGTGGCGGTCGCTGTGTTTGCGGCAAGGGCCGTTGGCTCGGTGCTGAGCTCGACAGGATCCATGGCGCTTCCGCTCGCTCTCTTCGTCCTCGCGTACATGGTGTTTCCGATCTGGGTCTGGCGCAGGAGACGCTCTGCGCGGCGGTTGTTTCGCGACGGCACGTTCGTCGACGCGACCGTGGACAAGGTGAGACACTCGTACATGGGCCGCGGTCGCTGGCGGGCGCCGGTCACGCTGGTCAACCTCCAGGTCACCCTCGATGGCAAGGAGAGGTATCCGGGGCTGTCGCTGTTCGGGCACATCGAGCGGCTCGAGCGGGGAGACGTCCTTCCGGTGCTCTCCGTGCCTGGGTACAAGCACTGCGCCGCGTTCCCTGGTCGGGGAGAGCTCGTCGTCGCACAACAACACCTCTTTCCTGAGCAGGGAGAGGGTGGCCCCCGGCGGCGACGAGGCGCGGCGCATGCGCTCATCGCTCGGCGAGGTGACGAGCACCTCGGCCGTTGAGCCGGAGGAGGCGAGCTCGCAGCGCCATTCGGTCTTACCGAGCTCGATGTGCGCCAGGCGCGCAGCGGGGTCGACCTGTATCGTCGGATCGTCGTCGCCCTCCCGCTGGTAAATGACACCGACAGCCAGACGTCTGGCCGCGGACAGCCAGACGTCTGGCCACGGCGTCGCGCCTCACGCCGGAGGCGCGGAGAGCGCCTCGGCCAGCGCGTCGCCGAGGTGAGCGGCGTCGTTCCAGACGACGACGCGGTAGCCGCTGCTCGGGTCGTGCTCTAGCAGGCAGACGCCCGTGTTGGCCGGCACCTGCAGCACCTTCAGCCCGCCGGCGTCCATCTGGAGTATCCGCCCGACAGCGGTCTTGATGGCCGCGCCGTGGGACACCACCCCGACCGCCTCGCCCGCGTGCCGCCCCGCGATCCGGTCGAGCGCGCGCATCATGCGATCGCCGAGCTCCGCGTACGTCTCGCCGCCCCCGCGCCGGACGTCGACGCCGCGCCGCCAGGCGGCCCACTCCTCGGGGAAGCGCGCCTGCACGTCGGCGCGGCTGAGCCCCTGCCAGGCGCCGAGGCTCACCTCCCGCAGCGCAGCGTCCGCGACGGGCTCGAGGCCCAGCGCCGAGGCCAGGCGCTCCGCCGTCTCCGCGGCGCGCTCGAGGTCGGAGCAGTAGACAGCCGAGAGCCGGAGCCGCGCGCCGGCGAGCCGCTCCGCGAGCCGCGCGGCCTGCTCGCGCCCCCGCGCGTTGAGCCCGCGCCCCGCCTGTCCCTGGAAGACCTGCGCGCGGTTGTCGTCGGTCTCCCCGTGTCGGATGAGCATCAGCTTCGTGGTGGCGTGCACGATGGCCGCACTGTAGCAGGGCGCGCGCGGCGCGACGGGACCCCGCAGCGCCGCGCTGCGGCTCCTCGCGGCCCGCGGCGCCTCGCACCCGGGTGCTGGAGCCGCCGTACTACAGCGCGCGACCCGGCGCGCCGCCGGAAGGTCGGCACGAGCATCCAGGCGCGACGGCGCTGACACGCGCTCTGCGCCTCTGATACGGTGACCCCCCTCCAGGAGACAGCCATGCCTCGCTTGAATCAGATCATCGCCATCGAGAAGGGCGTCAAGGCCCGCTCCCACCAGCGCCTCACCGAGGCGCACCACGCGCTGCAGAAGCCGGCGCTGCTCTCCGGGATCTCGCGCACCTACCGCGCGAAGGACGAGGAGGGGGAGCAGCTCCCGCCCGAGGCGACGAGGGTGCAGGTGAAGGCCGAGGACATCATCCGGAACACGGTCGACATCCTGGGCGAGCTCTTCGACGTCACGGCCACCAAGGATCACGCCAACTGCAAGGCGCGCGCGGACGTGGTGGTCGACGGCAAGGTGCTGCTCACGGGGACGCCGGTGACCTACCTGCTCTTCCTCGAGAAGCAGCTCGTCGACCTGCAGACCTTCATCAGGAAGCTGCCGATGCTCGACGCGTCCGAGAGCTGGACGTTCGATCCCTCCGCGGACTCCTGGGCGACCGAGGCCGTGCAGAGCGCGCGGACCAAGAAGATCCCGCGCAACCACGTCAAGGCCGAGGCGACGGACAAGCACCCCGCGCAGGTGGAGGTCTATCACGAGGATGTCGTCGTCGGTTACTGGAAGACGGTGAAGTTCTCGGGCGCGCTGCCGGCGCGGCGCATCAACGAGCTGCTCGATCGGGTGGAGAAGCTGCAGAAGGCGGTCAAGTTCGCCCGCGAGGAGGCGAACAACCAGACGGCCGAAGAGCAGAAGGTCGGGGCCGCCGTCCTCGGGTTCATCTTTGGCTCCTGACCGCGCTCCTGACCGCGCTCCTGACCGCGCTCCTGACCGCGCTCCTGACCGCGCTCCTGACCGCGCTCCTGACCGCGCCTGAGCGCGCGCCCGCTCGCCTGCCCCGGTGGTGCTTGCGCCGCGGCGGCCGGGGCGATATCGTGGCGGCGGAGTGCAAGTTGAAGCTCAAGCTCAGCTTGATGGGCACGGCGCCCCAGTGCAGGTTCGAGTCCTGCCCCCGCCATTCCATCGTCGTCTTCACGGCGGGGTAGCCCAACACGGCAGAGGCAACGCCGGCCCATTCAACGGTCTCAAGCTCTCACTCCAGGCTCGAGCATTCGCCGCCGATCACCCAATCGAACGGGAGGAGGCTTGAATCGTCGGATGCTGGTTCAATTCCAGCCTGGCCAGCCCGCGCTGCGGTGAGGCGTTGCCTCACCCTCGCGCGGCGCCGGGGCGCTCCCGCCCCGGCGCGCGGAACACGATGGCCGGTAGTTCAATGGCAGAACACGGCGGTGTAAGGACTGACCTCTGACCTTAAACGTGTGGGTGTGCGCAGAGGGCGGCAAACCGAGGCCCGGGATCAGGCCAGAGTCCCGGGCCTCACCTATTTCAGGCGCCTCCGTCTGGCAGGCGCCGGGCACGCCCCCGCGCCGGGCGGGGCCCGATCCTCAGCGCGCTGCCGGGTCGTTGACGCGTCCCGCGA
Organism: Sorangium cellulosum; assembly: GCF_001589285.1. Classification (GTDB taxonomy): domain Bacteria; phylum Myxococcota_A; class Polyangia; order Polyangiales; family Polyangiaceae; genus Sorangium; species Sorangium cellulosum_G. Next base: position 11,553 of record NZ_JEMA01000634.1, on the reverse strand, counting down.
AGAGGATCGCCTGCGTCGCCGTGTCGCGGATGAAGAAGAAGAACGGGCGGTCCAGGACGATCGCCGCAGGCAGCGCCGGGAGACCCGAGCCCGTGGAATTGAGGATGACCCCGGTCGACCCTGATGCCTCGGTCCCGGCCTCCTCCACGTCGATCCTCGCCGCGTGAATGACGTCATGGATCCAGAGGAGCTCTGCGCCCGCGATGATGCCCGTGAAGTCGGCCTCGGTGCCGAAGGCGACCTCCATGCCGAGATCGATGAGCGCTCCCTTGAGAGAGGTGGACGTGCCGAACGAGAACTTCGGCATCGTGATGTCGACCGGCTGCTCGTAGGTCGAGTCGATGATCGCCTCGAGCGCCGCGCCGTCGAGCGACGCCTCGAACGCATCCGTGGTCCCCTTGGCAGGCAGCACGAGGAACATCGAGACGGCGGACCCCGCATACGGGATCCCCACCGCCTCCCAGCCGTCGCCGGCGCCGTAGCTCCCCTGATGCCTGCCGTTCATCATCTGGGCGGTGACGGTCGAACCGTCGCCGCGCTGGAACGTCCCCGGCTGCGTCGCGTCCTTCACGAACGCCGTCTTCCACGCGGCGTGGAAGTAGACGGCGTTGACGAGCACGGCCACCGTCTCCGGCGTCACGTCGTCCTCGAGGAGCTTCGGGATCTTGCTCTCCGTCCTGTCGCTCACCCACGCGTTGATGAGCCCCTCGGCCTCCTTCGTGGCGGCGGCGAAATCCGCGAGCCGCACGTGCGCCCCATAGCTCTCGGCGAGCACGTTCAGGAACGGCTTCTCGACGGGGAGATCGATCTGCGCCCAGATCGCGTTGGCCGTGTCGAGCCGGAAGCCGCCTTCCTCGGCGTGCTTGTGGAGCTGGAGGTCCACGTGGTTGAACGCCGGGTGCAACCGCTCCTGGGGGAGCTCGAAGCGCATCGCCGCGGCCATTGCCTGCTCCGTCGTCGTCCGCGCGCCCGCGTACGTCATCGCGAGCGCCGTCGAGATGCTGAGAGGCGCAAAGACGACGTTCTCCGTCGCGCTGTGGAGCGCGCGGCCGAGGTCGAGCGCGAAGCTCGCGTTGTCGCGCGCGAGCGACGCCCGATCCTCCGTTGAGACGTCCGGAGTCTCGATCCGCGTCACGTCCGAGGGCACAACGCAGCCGGGCTTCACCTCGAAGCACTCGACAGGGGCATCGACCGAGCCGCCCCCGCCCTGGCCCGAGCCGCCCCCTCCCGCGTTCCCGCCCTGGCCCGACCTGCACCCCACCAGGGCTGAGAGCCCGATGGCCATCAACCATGTTGCCGTCCGCATGACGCTGGGCCTCAGCAGGCTTCGTGCCAGAGCGACTCCGCGCGGAGATCACGTCGTCGCGCCCTGGAACGTGCCATGTGCAACCGATCGTCAGACCAGATTGCGCCACAATGTGCCGCACGGCAGCGCCACGAGCCCGACGTCTGGCCGCTCGCTACTCCCCCGGCGCGAACGGCGCCATCGACGCCCTCCGGGCCCACGTCCCGCCCTCGCGCACGACCCGATGGACGTGGATTCGATAGCTGACGTCGCCGCCGACCCCGTCGCGCGCGATATCGATCTCGTTGTAGCCGTTGCAGGGCCGCGGCCCGCTTGGCGTCCGGCGCGCCCATGGCGCCCTGGCGCAGGCGGCCGATCAGCGACAGGAGCTCATCCCGCACCGGGTCCGTCCCGTGCTGTCCGCCGAACTCCGCCGATCCGAGCCGCGCGAACCGGATGAGCCGCGATCTGCACGACGGCAACCCGCGCGTACGTGGACCCCACTGCCGCCTTCTGCATTCGCTCGCTCTCGCTCGCTGCTCCCCGCAGTCCGCCGCCGCCCGCTACTCGCCCAGCAGCGCCGCGGCCGCCTCCAGGGGCACCTCGACGCGCAGCCAGTAGCCGCCCTTCTCGCGGCGCGCCTCCACTGTCGCTCCCCTGGCCCCGCGCTTCCGCAGCGCCGCCTGCGCCGTCCGGGCCGTCGCCCTGGCGCGCTGCTCCTCGGGGTCGCGCCGCTTCGGCCCGGCGGTCTTCTCACGCACCTTGCCGGCCTCCGCGGTCAGCTCGCGGACGGAGATCTCCTCGACGCGCTTCCCCGCGATCGTGGCCCCCTGATCGAGGAGCCACGCCGGCGGATCGACCTCGGGCGTCGCGGCCGTGTACCGCGTGAGCGCATAGGCCTTCTCCGGCCCGAGCGTCAGGGCCTTGTCGCGCGGCAGCGCGTCGACGACGCCGATGAGCTTCTTGGCCTGGCTCAGCCCCATGATGCCGCGCGCCTTGAGCATCTCCCCGAACGTGGCGTGCCCGAGCACGAGATACAGCTTCTTCCGCTGGAGCTCCCGCAGCGCCTCGCCGATCTCGTAGAAGTCCTCCGCGATCCGGGCCTTGCGGCGCTCGATGAGCTCCAGCAGCGCCTGCGCCCGCTTCTCGGCCGCGCCTCCGCCCTTCACCGCCTCGGCCCGGACCCGCGCGAGCGCGGCGCCCGCGCCTCCGGCCTTGTCGACCGCCGCTGCCGCCTTGTCGCCCGCGGCCGCCTTGCCGCCCGCGCGCGCCGCCCTGTCGCTCGCAGGCCTGCGCTTGCCCTCTACAGCCGAGGTTTTCCCCGTCTTCCCCGCCATCCGATGCCCCCTTGTCTGCGCGTCGAGACAGCGAGGCTATCGCGCGATCGCGGACCGCGGAAGCAAAAGCGGAGCGCCGCCGGCGTGGCCAGACGTCTGGCCATGCGCAGCCAGACGTCTGGCCACGCCGGCGGCGCGACGCGCGCGCGCCGCGGCCCGCGCCTGCGGACGCGCGACTCCAACGATCCACCCACACATCCGCCCCTTGCTTCGCGCCCCGCGCGCGGGAAAGATCCCCGCCATGGCTCGAACAGCACCGGTGCCGAACATCCCCGCCATTCCCGGCATGAACCCGGGCGTCTTCGTGATGGGAGGCGGCGGCGCCGGCGGAGGGAAGGGCGGGCGCGGGGGCAACGGAAACGGCGACGGGCAGGGCGCCGGGGGCAACAACGGCGGCCAGAACGCCGACGGGGGAGGGAAGGGCGGCAATGCGTGCGGGCAGGGCACGGGCGCCGCCGCCTGCACGAATCCACGCCACGGCGGGAGCGGCGGCACGTCCGCCGGCGATCCCGTCGACGTCGTGACGGGGCGCGTCTTCACCGTGCCCGCCGTCGATCTCGGGCTGCCAGGCCCGCTGCCCCTCGTGCTGCAACGCCAGTACTCCTCGACCGCCCGCGAGCGCGATGTGGGGCTCGGCTTCGGCTGGTCGCACTCCCTCGCATGGATGATCATCCCATCCCGCCGGCGCGTCGACATCCTCCAGGACGATGGCACCGTCCTCGAGGCGCCCCTCCCGGCCGTCGGCGAGTCGCGCCGGCTCTTCGGCGGCGTGTCGCTGCGCGCCGCGCGCTCGGGGTTCGCGCTGTCCCTCGAGAGCGGCGTGACCCTGCTCTTCCACGAGCAGGACGCCCTCGACGACGTGTACCGGCTGAGCGCGATGGTCGACCGCAACGGCAACGAGATCCGGCTCGCGTACGACGGCCCGGACCTCCTCACCGTCACGGACTCCGCCGGCCGCGTGGTCCGCTGCGTGCGCGACGCGTCGAGGCGTATCGCGCGGTTCGAGGTCAAGACCTCCACGGCCCCGAACGGATGGCACGCGTTCCACCGATACGAGTACGACGCTGCCGGCGATCTCGTCGCCGTCGTCGACGCCGAGGGCAACGCGACGCGGTTCGTCTACAGCGAGCACCTGCTCGTCGAGCAGCACCTGCCCGACGGGCTGATCGTCCACCACCGCTATGACCGACAGGGGCGCTGCGTCGAGACGTGGGGAGCGCGCGGCCAGGGGCGCGACCCGAGCCTCGCCGACGGCCTCCCCGAGGTGCTGGCGGACGGGAAGACCGAGGCGAAAGGCCTCTTTCATACCCGGCTCGCGTACCTGGACGACGGGTATACCGAGGTCACCGACGCTTCCCAGCTCAAGCGCGTCATCGGCAACGCCAACGGACAGGCGGAGAAGGTCGCGTGGGGACCAGGCGTGCTGTCCCACGAGTACGACGAGCTCGGAAACTGGGTCTCGTACACCGATCCTGTCGGCGCTGTCACGCGCGTCGAGCGCGACGAAGCCGGCAGGGCAAAGGCCGTGATCGATCCGCTCAACCGGCGCACCGAGTACGCCTACGACGCGCTGGGCGCCGTGACAGCGAGGGTCCGACCCGACGGCCAGGAGATCAGGTTCGAGCGCGACGCGCGGGGCAACGTCACCTTCATCTCCGATCGTCTCGGGCTCGTTGTCGGCTACGACTACGATGAACGCGGCCTCGTCCGGCGCGCCGTCCTGCCGAACGGCGGCGCGACGGCGTTCGAGTACGACGCGCACGGCAACTGCACAGCCGTCACCGAGCCGAGCGGGGCCACGAAGCGCATCGCCTACGACGACCTGGGCCGCCCCGTCGCCATGACGAACGCGGCCGGCGGGATGACGCGGTATGCGTACGACGCGCGCGGATTGCTCCGGTTCCTGGAGGACCCCACCGGCGCGAGGACCAGCTACGATCACGACGGCCGGAAGCGGCTCGTCAGGATCACGGACGCGGCGGGGCGCACGGGGAAGCTGACATGGGGCGGCATCAACGCGCTCTGCGAGGTGGAGCGGCCCGACGGGACGCGGATCGGCTACCGGTACGACAGGGAGGGACGCTTCCTCGAGCTCATCAACGAGGAGGGGCGCGTCCACCGGTACCGGCGGAACGGCGCAGGTCATGTCGTGGAGGAGGAGACGCTCGACGGCCGCGTCCACGCGCTGCGGCGGGATCTCTGCGGCCGGCTGATCTCCTGGCGGAGCTCGAGCGGCGACAGCGTGGAGTACGAATACGACGCCGCTGGCCAGCTCGTGCGGCGCGTGTATGCCGACGACACAGCCGACGAGTTCGAATACGACCTGGCGGGCAGGCTGGCCGTCGCGCGCAACGCCAGCAGCGAGTGCAGGCGCACCTACGACGCGCGGGGGTGCCTGGTCCACGAGGTCCTCGCCATCGGCGGCGAGACGTACGAGATCAGGAGCAAGCACGACGTGATGGGCAAGCGCGTCGAGCGGTCGACGTCGCTCGGGTATCTCGAGCGGCTGACCCGGGACGCGATGAGCGACGTCGTGCGCGTCGACTGGGGCAACGAGGCGCTCGACATCTTCCGGGACGCGCTGCGCCGCGAGCAGCAGGTCGTGCTCCCGGGCGGCGGGCGCGTCGCCTACGCGTACGACGGGCTGGGCCGCCTCGCGCGGCGCACGGTGACCGAGGCCGAGGCCGCCGCCGCGGCCGTCGCGCCGCAGGGAGAGCCGCAGTGGGTGGGCCGCCTGCCGCGCGGTGTCGTGTCCGATGTGTCGTATTCCTGGTCGCCCGTGGGCCTTCTGGAGCAGGAGACCGATGCCCTGCTCGGCGTCACGCGGTATCAGTACGACCCGGTGGGCCAGCTCGTGGCGCGGCTGCCTGCGGAGGCCGCGGGCGAGCTGTTTCGATACGACGCCGCGGGGAATCTCCGGCTGGGCAGCGAGGAGCACGAGCACGGCCCCGGCGGGAGGACGGTCCGGCTCGGAGGCCAGTCGTACCACCACGACAGCGGCGGCCGGCTCGTCGCGAAGGACGTGCCTGGAGGCGGGCGGTGGACGTACGCTTACGACGCCCGTGGTCTCCTGAGATCGGTGCGCGATCCCGCCGGTCAGGTCACCGAGTTCGACTACGACGCGCTGTACAGGCGTGTCGAGAAGCGCGTGCGCGCCGGCGACGGGAGCGCGCGTCGGGTGCAGTTCGTGTGGGACGGCGAGCAGATCCTCCATGAGCTGACGCGCGGGGCGCCGGCGGGGGAAGCGCCCGGCGCGGAGGTGCGCACGTACTGCTTCCTCGACGGCAGCCCGGTGCCCCTCGGCGAGATCGACGCGTCGGGCAGGCGGCGGTTCTACGTCCACGCGCCGAACGGCTTTCCCGAGCTCGTGATCTCCGGTTCGGGCGCGATCGAGGCCGCGCAGCGACATCGCGCGTTCGGCGCGCTCGAGGGCGGCGGCGCGGGCGCGACGCCGCTGCGCTTCCCGGGGCAGTACGCGGACAGCGAGACGGGGCTCTACTACAACCGCTTTCGCTATTACGATCCCGAGATCGGCGCGTACATCAGCGCGGATCCCATCGAGATCTCGCGCAGCCCACGGCTGTACGGGTATGCGGAGAACTCGCCGCCGAACGTCGTCGATCTCGACGGGCTCCAGCCGATGACGACGACAATCCGGCCTTCCGGCGCGTCGGGCCGGAGCGCGGCGGGGCGCGATCGGGACAACCCCGCCGAGGTGCACCCGACGGTCTGGAACAACATGGCCAACCAGGTCCAGGTGCAGTCGCCGAACGGGACGACGAACTGGGAGTTCCCGCAGGCGACGCGCCATCCGGCGAACTGCTCCGAGCCCGCCGCGCTCAGCCAGCACCTGTTCGACTACGAGGATCGAAATGAGCTCCCGAGGGGGACGTGCGGGTCCGCGAACGATCCGAACAACAACCACCTGCGGGCCGCGCTGCGGGGGATCGATTCGATAGAGTCGACGCAGGACGATGGTGGAGCGCGCAATGCGTGCCCCAACTGCGGGGTGCTGATGCGCAACCTCCAGAACCAGGCCAACCAGGGGCGTCCCGAGGGCGAGCCGCCCGTCGATCTCGTGAACCGCGTCACGCCCGGGATCGACGAGCCGAGCCAGCGCTACAGGGACGGCGTGGCCGCGGGCAACCCGCAGCGCACCGCCGTGGAGGCGATGCAGAACCCGAACGCGCCCGGCAACATGGCCGTCCGGCCGCCGCCGAACTGGCGCCCGCGGGGGTCGCGCCGGTGACGCGGGCGGGCGGTGCGGCCGGGCGGCGGGGCGGGCGGGTGAGCGCGCGACGCCTCGACGAGGACCGTCGCGCGATGGACGCGGCCGCGCCGGCGCTCCAGGGGCTCTCTGACGGCGGGTCGAGCGAAGGAGGATGGGTGTGAGCAGCGGAAAGGAAGGCGGCGGGGCGGCGGAGTCGCTGGCGGGCGTCCTGTCGCCGCGGGCGACGGCGTGGCTCGGGCAGCGCGGCGCCGCGCGCGATCCCGGCCGCGCGACGGCGCCGGAGGCCCTCCGCGAGCATCTCGGGCGGCTGGGGCTGACGGACGTGGGAGCGATGCTGCGGTTCGAGGAGGCCTTCGGCGGCCTCTGCATTCCCTCGGCCGAGGGAGAGGCGCTCTGGTTCGGGATCGGGCTTCAGATCGAGAGAGGCGCGCGCCCGCGGAAGGGTCGCGCGGCGATGGGCGACTTCCCGCACGGGACGTACTGGATGGATGCGCGCGGTCAGGTCGTCGTCGACGACGGGGTGGTCGAGCCGTTCGTCCTGGCCGAGGACGCGCGGCGCCTCTTCGAGCGGTTCGCGATCGGGCAGGAGTACCCGGTGTGCGCCTTCGACTGGCCCGGTCGCATGGCCGTGGAGATGACTGTCGATGTCGCGGCCGAGCTCGCCGCGGCGATGGGCGCACGGCGCGTGGACGAGCTCAGCGACGGCTGTCAGGCGGTGTTCCAGAGAGGCGATCTCGCGATCTGGTCGCCGCCCGCGTTCGCGGAGATGAGCGTGGCGCCGTGCACCGCGGTGGCGAGCGACATCGCGAGCGTTTGCGCGCTCGTCGCGGCCGTGCGCAAGGGCTTCCCCGACGTCGGCCTGAGCGTGCGTGTTGGCGGGGCGCACGGCGAGGAGCGCAGCGGCGCGCCGGCGCCCGAGATGCCCGCTGGCGTCCCGTACGAGCGGTGGGACGACGGTGAGCCGACGGGCGCTATCGCGCTCTCGGACGACGGGGGCGTCGTGCAGTGGATCGCGTCGGGCGACGAGGTCGTCGTGGAGCAGATCTCCCAGGACGGCCTGCGCCGGGTCCGTTTCCGCCGCGCCGAGGCGTGACCGGCAGGCGCGGCGCCCGGGTCGCCGCGCGCGGCTCGCCGCCGAGCCAGGGCGCGGCGGACGCCTGCGCGGCGAGCTCGTGGGCGCGCTCGATCGAGCCACGTGACCGCGGCCGCTCGGGCCAGGCGGCGCTCAGCACTCGCACTCGTCCTCCCCTTCATAGGACTTGGCGATGAACGTGATGTCGTACGGGTAGGTCGCCTCGGGCGGCCCATAGATACGCAGGAGAAGGTCGTTCGCGGAATCCAGCCCGTCGCCGTCGAGCCACACCCGCCCATTGTCGCTCTGCCCAGCTCCGACGAGGTCCATCGTCGCCGCGCTGTAGACCTCCACGAACACCGTGTTCTCTGGACGGGATGGCGGAGTGTACTGCTCACAAGCTGCGCCGCACAGCTCTGCCCCGGCGGCCAGGACGCGAAGCCTCCAGTAAAACTCTTCGTACCCGAGAGATGTATCGAGCAGGTACCAGTCCTCATTGCCTTGACAGAGGACAAAATCGATCCTCGAGAACCACGCGTCGAAAGAGCCGGCACCACCTGCCGTATACGCGAGCGGCGCCGCCGAGGTGGGCTCGTCATTCCCCTCGTAGGCGTCGTCTTCACAATGCGACGCTCCGCCGCTCCCGGTGTCGCCGCCGCCTCCACCGTCCCCACCGGTGCTGCTGCCGCCGCCGCTGCCGCTGCCGCCGCTGCCGCCGCTGCCGCCGCTGCCGGCGCCGCCGCTGCAGCTATCGCCGCTGCTGCTGCTGTCGCCGCTGCTGGTGCTGCTGTCGCCGCCGCTGCCGCTGGTGCTGGTGCTGCTTGTGCTGCTGCTGCCGCCGCTGCCGCTTGTGCTGCTGCTGCCGCCGCTGCCGGCGCCTCCACCACCGAGGCCTGCGCCGTCGTCCGACCATCGCAAGCAGGACGTCGTTCCAAGCAACGGGGTGCACAGCGCAGCGAAACCCATGAGACGAATCGAGCCACGGATGAGGGACATACAGAACTCCACTGGGTACAGGTGAACAACGACTTCAGGGCAAGAGCTCGCCCTCGAAGCGCACGCATCGAGCATCGCGCGAACCATGAACGAAATCGACATGTCAGATCATATCATTTCTCACGCTCCCTCCTTTTTCTCATGGCACCAGCGCGACAGCGACGTATCCTTGCCGGCGATGGATACGCATCGATCAATGTGCTCTCGCCGCCCTCGTCGTTGCCGCCGTCCGCGTCGTCCTCGTTCAATGGTCCCTCACTCCGATCGCGGGGCTCGCCTCCGCGGCGTCGCGTGGGGGGCTGTGTTCGCCGCCGTCCTGGGGTGCCGTTCGTCGTCGGCGCCGCCCGCCCGTCAGGAGGTCATCGACATCCATGTGCACCTGACGCAGGCCGACGCAGTGGCACCCTTGCTCGCTCACATGACCAAACATCACATCGATCGCGCCGTCATCCTGGCCAGCCCGGACCTGACCAGCGGCCGCGGTGGATCCGGGCTCGCCGGCTACCGCACGGGAAACGAGATCGTCCTCGATGCCGCTGCGGCCCACCCAGGAAAGCTCATCCCGTTCGTCACCCTGGATCTGGGCAACGACGACCCCGCGTACCTCGCCGAGCTCCGCCGCCGAGGCGCCTGCGGCGTGAAGCTTTACCAGGGGCACAACCTCTTCCACGAGCGTCCCCTCGACGACCCCTCGCACCAGGCGACATGGCAGGCGCTCGCCGAGAAGGCGCTTCCGGTTCTCCTTCATGCCAACACAGTCCGCTACCGGAGCGAGCTCGAGGCGGTCCTGCGCGCCTTCCCCGACCTGCGGGTCGTGTGCGCCCATCTCTGCGGTAGCCGCACCGACCTCACCCGCGTGGAGTCCCTGATGCAGGCGTTTCCGGGCCTCCTCGTCGATACGAGCCACGGCTCTTCCGGCCCGGCGGCCGAGGGGTTCGCGCACCTCGAGCGCGAGCGCGCCCAGCTCCTCAGGCTGTTCTCCCGCTGGCCCGAGCGCTTCCTGTTCGGGACCGATCTCGTGACGAGCGGGCTGAACCCGACGTCGACGGAGATGTGGGACCTGCAGGTGGAGTCGAACATGGGTCTCTTGAAAGAGGATCATTTTCGTTTCTTTCGTCAAACCGCCGATCAGTCGGCTCGCAGCCTCGGCACCTATCAAGGCCTTCACCTGCCCCCCGAGCTCCTGGGCCCCGTCCTCGGACAGAACGCCACGCGATGGCTCGGCTCCTGCCTGCGGTGAGGGGCATCGCGCAGACCGCCGCCCGCGGCCTCAGGGGCCGAACTTCGCGAGGAAAACATCCCTGGCGGACCGGCGATTCACGAGCGGCCCCGCGCCAAAGTCGATCGTCCCGACGAACGGCCCGGCGACGAACACGTTGCCCGCCCCGTCCATGGCCGTGGAATGGCCGTACTGGTGCCCCCTGTCGCCGCTGTGCCTCACCCATCGCACGGCGCCCGTCGCGTCGATCTTCGCGACGAAGGCGTCGCCATAAGTGCAGTCCATCAGGCCGGTGCCGAAGTCGACGTCGCCGTACATCAAGCCGGTGATGGCGATCTCGCCGCCCGCGGTCGTCGCGACGTCCAGCGCCGTCTGTGGCCCGTCCTGCCCGAGGCGCTTGGCCCAGAGGAGCTCACCTTCGGGGTTCAGCTTGGTCACGAAGGCGTTGCCGCCCCACGTGACAGAGCCGGGTTCGAGCGGTCCGAACCCTCCGGAGCTCACCAGAGGACCTCCGCCAAAATCCACGCTCCCTTGGAACGTCCCGCTGACGACGATATCTCCAGAGCCGTCGACAGCGACGCCGTACGCCCTCTGGAGAGCGGCGTCGCCGAACCGCTTGCTCCAGAGGTGCCCTCCGTCGGCGTCGAGCTTCGCCACGAGGATATCCTCGCCGCCCGCGTTGATCAGCGGACCGCCGCCGAGGTCGATCGTCTCGGTGAAGTAGTCGCCGAAGCTGCCGGCAAGAACGACGCTGCCCGACGCATCGAGGGCGACGTTGTGGATCTCCGTGTGGCCGAATTGCTTGCTCCAGAGGCAATTCCCCGCAGGGTCGAACTTCGCGATGTAGGAGTCGGCCTGCCCGGCGCTGGTCAGCGAAGCCCCGCAGAGGCTGATCTGGTCCAGGAAGAACCCTGCCACCACGACGTTGCCGGCTGCGTCCACGGCGATGTGGTCCGCAAACTGATCGGAATCAGCGCCGATTCGCGCCGACCAGACGTGATCTCCGTCTGCCGTGAAGACGGCCACGAAGGCGTCCGACCGTTCCTCTGGCCCCACGAGCGGACCGCCTCCGAAGTCGACGCTGCTTCCACGAGTCGATCCCGCCGTGGCGATGAGCCCCGCGGGGTTGACTGCGACGTCGTGTACGAAGCTGGAATCGGAGATTTGCTTGTCCCAGAGGAGCGCTCCTTCGCCGTCGAATTTCGCGAGGGCGAAGACCGAGCTGCCCCGGATCGAGAGCGGACCGCCGCCGAAGTCGACGCCACGGGCGACGTCCATCGCGAGGACGACGTGGCCCGCCCCGTCCACGGCGATGCGGCCTCTCGAGAGCTGGGGTTCGCCTGCGTTCGCGCCGAAGTGCCGGCTCCAGAGAGGATCGCCCGTGCCGGGCGCGCTGCCGCCGCCGCTGCCGGC
>NZ_JEMA01000633.1 GCF_001589285.1 Sorangium cellulosum | reverse complement strand
CCCGGGGCCGGGGGCGCGCTGCCGCCGCTGAAGAAGGCCGAGACGAGCACCGTCGCGATGAAGCGCCACGTGCCCTCGAGCACGTCGAACAGCATCTTCACCCGCTCGATCGCGCTCGACGCCCCGATCGCGGCCCGCACCCGCCCCGCGATCGGGTACGGCAGCCCGCCGCTCAGCGCCGAGAGCACGCCGTGCGGATCGCTGCACTCGCGCGAGATCTCCGCCGCCCGCGCGCCCGCGTCGACGCCGTGCAGGAGCTCCCAGGACAGCGTCCGCGCGAGCTCGACCCTGCCGTCGAGGATCGGCGGCCGGCCGTGCCAGTCGCACTGCACAGCGCTCGCCATCACGGCCGGGTCCGCCCGGCGCGGCACGCACGCCGCGACGACGCCCGGCGCGAGCGGCGCCACCAGCGCGCCGGCCCCCGCGTGGCTCGCGATCACCGCGGCGAGCTCCTGCGCGAGCGCCCCGATGACGTGCGGCCCGACGCCGCCGAGCGCGCTCTGCTCCTCGATGCCGAACAGGACCGTCGCCCGCCGCCCGCTCTGCGACGCCT
>NZ_JEMA01000632.1 GCF_001589285.1 Sorangium cellulosum | reverse complement strand
CCTGCGCGAGCTCCGGGGCGAGGTGCTCCGCCGCCGGCCGCGCAGCGCAGCAGCGGGCCGCGCGCGTCGGATCGCCCGGCCCACCGCGCGCTCCACGACGTGACTCGCCCGGTCGATCGCCTCGCGGATCCCCACCGCGACCTCCTGAGCGATGACGCTATCGAGCCCGTTCAGCACGACCTTGATGCGGCAAGCGGTGTCCACGCCGCCGCGCGGGCCGTTCACGTCCTCGAGGCGCACGCTGACGCGCTGGATCTCGGTCGCGAACTTGCGCAGCCTGATCCCGAGACGCGCGCGCGCGTACTCGCGCACGTCAGGGTCGATATCGAGGCCCGTGGTGCGGACGGCGAGCGGCGTGCTGTCGATCGGCGTCCGGCCGCTCACGCGCTTGATCGGGCGGGCGACCTCGCCTGCGAATACGGCGCGTCGCGATGGCTTGTGCGTCTTGCTCATGCTCATGATTTCCTTGTGCTTTCCTTCCTTCGTGGCTCTGCGCGAGGCACGGGTTCCCGGGGAAGTTTGACCCGCGGGGCGATTCGCCCCTGAACGCGGCGAGGCTCATCCTCGCCCTCGATCCGCGTGATGAGCATGCGCGATAGCCCATCTCGGATACTGGACGATGATGTTGCACGATTCGTGCCATTTTGGTGCTTCCTGGAGAGCGGATTGCGAGAGCAGGGGAGCGAATCTCGAGAGCACGGGAGTCGCTCTCGAAAGCAGGAAGCGGCTCGCGAGAGCAGGAGAGCGCATGTCGCAGGGCGTCGAAGCGACGCGCGGGAATCAAGAGCTGAGACCCAGCGCCCGTGTGCGGGGCCGGCCACGCCGGGAGCGGCGCCCCACCGGGTCACGCGGCCCCGTGGCGCTGCGCCCAGCCGCGCTGGACCCCCGCAGGGCCCCACCGGCGGCGCGCGTTCGACGTCTGGCAGCGCGCGACGCTGACCTCGAGCGTCTTCGATCATTCCACCACGCGGGCCCGGGCGCCGCCCTCCCGGGAGCGGCTGCTCCGCCTCGCGTGGTCACCCGCGCCTGAACGGTACCCGTCCCTCCGCTGCCGAGGACCATCGCAGGGCCCTGGCTGGACCTGCACAGGGCCGCGCCTCACACTCTGCCTCCCGAGCGCTCGAGCGCTTCCTCGTTGCACGGAGGCGCTCGGCGCCGGACGCCGCGGCCCGCGGCGGCGGGTCCGGCCCGGCGCCCTCCACAGCGGTCTCGAGCGCCGGTGTGCGGATTGCATCAGGCAGAGCGGCATCCAAGGCAGCGATGGCGGGCCGCGTCGGCGACGTGAGGAGCGCGCGGCACGCCAGAGGTCGAACGGTGGAGAGCGGCGGGCGGATTGACCGGTCCCGCTGGGCCTGCGCCGTCCCGATGCAGGGGCCTGAAGCAGGAGATGCCGGATGGGGGTGCATGATGGTGACGCAGCAGGACATCAAGCCAGGGATGGTCGTCCGGAGCGCGGACGGTGAGAAGCTGGGCAAGGTGACCCGGATCGAGCCCGCCACGTTCGAGATCGAGAAGGGCCTCTTCTTCACGGAGGAATACCTGGTGGGCTACGACGAGGTGGCCGGCATCCGGAATGGGGAGATCCTCCTCACGCACGGTCGAGAGCACCTCGCCGGGGACCGCGGGAAGGCGCGTGGGGCCGGCGCCTCGATCGAGAAGGGGGAGGAGATCCGCGTGCCGCTCGTCGAGGAGGAGGTCACGATCGGCAAGACGGTGCAGGAGGTCGGCCGGGTCCGGATCACGAAGCAGGTCGTGACCGAGGAGCAGCAGATCGCGGTGCCCGTGGCGCGCGAGGTGGTGCACGTCGAGCGCGTCCCCGCGAGCGGGGAGCGGCCGGCCGCGTCCGACACCCTGTTCGAGGAGGGGTCGATCAGCGTCCCCATCCGCGAGGAGCGCGTGGAGGTGTCGACGCGGCCCGTGGTGAAGGAGGAGCTCCGCATCGGAAAGGACGTGATCCAGGACCACGAGACGGCGAAGGCGACGGTGCGCCGCGAGACGGCCGACGTGCGGACCGAGGGAGATCTGCCGCGCGAGCGCGGCCGCGGCGAGCCGGAGGCGATCGCGCCCGAGGAGCCGCCGATGGAGCGGGCCACCGGGACGGGCGGACGGAGGCGCTGACCGGCGCCGGCGTCGCGCGCGCCTGATCCAGCGCCGCGGAGGCTCAGCGGCGCGCGGGCGGGCGCGCGCTCACGCCCCCTCCTCGCCGTCGCTCCCGCCGCCGAACCAGCGCTGCAGCGTCCGCCGGTCGACGCCGAGCACCGACGCCGCCCGCTGCTTCTTGCCGCCCACGCGCCGCAGGACGAGCTGCGCATACTCGCGCTGGAGCTCGTCGAGCGTCATCAGCCGATCCGCCGCGGCCTCGAGGAAATCCGGCGTTTCCCGCCGGGCGCGCACGCCCTCGGGGAGGTCGTCCGGGGAGATCCGCCCCCCGTCGCAGAGCGCCGCGGCCCGCTCGATCGCGTTCTCCAGCTCGCGGACGTTGCCGGGCCAGTCGTACGCGAGCAGGCGCTTCACCGCCGCGCCCGAGAACCCGGCGATCGGCTTGCCCGCGCGGGCGGCCGCGCGCGAAAGGAAGTGCTCGGCCAGCGGCAGGATGTCGTCCGTCCGGTGCTTGAGCGACGGGATGGCGATCTCGATCACCGCGAGCCGGTAGAAGAGGTCCTCGCGGAACGCCCGCTCCGCGACCGCCGCGCGCAGATCGCGGTTCGTCGCCGCGATGACGCGCACGTCGACGGGCTCCGACGACACCGAGCCGACAGCGCGGACCTCCCGCTCCTGGAGCGCGCGCAGGAGCTTCGCCTGGAGCGGCAGCGCGAGCTCGCTCACCTCGTCGAGGAACAGCGTCCCGCCGTCGGCCTCCTGGAACATCCCGGGCCTGTCGCTGCGCGCGTCCGTGTACGCCCCCTTGCGCACCCCGAACAGCTCCGCCTCGATGAGCGTCTCCGGGATGGCCGCGCAGTTGACCGCCACGAACTTCCTCCCGCGGCGCCGGCTCTCGCCGTGCAGCGCCCGCGCCACGATCTCCTTGCCGCTGCCGCTCGGGCCGCTGACGAGCACCGTCGCCGGGTTGTCGGCCACGCGCCGCACGAGCGCGATCACCTCCTCGATCGCCCGGCTGCGCCCGATCATCCCCGCGATCGAGAACCGCTGCGCCACCTCCGAGCGCAGCTCGGTCAGCTCGACCGTCATCGCCCGCTGCTCGAGCGCGAGCTCCATGCGGAGCGCCAGGTCCGCCGGCTGGAACGGCTTCGGCAGGTAGTCGAACGCGCCGGCGCGCATGGCGCGGACGGCGGTGTCGATCGAGCCGAACGCGGTCATGGCGATGATCGCCGTGCGCGGGTCGAAGCGCGCGATCCGCTCGATGAGCTCGATCCCGTCCATCCCGGGCATGCGCACGTCGGTCACCACCAGGTCGAACTCCCGCTCCTCGAGCAGCGGCAGCGCCAGCAGCGGGGTCGTCAGGGTCTCCGGATCGTGGCCCATGTCGCGGGCGATGTCGGCCACGAGCTTCACCATCTCGAGCTCGTCGTCGACGACGAGCACCTTCGCGCGGCCGCTCACGCGCGCGCCTCCGCGCCGCGCGCCCCGAGCGGCGCGGCGGCGCCGCGCGGCAGGGTGACGCGGAAGCAGGCGCCGCCGTGGTCGCGGTGGCTCGCGGAGACGAGCTCGACCGAGCCGCCCGCCTCGCGCACCATGCCCTCGACGATCGCCAGGCCGAGCCCGGTGCCGCCGCGATCGCTCCGCGACGTGAAGAACGCCTCGAAGATGTGCTCGGCGACGCCGGGGGGGACGCCCGGCCCGCGGTCCTCGATCTCGATCGCCACCTTGCGGGCGTCGAGCTTCCGGAGCCGCACCGCGATCTCGCCCCCGCGCGGCTGCGCCTGCGCCGCGTTCAGGCACAGGTTGAACACCACCTGGAACAGGTGGTCCGCGTCGAGCACCACGTGCAGCGGCGCCCCGTCGTGCTCGATCCGGGTCGTGATCCCGCGCTGTCGGCACTCCGGCCCGAGGAACGCGAGCACCTCGCGCGCGACCTGGGCCACGTCGCCGCCGCGGCCGAGGAGCCTCGGCGGGCGCGCGACCGAGAGCAGCCGCGCCACCACGCGGGAGATGCGCTCGGATTGCGTCGCGATCGTCTCCAGCTCGCCGCGGGCGGCGTCGGACCACCCCGGCTGGTCGGCGAGGCGGCGCGCGCGCGCCACGCGGAGGGCGCCGCGCGCATCCGCGGGGGCCTGACGATGCTGATGAGCATCGGCAGCCGCGTGTCGCTGACCTACTGGCGG
>NZ_JEMA01000631.1:10719-12323 GCF_001589285.1 Sorangium cellulosum | reverse complement strand
GCACCGCCCGTACACGCTGATCGCGGAGCTCACCTACCGCTGCCCGCTGCGGTGCCCGTACTGCTCGAACCCCGTGGAGCGCGCGGGCGCCGCCGGCGAGCTCTCGACGGAGGACTGGTGCCGCGTCTTCGCCGAGGCGGCCGAGCTCGGCGTGATGCAGGTCCACCTCACGGGCGGCGAGCCGCTCGCCCGGCGCGACCTCGAGGCGCTCGTCCGCCGCGCGCGGGAGCTCGGGCTGTACACGAACCTCATCACCTCCGGCGTCCCGCTCGCGCGCGAGCGCCTCGCCGCGCTGCGGGCGGCGGGGCTCGACAACCTCCAGCTCAGCGTCCAGGACGCCGACCGGGAGCGCGCCGACCGCATCGCCGGCCACGCGGCCTTCGACAACAAGCTCGCGGTGGCCGGGTGGGTCAAGGCCGAGGGCCTGCCGCTCACGGTCAACGTCGTGCTGCACCGCGCGAACATCGAGAATGTCCCGGCGATCGTCGAGCTCGCCGAGCGGCTCGGGGCCGACCGCCTCGAGCTCGCGAACACGCAGTACCTCGGCTGGGCGCTCGCGAACCGCGAGGCGCTCCTGCCGACGCGGGACCAGCTCGAGCGCGCGTTCGCCGTCGCCTCGGCGGCGCGCGAGCGGCTGCTCGGGCGGATGGAGATGGTCTTCGTCACGCCGGACTACTACGCCGCCTGGCCGCGGGCGTGCATGGACGGCTGGGCGCGCCGCTACCTGCACGTCGCGCCGGACGGCCTGGTGCTGCCCTGCCACGCGGCGCACACGATCCCCGGGCTGCGCTTCGAGAGCGCGCGCGAGCGGTCGCTCGCCTGGATCTGGCGCGAGGCGCCGGGCATGAACCGCTTCCGCGGCGACGCGTGGATGCCGCCGCCCTGCCAGGGCTGCGATCGCCGCGCTGTCGATTTCGGCGGCTGTCGCTGCCAGGCCTACCACCTCACCGGCGACGCCGCCGCGACGGACCCGGCCTGCTCCCTCGCGCCGGCGCACGGCATCGTCGAGGAGGCCCGGCTCCGCGCCGCCGCCCCCGCGAGGCCCGAGCCTCGCTACCTCTACCGCAGCATGCCCCGTTGAGCGCCCCCGCGCCCAGGCCGTACGCGGTGCTCGGCGTCGTCGCCGTCGGCACCCTGATGTCCGCGCTCGGCGGCAGCCTCATCCACGTCGCGGTGCCGCTCGTCCGCCGGGATCTCGGGGTCGACATCGGCGCCGCGAGCTGGGTGCTCGCCGCCTACTCGCTCTCCGTGAGCGCGCTGCTCCTGCCGTTCGGCCGGCTCGGCGATCGCCACGGCAAGGGGCGCGTGTACGCCGTGGGGTTCGGCGTCTTCGGCGCGGGCTCGGCGCTCTCCGCGCTCGCGCCCACGCTGGCGTCGCTCCTCGCGGCGCGCGCCCTCCAGGGGGCGGGGGCGGCCATGCTGATGGCGAACGGCCCGGCGCTCACCACGGCCGCGTTCCCGCCGACGCAGCGCGGCCGCGCGCTCGGCCTGCAGGCGACGGCGACGTACCTGGGCCTCTCCCTGGGGCCCTCGATCGGCGGCTGGCTCGCGCAGCGCGCCGGCTGGCACGCGGCCTTCTGGATCAACGTGCCGATCGCGCTGGC
>NZ_JEMA01000631.1:0-10629 GCF_001589285.1 Sorangium cellulosum | reverse complement strand
GCGGCCGCCGCCGTGACCGTCGCCGTGGCCGGCCCGCCCCCTGACGGTCGGGGCGGGGAGGGCTCGCTGTCGACGGCCCCGGCCCGGGACCCGGCGGCGGCCGCGCCCGCGCCCGGCGCGCGGCCCTTCCCGTGGGCGAGCGCGCTCCTCTTCGGCGCGGCGCTGAGCGCGCTCCTCGTCGCGCTCACGCGCGGGCAGCGCTGGGGTGTCCTGAGCCCCGCGACAGTCGGCCTCCTCGCCGTCGGGGCCGTCCTCGCCGCGGCGTTCGTGCGGGCGGAGCGGCGGAGCCCGGCCCCGCTGCTCTCGGCCGCGCTCCTCGCGCAGCCGGCGCTCGTGACCGGGCTCGCCGCCGCCTTTCTCCAGTACGCGGCGGCGTACATGATGCTGTTCCTGCTGCCTTTCTACCTGCAGGGGCCGCTCGCGATGACAGCGGCGGACGCGGGCCTCGTGATGACCGTGCAGCCGGCGGTGATGGCGGCGACCACCGCCGCGAGCGGCTGGCTCTCGGACCGCATCGGCGCGCGCGCGCCGGCGCTCGCGGGCATGACGGCGCTCGCCGTGGGCCTCGCGCGCCTGGCCACGCTCGGCCCCGACCCCGGGCGCGCCAGCCTGCTCGCCGCGCTCGCGCTCGTCGGGCTCGGCTCGGGGCTGTTCACCGCGCCGAACAGCAGCCGCATCCTGGGCGCGGCGCCGCGCGATCAGCAGGGCACCGCGGCGGGCCTGCTCGCCGAGGCGCGCAACGTGGGGATGCTGTGCGGCGTGGCCGCCGCCGGGGCGATCTTCGCGGCGCTCGGCGGCGGGCGGCCGGGCGAGGCGGCGGCGGGTGACGGATTCAGCGCGTTCGGCGCGGCCTTCCGGGGGACGATGCTCGCGGCGTCGGCCCTCGCGGTCCTCGGGGCGGGCGTGACGGCGGCGGGGTCGCCCCCGCGCCGGAGGGCGGCGCCGGCGGGCCCGCCGCGATAGCGCGGCCTCGCCTGGGCATCCCCGGGTGCTTCCATGCTCGCATCGACAGGCGGGTCAGCCCCGCCCGAAGCCGCGCCGGGGCGGCGCGGGGCAGGAGCATCGGGTCGCCTCGAACAACGCCCTGTCGCCCGGCGGCAGGTCCCGCAGTTGGGGCTTGACGTCTCCGAAGCGTTTGGATTTGCTGCTCCGCCAGCGAGAGCGCGTCCCATGCCTGAATCCAGCGGGAAATCCGAGAGGGGCTTCGCTCGTTTGCTCCGCGAGCCGGTCGTCCATTTCCTCTTCATCGGCGCGCTGTTGTTTCTCGCCCACCGGCTCATCGTCGGCGATCCGAGGGTCGTCGTCGTCAGCGCGGGGCTGACGGCGGACCTGGAACGGCAGCTCCGCGATCAGACGGGGCGGGCGCCGACCGAGGCGGAGCTGAAGGCGGCGCTCGACAGGTGGAAGCAGGAAGAGGTGCTCTATCGTGAGGCGCTGCGGGAGGGGCTCGACCAGCAGGATGCGACGGTGAGGACCGTGCTGGCGGACAAGCTGCGGGCACGGGCGGCTCAGCAAATGGCCGCGCGGAGGCCGACGGACGCAGAGCTGGACGCGTGGTTGGCCTCTCACCGGAGCCGGTACGAAGCGCCGCTGCGGTACGATTTCCAGATCGTGGCTTTTCCCAGGAGCGACCCGGCTGCAGAGCAGCAGCGCTCGACGTACCGACGCGCGCTGGCCGACGGCGCAGACCCGAGGACGCTCGGTCGTCCGATCGTGGGTGGCAACCTCACCCGCGATGAGCTCGCAGCCAGGTTTGGACCTGCGGTCTCCGAGAGCATCGGCAAGTCGCCGCTCGCCGCGTGGCACGCCCTGGAGACCGACGACAGCCTGCTGCTCGTGCGGGTCAACGGGACGACCGGGGGGCTGCCCAGCCGCGAGGAAATACGCCCGATCCTCACCGCTGATTGGGTCGCCGCGATGAAGAAGCAGGCAGCCGACGAGTTCGCCGAGAGCGTCCTCGCGCGGTACAGATTCGAGAAGACGCCTTGACCCGTCTGTCCCTGCACCGGCTGGCGTGGTCCCTGCCTCTCTTGCTGGCCGTCTCTCTGGCGCCCACCCCCGCTGCTGGCCACGAGCTCAATTCAGCGTCTCTGTCGCTGACGGAGGTGGAAGGGCAGGACGGGCGGTTCCTCATGCGCTGGGAGGCGAGCTCGTCCACGCTCAGATCCGAGCTCGCGACGCCCGCTGTGTTCCCCCCGGCGTGCAAGCTCGACGGGGCATTTCTCGACTGCGGTGACGCCGGCCTTGTCGGCACCATCGAGCTTCCCTGGCTCGAGGGGACCGAGACCAGCGTGATGCTGGTGATCGAGTGGCGGAGCGGAAGCCGGCTTGTGCGGGTGTTGACCGGCAGCGACCCGAGCCTTCCGGTGTACGGTATTCCCTCGTCCGCCGGGCTTCGCGGGCTGAGGCCGATCGTCGTCGATTACACGCGGCTCGGCGTCGATCACATCCTGACCGGGTTCGACCACCTTCTCTTCGTCGTTGCGCTCACGCTCCTCGTGCGCGGCGGCAGGAGGCTGATCGGCGCCGTCACGGCCTTCACTGTCGCGCACAGCCTGACCCTGGCCTGCGCCGTGTTCGGCTGGTTGACGTTGCCGGCCCCCCCTGTCGAAGCGGCCATCGCGCTCTCGATCGTCCTGGTCTGCGGCGAGTGCATACGGCCGACCGACTCGCTTGCTCGCCGGGCCCCATGGGCGGTCACGTTCGCCTTCGGGCTCCTTCACGGGCTCGGATTCGCGTCATCGCTGCTCGACATCGGACTGCCGGAGAGGCATGTACCGGCTGCGCTCTTGTTCTTCAACGTGGGCGTCGAGATCGGTCAGCTCGGCGTGATCGCGCTGGTGGTCGCGCTGCACCTCCTTGCCGAGCGAGCCTCGATGCAACCGGCGAAGGTGCAGCGCGGTCTGGTGTACGCGATGGGCGGAATGGCAGGCTACTGGTCGATCGAGCGTATCGTGGCCGCGCTGACGGGCCCCGGCGTGTAACCAGCTCCGCAGTCTTTGGGGCGCGGCCTGCCGCCGCGGGCCCGGCCGTCGACCGCGAGCGTGCCGCGAGACGCACGGGCGCCGCATGGGCGCGCCGTCCTGGCGCGGACGGGGGTGGGAGCGGGTCCGCCCGAAGCCGCGCCGGGGACGGCGCGGCACCTCGGGCGGCTCGCGTCAGGGCGAGAGCGTGACGGACTTCGGATCGAGCGCCACTTCGTAGTAGCCGCGCGGATTCCAGGGGAGCGGGACGCCGTTCTGCTTGAGCGTGCCGCCGGTGACAGTCACGCGCACATACTTGCCCGGCGGGAAGTGGTCGGGGAGCTGCCAGTTGTAGGTCGTCTCGCCGCCGGACATCATGGTGGTGCCGGAGGTGACCGCCTTCTGACCGCGCCAGTAGGCGCCGACGTTCTCCATGGTGCCGATCCACACGTCGCCGAAATCCTTGACGTGCTTGACGTGATCGACGAACGCCTGGAGCGGTATGGGCTGATACGCGCTGTCGCTCCCGCCGGTGAAGCCGTGGATGCAGAAGGTGCGCCACTTCTTGGCGGTCCGCGCGCTCGTGACCTGCTCGTCCATCACCGCCGTGGAGGCGCCGGTCGGGGGAATGAAGGTGGGAAGCGTGAACGGATCGGTCGAGTCGTTCGGGCTGATCAGGTTGTTGGACACGCCGCGGTTGATCATGAAGCGCGTCCGGGCGATGCCCGTGTACACCGACGCGCCGTTCGGCGCCGCCATCGTCCACGGCGTGAGGTCGAACTTCTCCCGGAGCCACCGCGTCGCGGCGTCCGTATCGGAGCCGCTATCGCCGCTCATGTGGCTCATCGTGTGGTTGGCGAGCTCGTGCCCGTCGTCCAGCGCCCTTTGCCACACCGGATCGTTGGCTTCGGCCCTGCCGGTCCAGACGTAGAAGGTGAACGGCACGCCGAGCCCCTTCAGCGTCTCGTAGTTCTGGATCTGGCTCGAGTTCACGTCGTCGAACGTGTACGTCACGGCCCCCGAGAAGCCGGCCCAGTCGATGACCTTGAACCCGCCCGCCGCGCCGGACGGCTTCGCGACGTTGGCGGCGCCGGGGGGCGTCGGGAGGCCGGAGTCGACAGGCGGCACGCCGCCGCCCGAGCCTCCACCGCCCGTCGCGACGTCACCGCCGCCGCCGCCGTCGCCGCTGCCACCGTCGCCGCCGCCGCTGGCGCTGCTCGATGCGTCGGGGCCCCCGGTCGATGTCGAGGTGCTGCCGCTCGCAGGGCCGGATGTGGCGCTCCCCGTCGTGCTGCTGGCTTCCGTGGTCGAACCGCCACCGCTGCCGCCGGAGCCAGCCCCGCCATCCCCGTCATCGCCGCAGCCGCTGACGTGCAGCGCGCCGAGCAACACCAGGGAACCGAGCGCGAGTGACGATGATGCAGGAAAATTCCCGAGAAGGCGTAATCGCGAAAGCTTTGACATGGTGACAAATATTCCCACAGACCACGTGGATGATCACCATCTATGCAAACTAACGCATCGCGTCGGTATCTCGTGGACGGGGGGTTGGGAGCGAGCGCTGCATCGACGGGGTGCCCCGTCCAATTTTCCTGGTGACCCGGCGATCGCCGGGCCGCGGCAGCGCGTGCTCGCCGCGTCGCCAGGACGCAAGCGCGTTCGGCGGGGCGACGTCGAGCCGCCGCCGCTCGCGGTTCCGAGGAGGGGACTAACGGCCCATCAGGGCGTCCATCACCTTGTTGTACGTCTCTTTCTTCTGGTACTGGTCATTGAAGAGCAGAGACTGAGAGCTCTGCCCGTTGCAGAGCGCCCCGCTCCAGGAGTTGAGCCACGACCTGCCGTCGTTGATCCCCCAGAAGGTGATGGCGGTGCACTCCGGCATCACGAAGCAGGCCTCGACGATGTCGTGATAGTACTCGAGCTGCTCCTCTGCGGTGACCTGGTTGCTGCAACGGTTGATGTCCATCTCCGAGATCAGCACTTCCAGGCCCAGATCGGCGAACCGCCTCAGGTTTGCCGCCACGTCCGCTCCGCCGGCTTCGTTGTTCGGGGGGCCGATGTGCATCTGGAACCCGACGCCGTCGATCGGGACTCCGCGCTCGACCATCCCTTTGATCATCTCGTAGACGAAGTCGGCCTTGTCGTTGAGCGCGTCGATGCTGTAGTCGTTGTAGTAGAGCTTGGCGTTCGGGTCTTGCTCTCTCGCGATCTGGAAGGCGAGGTCGAGGAACCGCTCCCCGAGCGCGTTGAAGAACACCGAGGGCCTCATGCGGGGATTGCCGACGCCGGTGTCGCTGTTGGTGATGACCGCTTCGTTGACCACGTCCCAGGTGTCGATGCGGTCCTTGAAGTGGCCCATCACGTTCTCGATGTGCCTGCGGATGGCCTGCTCCACCTGCGTCGCCCCGCTCAGGGAGTTCGCCCATCCCGGAAGCTGGTTGTGCCACACCAGGGTGTGACCCTTGACCTTCATGTTGTTGCTGCGCGCCCAGTTCACGATGTTGTCCGCGGCGCCCCAGCTGAACTGCCCCGGATTGGGCTCCAGCGCGTCCCACTTCATCTCGTTCTCGGCGGTCACATAGCTGTGCTCGGCCGCAGCAACGCGCTTGTAGTCTCCATTGTTGAGACCACCGCCAGAGATGGCCGCGCCGATCAGGATGGGCGGGTTCGCCTTCTCACCGGCCTCCCTGAGGGTGCTGGCGCTCGCAGCAGGCGTCCTGACGGCCATGCCGCCGCCGGTGCCGCCGGTGCCGCTCGTCGAGGAGGTGGCGTCGCCCGTCGAGGAGGTGGCGTCGCCCGTCGAGGCGCTGGTGCTGCCCGTCGCGCTGCCCGTGGCGCTCGTCGAGGCGTCGGTGCCGCCCGTCGAGGTGCTGGTGGTGCCGCCCGTCGCGCCACCCGTGCCGCCCGTCGCGCCCTGGCCGCCGGTCCCTCCCGCCCCGCCGTCGCCACCGTCCGAGCAGCCGATGGCACACAGGAATGCCGAGAGTAGAAGGGTAAAGGGTGCTGACCTCATGTTCGCGTCCTCCGGAGAAAAAGGGGTCGCCCTAATTCCCGCGAAACGGCGCATTTATCAAGAAAAAAAGGACTCCTTACTAAGCTAATTCCCGCAAAGCGGCGCCTTGTCATCACCGGGGCCACACCGCGCGCGGGCGGGCACTCGAGGTGGTGCCGCAGCGGCAGCGGATCGGCCGCTGTCACCTGGCCCACAGCGTCACGATGCGATGCCGAGAGACATCGGTCCCCGGCAAACAATTCAGTCTCGACACAGAACTTTATTCTGGCGAGAGTGTGCGTCCCAGGCGGACGGGTAGGACGCCTGACGCCTGGCTCGCCGCTGACCTCGGCTCGGCGCGCAGGCCTGCTCGACGTCCTCCGCCGCAGTGCGCTGTGGGGGGTCGATGGGACAGGCTGGATGACCGGTCGAAGACAGCGCGTCCGCCGTCCCCTCACCAGCGGAGCTCGGCCGGCAGGAACTCCGCGATCAGGTCCTCGTAGAACGGCTTCAGCCGCTCCACGTCGGGCGGGGCGTCGGCCTTCGAGTAGAGATCGTAGGGGTTGAACCGCCGCACCCACTCCATCATCCGCCGATCTTGCTCGTTCATCAGGTGTCCGTACGCGCCCTCACGGTGCGCCGCGTAGAACGAGTGATATCGGATCATGGCGAGCGCCTCGAGCGGCAGGTGGTCCTTCACCACATGATACAGGTACTCGTCGTGCCCCCACGACATGTGCACCTGGGAGAGCCCCGCGCCCTCCTCGTAGATCCCGCACGGCGTCTGGTACGCCGGGTTCGCCGTGTCCGGGTTCCGCGCGAAGAGCTCGGGGAAGACGATCCGGTCCGAGGTAGCGCAGCCCACCGGGAAGGTGTCGCCGACGACGGCCCACTGCGGCTCGCCCCACGTACACAGGATCTTCCCGGCGTCGTGGATCAGCGCGGTCAGCACGAACCACCGCGGCTGCCCGTCCCGCCGCGCCGCCTCCGCGGACTGGAGCGCGTGCGCGATCTGCGACAGCTCCGTGTCCGGATCGCTGTCGTCGACCACCCGATCGAGCAGCTCGAGCGCCTCCCACATGCCCATCCGGCGCCTGTCGAGGCCGAGGTACTGCCGCTCTTTCTCCTGCACGAAGGCCAGCGTCTGCCCCTCGTGGTTCAGCCGGTAAAGCTCCTTCACGCCCGGCCTCGCCTCGGCGCCGTAGTCGCGGAACGGTGAGGCTCCCTGCGTTCCCGCTGCTCCGGGCGCGGCGCTCCCCTCGACGCCCGACGTGTGCTCATGTTGCTCGCTCATCGCCTCGGCGCTTAGCGCGCCATACAGCCCAGCGCCAGCGCCCGATCGAGACCTCGCGAGCCGCGTGCCCGCGTGGAGCGGCGCTAGCGCGCGCCCTGGAGCTCGCCGAGGATCACCTCATCGGCGTGGACCGTTGTCTTGCCCTCCTCGATCAGGGTCTTGAGGCGCGCGAGGTCCGCATCCATCGCGCGCTCCGGATCGGGGCCGAAGAGCGTCGCGACGGCGCCCGCGGGCGGGGTGTACGAAAGCCCGATGTCGAGGCGGGTGCCCTCGGGGGCCTCCGCGAGCCGCACGATGCCCTCGCTCTCGATGGCCTCGCCTGGCAAGCTCCGCCAGGCGACGACCTCGTTGGGCACGAGCTGCGTCAGCTCGGCGTCCCAGGACACAGGCATGCCCGCCGGGCCCACGGCGGTCCAGCGCATCCGGCCGTCGCCCATCGTCTCCACCTGGCGCAGGTGCGACATGAACCGAGGGAAGCTCTCGAACTGGATGAACGACAGGAACACGTCCCGGATCGGCGCGCGCACCGTGAGCGTCCTGCGGAAGACCACGACCGGGCGGGCCGCGCCGACGCCGAGCGCGCCCCTGGCCGGGCGGTCGCCCGGGCTGTCGCTGGTCTCCCGGAGCAGCAGCGCGGCGCCGGCCACGCCGAGCAGGACCCCGAGCGGACCGCGGCGCCTGATCGCGTAGCCCACGAGCCCCAGGCCGAGCGCGCCCATCAGCCAGCGCGCGGCGGGCGACCCGCTCGCCCTGGTGAGATCGGGCCGCTCGCCGGTCGGAGGGAGGTCGCGGGTGGGCTCGTCGAGCAGCGCGCCCGTGCGATGCGCGAGGCCCACGGCCTTGTCGACGGCGCTCGCCCGGCGTCGCGCGCCGCCGTCGGGGTCGAGCGTGTACATCAGGCCGGCGCCGAGGCCGAGCGCGGCCGCGACGGCGGCCGCATCGCCGAGCTCGTACCGCCTGCGTAGACCCACCGATCGCAGCACCTTGTCGAAGACGTTCATCGTGGTTCTCCTCCGTACCTCGCCCGGTTGCGGCCCCGGGATGAGACCCGCCTCCGCGCGCCGCGAAAGCTCGAAGCCCGGCACCGCAGGGCAGATGGGCCCGTCGCCCCGTAGCCGACACCCAGGCTCATGCGGATTGAGCGGTCGGGTTGGGCCTTATGCGGCGCGCGGCGCTCGAGGGCACGAGCTCCGGAGGCGGCGCGCGCCTGCTCCTGCGCCTGTCAGCGCCGCAGGACGGCGGCCATGCGGCCGGAGACCGTGGTGCCGCTCAGGACCACGGCCGACCCCAGCGTGAGCAGGCCGACGAGCGTGAGCACCACCGGATCGATGCCGACGAGCGCGAGGATGCCGAGCACGACAGCGCCGGCGCCGACGAGCGTCTGCAGGCCGGAGGCGGCCACGGACGCCTGGCGGGAGGCGTCGCCGAGGCGCTCGTGCGCGCCCGGCACGTCGAGCGCGCCGAGGTCGGCTGTCGCGCCGCCGCCGAGCAGGAGCGCGCCGCCGAAGACGATCACCGCCACCGGGAGGAGCACCGGCGCGGCGATGCCGACGAGGGCGAGGATGCCGAGCACGACGCCCGCCGCGCCGCCGATGAGCTCCGCGCCGGTGCCGCCGCCGAGCTCGGCGCGCGTGTCCCACCCGACGGAGAGATCGCGGAGGCGCGCGGCGACCGCGCTGCCGTGCGCGAGCAGCGCGATGCCGAGGGCGATCGTGGCGATCGGGATGAGGTAGCCCTGCATCGTGCCCGTCAGCGCGAGGATCGCCAGGACCACGGTCGCCGCCCCGCACGCCACCTCGGCCAGCGAGCCGCCGAGCAAGACCCTGGGTGACGACCTGTCCCGCTCCGAGGTCAGGCGGGCGCTCGGTATCGTCTTCGTCCCGGCGTCCTCGTTCCGTGCGAACCGTTCACGATCCTCGGGTCCCATCGTCGCCATGATTCCCCCCTTCTCGCGTCGACGCGCTTGCAAGGCGCGACGCGCGTTCGCGCTCATCGCTGCATCGGGTGCGCCACGCGCGCCGGGCGCCTCTGCCGGGCGCGTCTGCCGGGCGCCTCTGCCGGGCGGCGCTCACTTCGCGGGCGTCGTCGGCTTCATCGTGGCGGTGCCGCCCACCGCGTCGATGCGCTGCTCGAGCTCGCTCAGCTTCTTGTCGATGTCGGCCTTCGCCGAGCTCCAGGGCTGCTTCGTGTCCTTGCTGAGCTCGTCCAGGGTCCCGATCACCTCGCGGTGCTTCGCCTCGATGTCCTGCAGCCCCTGGTCGACGGGGCCCCGATCCGCCGCGGGCATTGTCGGGGCCTGCGCCCTCAGCTCCGCCGCCCGCAGCTCCAGGAGCCGAGCCCGCTTGCGCGCATACTCGATGTACTCCTCCTTCGTGTCTTGCTGCGCGCTCTTGAGCGCCTCCTGGAGCTCCCGGCGCTCCTCGGCCACGTCCTTCTGCGCGCCGGCCTTCTCCTCCCCGGCCTTCTTCCTGGCGTCGGCGATCTTCTGATCGGCCTCGCGGCGCGCCTCGGCGACCTTCCGATCCGCCTCACGCTGGATGCGGGCGGTCTCCTCCTGCGACTCCTTGCCGGCCTGCACGACGTCCTCTCCGGGGTTCCTGTCACAGGCGGCCACGAGCGCGGCGGCGGCCATCGCGGCGAGCAATGATGCGGTCCTGTGGAACATCACGAGTCCTCCTTTTCTGGATCCAGGGTTGCTTCAACCACGCTCGAGCCGATGTGTGCATGATGGCAGCCGCCCGAGCTGAGAGGCTGCGGTGCCCTGCTCATGAAGGCACACGAAAGTCGCATGCAAATTCACGCCCTGAGCGCGTCGCGCGGGCGAACGAGGCCGGCGCCGGGCCGGTCGGGGCTCGAGCTCAGCGGCCGCCTGGCCCAGGAAGCGGTCTCTTCAGCCATCGCCTGATGCGTGCGTTCATCCGCGCTCGGGTCGATCCCGGCGTGCAATAAGGCATGTTCCTCATTGCGAGTCATGGCGGTGCGCTCCACCGTAGCGGTCCGCGCGACGGGCTGAGCGTGCTGTTCGCCGTCGCAGAGCCGTCGCGAAGACGCCGCATTTTCGTGGCTGAACAACGCTGGCAAGGAGCTGTGACATGCGAGATCGATTCGGCAGGGACATCAATTACGGACAGGGCGATCGCGACTGGGATCGATGGGACCGGGACGAGGGCCACGACCGCGACCACGGGCGTACGACGCAGCGCGGCCACGGTGACTACACGCTTGATGAGGGCCGCTTCGCTGCTGGACGCGAGCGCGGTCAAGGCGAGCACGACCGTGGCTTCAGCGGCTACGGCCGCGACGAGAACCGCGGTTACGGCGGCTACGGCCGAGAGCCGGAGCGCGGCTACGGCGACCACGGCCGAGAGCCGGAGCGCGGC
>NZ_JEMA01000630.1 GCF_001589285.1 Sorangium cellulosum | reverse complement strand
CCCGCCGCGCTCCGCCCCGCCGCCGAGCTCCGCGACGAGCTCGGCGAGCATCCGCGTCCGGCCCACGCCGGGCGCGCCGACCAGCGTGACGAGCCGCGGCCGCCGCTCGTGGAAGGCGGTCTCGACGAGATCGCAAAGCCGCTGCATCTCCGCGCCGCGCCCGACGAGGCGCGTCGCGAGCCCGTGAAAATCGGGCAGGGCGAACGTGTGGTGGAGCGGGCCCTCGCCGAGCACGCGGTACATCGGCAGCGCCGCGCCGCGCGCGGGGGGCTCGGGCGCGGCGCGGCCCACGACGGCGAGCCCCTCGAAGGGCTCCATCCGGAAGCGCCCGAGGACGAGGCGGTGGGTGTCGCGGCCGATCACGATCGCGCCGCGCGGCGCGAGCTGCTGGAGGCGCGCGGCGCCGTCGACAGCGTCGCCGACGACGGCGAGGTCCTGGCGCGCCGAGCCGCCGGTGCCGACGAAGGCCCGCCCTGTCGTGATCCCGATCCGCACCGAGAGGCGGATCGAGCGCGCCGCGCGCGGCAGCGTGAGCTTCGGGATCGCGGCCTGCGCCCCGAGCGCCGCGACGATCGCGCGCTCGGCGTCGTTGTCGGTCGAGCGGGGGGCGCCGAAGACGGCCATGACGCGCCCGCCGATCGGCCGCTCGACGACGCCGTGCATCTGCTCGACGTGCTCCGCCAGCACCTGGTAGCAGCGGTCGACGACGTCCTTGACGTCCTCGGGATCGAGCCGCGACGAGAGCGCGCTCACCTCGGACAGATCGGCGAACAGGACGGTGCAGATCCGGTGCTCGCCGCCCTCGAACGGCACGACGGCGCGCCCCCTCGGCGCGCTGCGATCGGGGTTCACGGTCCCCCTCACCCCGCTGCTCTCCGGCGCCCACCGCGGCGGCGACTGCGGCGGCAGCGACGGCGGCCGCCGCGACGACGGCGGCAGCGACAGCGACGGCGGCGGGGGCAGCGGCGGCACGTGGACGGCGGCGAAGTCGAGCAGCCCGTCGGGATCGTCGTCGTTGCCGCCCGGGCTGAAGGCGGGCGCGCGCAGGGTGTCGCGCGCGATAACGACGACGCTCGCGCGCTGGGCCGCCTCCAGGGCGGACCACATCTCGCCGAGGTTGTGGAAGCGCTGCGACGGGTGGATCGCGAGCGCGCGGCCGAGGACCGCCTCGACGTCGACGCTCGCGTTCACCCCGCGGGCGCGGAGGCTCGGCCGGATCGCCTCATCGCTCGACGCGACGAAGAGCTGGATGACGTCGGCGCCGCAGAGCGCGGGCTGACCGCTGGCGACCTCGATCAGGATGAGCGCCATCGCGTAGACGTCGGTCCAGGGCCCGGTGGCGCCGAACCGCGGGCTGAACTGCTCCGGCGCGCCGTACTGCGGCGTGAAGGCGCGGAACGTTCGTCCCGTCTGGACGAGCGCCTCGGCGAACTTGGGTGTCTCGGAGAAGACCTTGNACGAGCGCCTCGGCGAACTTGGGTGTCTCGGAGAAGACCTTGGCGAGCCCGAAGTCGAGCACCTTCATGCGATCGCCGAGCAGGAACAGGTTGGCCGGCTTGACGTCGCGGTGCGAGACGTTCCCGTCGTGCGCGACGGCGAGCGCGGAGGCGACGGGCGCGAGGAGCTTGATCGCCTCGCCGAGGCTCCGCGGCGCGACGTTCTCGGCGCGGCGGCGCTTGAGGTCCTGCTCGAGCGTCTCGCCCTCGAGCCACTCCATGACGATGTACGGGGTCCAGGGCCCCCGCGGCGCGGCGGCGGCGCCGATGTCGAGCGCCTGGACGATGCCCATCGTCCGGCGCGAGAGCTGGTGGAGCAGGCGCGCCTCCTCGCGGAACTTGGCGAGGAAGCCGTCCTGCTGGTCGGGGCTCAGGCCCGTGGGGATCTTGAGGCATTTGACGGCGACGGGCGCGTCGAAGCCGAGGTGCCGGGCCCTGTAGACGACGCCGAACGCTCCCTCGCCCGCCAGCGCCTCGACGGCGAACTGGCCGTCGATGATCGACCCTATCCAGCCGAACGGGTCGCTGGCCTGCATCGTTGCCTAGGCTACCTGTTGCGATGAACCACGAGCAAGGTGGCAGCGGCCGCCGCTCCCGGGGGAAAGGGGGGCGGTCGGCGCGAGCCGCTGGGCGGGGTACGGCGCGGGCGGGGCGGTGAGCCGAGGAACGCGGGCGGCGGGAAATGAAGGGCGCTGTGGGGCCAGGTCGCGCCGGGTCAGCGGAAGAGCGAGCTCAGTTGACGACCGGGGTGAAGCAACCGATGGACGTGTCGATGCGGAAGTTCGACTCGGTCGTGCGGCGCTCGGCGAAGAAGAAGTCGAGCGCGTACGTGTTGCCCGGGGTGATGCCGAGCTCTTGCGCGCGCGCGTCGAGGTCGATCGTCGCGCTCTCCGGCTTGTGAATACCGCCCAGATCGATCGCGAGGCGGCCGTTGATGAAGGTGAAGAGGTCGTCGTCGCCCGAGAAGGTGAACACCTCGCCACCCTTGTATTCAAACGTGGTGTGGAGCTCGAGCGTGAAGTGATAGTTGTGGCGCCGCTCCTCGTTGCCAAACCCCATGTCGTCGATCGGGAAGAAGTCGGTATCGTCGTACGTGGACGTGCCGTTCCCGTTGTCCGTGAGCGAGATGGATATCTGGATGGCGGTGTTCACGTCGGGCACGTCGCGGAACCACTGATCGAAGGCTTCCTTGCCGCTCGTGGTCAACGTGCCCTCGGCGCCGCCCGCATAGACCGGCTTGCCGTCCGCGCCGAGCTGAGCCTCCACCATGCCCCGGTCCTCCCCGGGCCGGACCTCGAAATCCGGGTGCGTATCCTTGAAGTCGCGCACGATCGCGATGAGCTCGCTGCCGCAGGCGTCGCCGCCCGCGCTCGGGTCACCGCCCGAGCTCGCGCTACCCCCGATGTCGCCTGGGTCCTCCCCGAAGTCGCCGCCGCTCGTCGTCCCGTCGCCGCCGCTCGTCGTCCCGCCGCTCGTCGTCCCGTCGCCGCCGCTCGCCGTCCCTGCGCCGTCCGAGGAAGCGTCGTCGGTACCTCCTGCACACGCCGTCGCCGCCACGAGGGCGACGAGCGCCGATACCGCCATCATGGTCCGTCGATAAGCCATCATGTCTTGCCCCTTTTCCCGAGCGGTAGAAGCCGTCGAATCCGCATGGAACGACGTCGGAGACACCGCGCCGCCACCTTCCGCCTCTGTGCGCGGTGGTGGGAGGAGCGGGTCAATTTTTTTTCAACAAAATGGCCGGCTTTCCCGGCCGCAAAAATACCGCTGGCTCACCATCCCCGGTGAGCTGCTCGTCGGAGGCTCCTGCGATCGCCGAGCGCCCTCGGCGCCAGCTCATCGCGCAGGCACGCCGAAGAAGTAGTACCCCTTACCGAGGAGCGGGAAGCGGTAGGTGCCATACTCCCACGTGAACGCGTCGCCGAGCGGGGCGACCATCTCCCGCAGCTCGGCCTCGGAGTAGACGCGCAGCGTGCTCACCACGCCGTCCCACACGCTGGCCGCGGCGGCGATCGGCGTCGCCCACGTGAGCCACGCCTTGGCGGCCCGGGAGCGGCGCGTGAGCAGCGGGTTCGCGGCGAGCGCCGCGACGCCGACCGGGACCATCGGCAGGAACCCCAGCGGGGTCCGCTCGAACCCCTCGGACAGGAAGATGCCGGACGAACCGCGCACCGCGTCGGCCAGGATCGCCCGCGCGAGCTCGGGAGAGAAGTGGTGGAAGGCGTTGATCATCAGCCGCGCGCGGCCCTCGGCGAGCGCCGGCGGGATGCGCGTCGCGTCCACAGGCGAGGGCTCGAAGGCGACGAACGACGGGTGCCGCGCGGCGGCGGCCGCCCACGCCTCCGGCTGCGGCAGGAGGTCCGTGAGCACGAACCGCGGCGGCGTCGCGCCCGCGCGCAGGAGCTCGCCGATGAGCACCTCCGACGGCCCGGCCGCGCCCGCGCCGAGCTCGATCACCTCGGTCGCCCCCGAGGCAGCGAGGAAGCGCCGGAACGGCTCGATCAGGCCGCGCAGCATGCCGCCCCACCGGATCGTCCGGCTCAGCGACTCGATGATGAGCTCGCGCAGCGGACCGGGAGACCACGGCGAGTCGTTCCACTCGAACAGCGACAGGCGGGGGAGGGAGCGCGGCATCGGTTGACCGTCCGTTCGCGTCAGCTCGCGTCAGGTACGGTCAGCTTACCGTCGACCGCCCTGCGCGGCGGCGCCATCCTGAACCCATGAATTTCCTGCTTCATCGCCACCTCGCGGCGCGCGACCTCGGATCGGTCGCCGCTGGCGCGGGGGCGATGCTCCCGGATCTCTGGCGCATGGCCGACCGGCGCGTGAGGCCCTCGCGTGCGGCCGAGCGCCCCGCCGCCCCGCCGCCCCGCCTCGCCGAGGTGCTGGCCGGCATCGATCACCACGTCGCCCTCGATCGCTGGTTCCACGCCGCGCCCGTCTTCGTCGAGGGGGAGCGCCGCCTCGCCGACGCGCTGCGCGGCGCCTCGCTCGGCGCGCCGCGGCTCGCGCTGTTCGCCCACGTGCTCTGGGAGATGTGCCTCGACGGCGCGCTCCTGCGCCGCACCGGGCTCGCGCCCGCCCTCGACGCCCTCCGCGCCGGACTCGCCGCCATCGACGGTGTCCCCGGCGAGGCCGCCGCCTCCATCCACCACTTCCTGCGGCGCGCCCCCTCCCCCGCCGCCGCGCCCACCGACGCCCCGTCCCTTGCCGACGCGCCCTCCCCGCCCGCCGCGCTCGCCGACCGCGCCGCCTTCGAGGCGCGTCTCCGTCGCATCTGCGACGAGCTCGCCCGCGGCCCCTGGATCGCCGGCTACCAGGACGGCGCCGGCCTCGCGCTGCGCCTCGCGGGCGTGCGCTCGCGCTTCGGCATGCCCCCCTTCACGCCGGAGCAGCACGACGGCCTCGCCGCGCTGCTCGACGCCCTCGCCGCCGCCGCAGACGAGGCCGTCGACGACATCCTCCGCACCGCTCCACGCCGCGCCGTCTGAAGCCCCCCCTCTCTCTTCCCCCCTCTCTCCTCCAGACGGCGATCGCGGCGGTCGCCCGCACAGGAGACGGGCCCATCTCGGCGTTTTCGGCGCACAGGCGTACTCCTGTACGCCGAGCACCGAAAACGTCGAGATGGGCCCGTATCCGAAGCGGGCGACCGCCTCTCACTCGTGCACGATGATCGTGGTGCCCTCGCCCAACTCCTCGCCCGTGTTGATGGCGTGCCATCCCGGCGGGACCCGGGGCTCGGTCCACAGGAACACCCGGTGGGCGTCGATCGGCGACATGTTGATGCAGCCGTGGCTGCGCGGCGTGCCGAAGACGTCGTGCCAGTACGCGGCGTGGAGCGCGTAGCCGGCCGCGAAGTACTGGATGTACGGCACGTCCTTCAGGGCGTACGTCCCCTCGCCGCGGCGCCGCGTGACGCCGTACTCCCCGTCGCCCTTGCGGGGGGCCTTCGCGCCCGCCTCGGGCTTCGCCGCCGCGCTCGCGCCCGGCTTCTTCGAGGCACGCTCCTTCGAGGAGCCGCCCTTGTCCGGCTTCGCGCCGCGCGAGGCCGAGGGCGCCTCCGCCGTCGTGTCGGCGCGGCCGCCGACGCTCGACGACTCGTTCGAGTCCATGGTCGCCGTGATGTGCTTGTTGCGGATCCGGAAGATGCCCCGCACCGTCGCTGTCGTGGTCTTCGGGTCCGCCACCCCCGCCTGGCCGGTCGACACAAGCGTGGCGTAGACCGGGCGCTTGCCCTCCCAGAGGACCAGCGTCTGGTGCTGGATCGAGACCTCGATCCACTTCTCGCCCTTCTCCGCGACCACGGGCCACGACGACGGGGCGACAGCCAGCCCCACGTCGAGCTGGCTCACGTACCGCTGGTCCTTCGTGCGGTAGTACTTCACCCCCTCGATCCGGCGCATCCTCCCGCTCAGCGGGACGACGTCGCGGAAGGGCAGCTCCTTGCCCGGCGTCGCCTTGTCGCCCTGGATCTGCACGTCGCGCGCGCTCCGCGCCCGGACGAAGGCGAGCGGCAGCGTGAGCTGATCGTTCAGCTCGACGCCGTGCCAGGGAGAGCCCGTGTCGGGCTTGATCTTCGTCGCGGGCGCGAGCCGCAGATCCGTGGTGATCGCGAACCGCCGGTTCAGCGACTCGGGCCCGGTCGGGAACGAGCCGATCAGCGACAGGCCGGTGAAGCGCCGCGCCCGGTCCGCGAACACCGCGTAGTCCGGGACCTTGAAGTCGCTGATGTTGCGGATGCGCCGCTTGCCGCCCTCCAGCCAGAACGGGATCGGATCGTTCTCCCCCTCCGCGCCGAGCAGGGCGCCCTCGCCGAGCTCGAGCGAGTTCTTCGCGAGGCCGAGCTCGCCGAGCTGCTTCCCGGGCAGCGGCGCGCCGCGCTCGTCGATCGGCACGTCGTTCGCGCCGAGGATGACCCGCTGCACTGTCGCCTTGTTCTCCTCGAACCACGCGAGGTGCTCGTCGAGCTTGAACTCCGACTTGCGCTGCTCCTCGGCCGTGGGGACGCGCAGGTAGAGGGGCAGCACGGCGCGGACGAACGCATACCGGTACGGGAGCGCGGTCCTCAGGTTCGGCCCCGGGCCCGCGGCCTTGAGGATCGGGTCGTCCAGATCGAGCGTCGCGTCCTCGCCCACGCAGAGGAAGCCGCGGGGCTCGATCTCGTACCAGCCGCCCGGGCAGCCGGCGGTGCCGGCGGGCTCCGCGGAGCGGGCCACCCTGGATCCGACGCGCAGGTAGCCGAGCTTCTTCGACGTGTCGCGCGGCTCCTTGTAGACGGTCGCCACGAAGGCGGTCACGCCGAGCAGCGGCTTGCCGCTCGGCGGCTCCGCCGCGGCGCCTACCGGCGCCTCCTGCTGCGCCGCGCCGGTCGCGAGCGCCGCGACGGTCGCCGCCCCGCCCGCGTCGTCGGCGACGGCCCCGGCGTCCGCCGGCGCGTCCGCGGCCTTCTGGCACGCCCACGCCCCGCAGGCCGCCGCGGAGAGCGCCGCGAGGCGCGCGAGACCAAGAACCAAGCGCGCTGCGCGCACCGAGCGCAGCGCACGACGAGGCTTCCCGGAGGACAGCAGGCCGCCCATGCAGGCGTACTTGCCAAAATCGGCGCGCGACGAAAAGCCCAAAACACCCGCGGCCGCCCCGCGGCCGCGTCCGCCGCTCAGGCCAGGAGCCCCGGCAGCAGCCCCGTGCAGTACGCGGGGTTGCCGAAGGTCGACACCTCAACGCCCATCGCGTTGCACAGCGTGACGAGCAGGTTGTTGTGGGGGTCGCCGGCGTAGCGCAGGTACCTCCCGGTCCGGAGGGCCCCGCCGGCGCCCCCCGCGATCACGTACGGCATGTCGCGCCGCGAGTGGCTCTGCCCCTCCGAGATGTCGGTGCACCAGAGCACGATCGTGTTGTCGAGGAGCGTGCCCGCGCCCTCCGGGACGGCGTCGAGCTTCCCGAGCAGGTACGCGAGCTGCTCCGCCTGCCAGCGGCCGATGTCGACGAGCTGCCGCTGCTTGTCCTCGTCGGTCAGGTTCGCGTGCGAGAGCGCGTGGTGCGTCTCCGACTGCCCCAGCCAGGTGAACACCTTCCCCGCCTGCGTCGCGCTCCACTGGATCGACGCGACCCGCGTGAGATCGCACGCGAGCGCCGTCGCGAGCAGATCGATCTGCAGCCGCCCGATCGCGGGGAAGCTGTCGTTCGCGTACACGTCGAGCGGCTCGCCCAGCTCCGGCAGCGCGCACGCGCCGCCGAGGAGCCCCGGCGCCTCGAGCCGCGCCTCGATCTCGTTCAGCGCGTCCAGGTGGTGCTCCAGCTTCTGCCGGTCCTCGCCCCCGAGCTTCTGCGCCAGGGCGCCGTAGTCCTCCATGACGTCGCCGAGCACCCGCCG
The DNA here is from genome assembly GCF_001589285.1 of Sorangium cellulosum. GTDB lineage: Bacteria > Myxococcota_A > Polyangia > Polyangiales > Polyangiaceae > Sorangium > Sorangium cellulosum_G. The sequence continues at coordinate 6,573 of NZ_JEMA01000630.1, read as the reverse complement.
GCGCAGCGCGCGCCGCCGCGCGAGGTCCGCCGGATCGGCGCTGAGATCGGTGAAGAGCCTGTCGAACGCCGCGCGCGGATCGTCCTCGGGCGGGACGGGCTGGCCCGGGCCGAGGTACGAGACGCGCGACGAGACGTTGGCGTACTGGACCTGGACGCCGAGCTCGAGCGACGAGAGCTTCGTGCGCTGCCCGAGCCGGGCGGCGAGGAACTGGTCGACGGAGATGCCCCCGCCCCAGCCTACCCGCGCGGCGGGGTTGCAGGCGTAGGGGAACAGCGTCCCCTCCTGGAGCTCCGTGCCGGTGAGCGCCTGCCCGATGCCCTGCTGGTGGGCGTCGCCCGGCCCGCTGTAGGCGGACTCCATGTCGACGCCCTCGATGACGAGCAGCTTGTCCCGGTAGGGCGCGAGCGGCGCGAGGATCTCGCCGAGCTCGAACGACGCCTCGGTCCCGGTGGGCTGCCAGGCCTCCTTGACCGTGCCGAGCCCCGTGAAGAAGACGACGAAGCGCTTCGGGAACTCGACGGCGCTCGCCGAGCCGGACATCGCGTCGAGGAACGGGAGCGCGACGGCGAGCCCGCCGACCCCGCGCAGGAACGTGCGGCGATCGAGGCGCCGCCTCGACGGCCGGTGCCGCGCGGCGCCGCTCACGGCGCGCCCCCGGCGCCCGGCGCCCGGCGGTAGCGGAACGCGTCGGTCTGGGTGAGCGCCACGAGCAGCGCCTTGATGTTGTACCCGCTGTCGGCGAACGCCCTCTGGATCTGGCTCATGCTGCACTCGTCCTCCGCCTGCTCGGCGCGGCCGTAGCCGAAGCGGAACCACTGCGTCGCGACGCACTGGCGCACCTCGTCGCTCTCCGCGAGCAGGTGCGCGAGCTCCACCGCCCCGTCGAAGCGCCCGTCGGTGCCGCGGCTCCCTGTGATCTCGCCGCTCGCGTCGACCGGCACCTGCTGGTCGGTCGCGCGGTAGAGGCCGATGCCGTCGTAGTGCTCGAACCCGAACCCGATCAGATCCATCAGCCGGTGGCAGCCCGCGCAGCCCGGGTCCTCCGCGTGCCGCTCGAACTGCCGGCGCGTCGGGATGCCCGGCCGCACCGCGGGCGGCTGGATGTCCACGTCGGGCGGCGGGGGCGGCAGGGTCTGGCAGAGCAGCCGCTCGCGGACGAACTTGCCGCGGTGGATGGGCGAGGACTGGTCCGGCTTCGCGAGCACCGACAGGAGGCTCGCGTGCGTGAGGAAGCCCGCGCGCTCGGCCGGATCGAGCGGCACGACAGCGAGGTCGCCGGGCGCCGCCGCGCCGCCCGCCGGGGCCTCCTCCAGCCCGTAGAAGGCGCGGAGCTCGGCGTTCATCAGCGAGTAGGGCGCCGTCAGCAGGGTCGCCACGTCGCCGTCCTCGTCCTCGAACACCACGTGATCGAGGAACGCCTCGGTCTCGGCCCGGAGGAGCGCCGGGAGCCCGTCGTGGAAGCGCGGGTAGACCGCCGTGTCCTTGGTGATCGTGGCGATGTTCGTGAGCTGCAGCCACTGCGCGTGGAAGTTCGCGACCGCGGCGCGGGCGCGCGGGTCCTCGAGGAGGCGCCGCGCGTGCGCCGCGATCTGCTCGGCGGTGCGGAGCTCGCCCGCGTCCGCCGCGGCGAGCAGCGCGTCGTCCGGCATCGAGCTCCAGAGCAGGTACGAGAGCCGCGAGGCGATCTCGTGGTCCGACAGCGGCACCACGGCGCCCCCGGCGGGGTCCGGCAAGCCCAGCTCGACGCGGTAGAGGAAGTGCGGCGACTGGAGCATCGCCTGGATCACCACCTCGACGCCGGTCGAGAAGCCGCGCTCGTCGTTGCCCCAGGCGAAGAGCCGCTCGAAGCGCTCGATCTCCTGCGGCGTGAGCGGCCGGCGGAACGCGCGCTTGCCCAGCCGCTCGATGAGCTCCGCGGCGCACGCGTCGGGCCCCTGCACGGCCGGATCGCACCCCGCGAGCAGCCGCTCGGGATCGCGCGCGGCCCGCGCCGCGATCGCCTCGGAGGCCTTCATGAGCTGCTCGGCGAGGAGCGGCGTGACGCCGAGCGCCGCCGCCTGGTTGTTGAACCCGAGCGCCTCCTCCTCGACGACGAAGGCGCCGGCCGGCGCGCTGTCGTCACCGAGCAGATCCCGGATCGTGTTGTTGTACTCGAAGCGCGTCATCCGCCGGAGCGGCGAGGCGCCCGGCTGGATCTCCGCGCAGCGCGGCGGCTCGTGCGTCGCGCCGTCGCCGGGCCTACCCGAGCAGGCGGCCGCCGTCGCGAGGAGCACGGCGATCCCGAGAGCGCCGCCGGGTCCGCGCTCCCCTCGGCGGCGCCGTCCTCTTGACCGATCCATAGGCCCTCTCTCCAGGACGTCGTCGCCACGATGCGTCGCGTTGTGGCGCTGCGCATCGCGCGACGGCATTTTTTTACTCCACGGAAGGCAGTTATGGAAGGAGCCGCGGCGGAGAGATCCCGTGAATCCGGCTGTAACGTAGTCTCCTAGCGACACTGCGTGTCGCGCCGAAGATCGCCCAGCGCTTCGAAATTACGCTGGATTCTGTGGGGTCGTCGCCTGTAGGCTCGCGCGCGTGCAAGCCCCGGTTGACGTCATTGCCGCTAGCGAGAGGCCCGTGCGCAAACCCACCAGGACCACAACGCTGTTCCTTTCTATGAGCCTCTGCGGGCGGATCCTGCTCGGGCTCTCGGCCGCGACCGCCGTGACGTTCGCGCTCGCTCCCGTCACGCTCGCCGCTCCCACGGCGTCGAAGTCGATCGCGGTTCACATCGAGGGTCCCAACGCGGCGGCCATCCGCGAGGACATCCTTGCCTTGCTGCCGGAGACGCTGGGGGTCGTCGAGCAGGCTGCGTTCTCGAAGGCGCTGAAGGGCGCCGGCCAGACCAAGCCCGTCGGAGACACGCTGGTGTCCAAGGCCCAGCGGAAGAAGGCCCTCGACCGCATCCGCAAGGCGGGCAAGGCAGCGAAGGCGGGAGGCGTCATCTACGGCGTCTCGCGCACGAACAAGAAGAAGAAGAAAGAGGTCCACCTCGTCTACGTCGACGAGAACGCCGGCGACCTCTCCGTGGACAGCGCGGTGCCGGTGACCGGCTCGCGCGACGACCGCAAGAAGGCGCTGGAAGAGCTGCTCGGCCCGACGCTGGCGCAGATCGCGCCGCCGCCGCCCGAGGAGGACAAGGCGAGCGAGGGCGGCGAGGGCGGCGACGAACAGAAGGGCGAGGAGGGCGACGGCGACGGCGACGGCGAGGAGACGGCCAGCGAGGACGCCGGCGCGGCCGACAGGGGCGGCAAGCGCAAGCGCAACGACGTCAACTCGGCGCTCTTCTCGGTCGAGGTCGGCGTCGAGTTCATCGGCCGCTGGTTCGACTACTCCGATCCGCGCACGAACAACCTGCGGCCCTACAGCGTCTTCGGGCAGCCCGCGCTGTCGATCGCGGGCGAGGTGTACCCGCTCGCGTCGACGAACATCGCGGTGCTCAAGGGACTCGGGATCACCGCGGGCTACGCGCGGGCGCTCGGCCTCAACTCGGCGGTGGGCGACGGCGACCCGATCAGCACCACCTACCAGCGCATCAACCTCGGCCTCCGGGAGCGGCTGTCGATCGGCGAGGCGTCCCAGCTCGGGATCTCCGCCGGGCTCCGGTTCCTGACCTTCGATATCGAGGCGCCGGCGGATCTCGCCAGGACGGTGCCCAACGTCTCCTACACCCTGTTCCGGGCCGGCCTCGACGGCCGCTTCCCTGTCGGCCCTGTCGCGCTGGCGCTGGGCGCCGAGTACCTCCTGCCGCTCTCGTCGGGCTCCGTCTACGAGCGGTTCACCGGGGCGAGCGTGCAGGGCATCGGCGCGATGGCCGGGTTGATGATCCCGGTCGCGACCGGCGTCGAGGCGCGCGTGCTCGTCGAGTACGCCCGGTTCTTCTCGTCGTTCCAGCCCGAGCAGGGCGACCCGTACATCGCGGGTGGGGCCATCGACCAATACCTGGGACTGCGGCTCGCCGGAGCCTATGTCTACTGAGAGAGAGAGGTACCACGTGACGTTCTTGACTTCCCTTGACGGGCGCATCGCGCTCACCGCAGCCGCCCTGCTGACGGGCAGCGCGCTCCTCATCAGCTGCGCTGGGACCCTCGACGAGGACGAGTTCCCCCCGGGCGGCCAGCAAGGCGCCGGCGGAGACACCCAGGGATCCGGCACCACCTCCCCCGCAGCGACAACCGGCGGCGACGGCGCCACGACCGCGGCCACCGGCGGCGACGGCGCCACGACCGCGGCCACCGGCGGCGACGGCGCCACGACCGCGGCCACCGGCGGCGACCCCACCACCACCTCGACGGCAACCGGCCCCGCGCCGACCGGATGCGCCGAGGCGCCGGCGATGATCACGATGAAGTGCGCCAACGCGGGCTGCCACGACGCGAACTCGAAGCAGGCGGGCCTCTCGCTGGCGGCGGGGTGGGAGACCAGCATCCGGGGCCAGACGTCCGCGTGCGGCGGCATGGTGCTCGTGCCCGGCGATCCGGACGCCAGCTCGGTCTACACGAAGGTCACGCCCGATCCGCCGTGCAACAACCGGATGCCGCTCGGAGGCACGCCGCTCAGCGACGCCGAGATTGCGTGTCTCCGCGACTTCATCGCGGCGCTCACCCCCTGAGGAAGTGAGCGAGCGGCTGACCGCCGCGGCGGCGCGGGCGGGGCGATCGTCCCCTGGATGAGACCGCCTCGTTGGCGCCCCCGCGGCCAGACGCTACCCTCGCCGCGATGCTGCGCCGGCGCTCGTTCTGGATCGCCGCGGCGGCCGTCGCCTACACGGCCTTCGCCGCGCTCCGCGCGTCCGGCGGCCACGGGCCCGCGTGGCTCGCCCTGCTCGGGCTGCCGGCGCTCCTCGCCCTCGGCTTCCGCTGGGTCGAGCGGCCGCCGCGGGGCGAGGACCGGATCGAGCCGGCCGCCCGCCGCGCGGCCGCCGTCTGCCTCACCGGCGCCGCGATGCTCGCCGCCGCGCGCAGCGGCCCCAGCGGCCTCGCGCTGATCGCGCTCGGCAACCTCGGCGCGGCGGCCGCCGCGATGGCCGCGCTGGTCGGCCTCGCGCGCATCGCGGGCCTCGGCGGCCTGCTCGAGCCCCCGCCCAGCACGCGGCGCCTCGACGCCGCGGCGTTCGCCTCGCTCTTCTGGACGGTGGCGGTCGCCCTGCCCACGATCTCGGCGGTGGCGCCCGCGCGCGCGGCGGACCTCGATCCGCTGCTCGTGCACTACGCGACGTCCGCCGCGTCGCTCGGCTCGCTCACGGTGACGCTCGTCGCGCTCGCGCGCGTCCGCATCGCGCGGCGCCTCGAGCTCGGCGTCGCCGACCGGGTGGAGGCGGCGCTGCTGCTCTCGGCGACGGCGCTCGCCGTCGGCGTCGCGGCGGCCTTCGTCGGCGTCGCGAGCCCGGAGGCGATCCTGCCCGTCACGAGCGCGATCGCGGCGGTGTGCGTCGCGCTCTGCACCGTGGCCGCGGACGCCGCGAAGGTCTCGCGCGCGCTGCGCCTCACGCTCGCCATCGCGGCGCTCGCGACCCCGCCGGCGCTCCTCGCCGTCTACGCGGTGCACGAGGCGCCGCGCGGCGACCTCGGGCTCCGCGGCGCGCCGCAGTCCTCGATCGGCGTCGCCGTGTTCGGCGCGTGCGCGATCTGCGCGCTCGCGGGGCTCGCGGCGCCGGCCCTCGCGCGCCGGTTCGCGCCCGAGGGGGCGCGCTGGCTCGGCGCCTTCGACGCCGCGACGCGCGCGGCCATGAACCCGGAGCCGGAGGCGGCGCTGGAGACGGCGCTCTCCGCGCTGCGCGAGGCGTCGGACGCGGGCATGGCCGGGCAGGCCCCGCCGGCGCTGTACCTGCTCTCGCCGCCCGAGCGGGTGACCGTCGATCGCGCGGGGTACGCGCGCAGCGAGCCGGCGCAGGTGCCGGCGCGCCTCATCGAGCTCGCCCAGGTCGAGCCGGAGCGCGTGCTGCGCGTCGAGGCCGCGGAGGCGGTCGAGGTCCGGCGGCCGGAGGTGCGCCCGCTGCTCGCCTGGCTCGCCGAGCGCGACGTCGGCGTGGTGGCCCTGGTGAGCGACGCGGAGGGCCCGATCGGGGCGCTCGCGATCCCGCGGGGCCGGCGCGCGTCGCCGATGACGCTGGAGGAGGTGAGCGGTCTGCGCGCCGTCGCCGATCGGCTCGGGGCGGTGATCGCTGTGTCGGCGATGCTGTCCGGGTCGCGCGGCCGGGAGGTCGCCGCCCGGCGCGAGGCCGAGGAGCGCGCGCGCGAGGTGAGCCGGCTGGAGCGCGCGGTGGCGCAGAGCGCGGGCCGGTTCCGGGCGATCGCGGGGCTGCTCGCGCGGCCGGCGCGCGCGGCGGCCTACAGCCCCGCGGCGCGCGCGGCGATCGAGCAGCTCGAGCGGCTCGGCGCCGCCGGCGGCCCGGTCACGCTGCTCACGGCGCCCGGGATCGACGCTGTCGCATGGGGCGCGGTCGTGCACCTGAGCTCCGCGCGGGTGGCGGGCCCGCTGGCGATCGTCGACGGCGCGGCGCCCGCGCCCGAGGCGTTCGCGCAGGCGTTC
>NZ_JEMA01000629.1 GCF_001589285.1 Sorangium cellulosum | reverse complement strand
CCGGAGGCGCCGGCGGACGGCGCCGGGAGGACGCTGATGGCGGCGGGGTTCAGCGTCGGCGCGGTCGGCCTGGTGGTCGGCGCTGTCGCGGGCGCCCTCACGCTCTCGAGGTCCGGCGCGCTCGCCGCTGTGTGCGCGGACGACCGCTGCCCCCCGAGCCGGCGCGACGATCTCAGCACGGCCAGGACGCTGGCCAACGTCTCCAACGCCGGCTTTGTGGTCCTCGCCGTCGGCGCCGGCGTCGGCGTCGCCGGCCTGCTGATGCTGCCCTCACGGGACGCGACGGCGAGCCCGCGCGCGGCGCTGACCCCCGTGCTCGGCGCGGGGGCCCTCGGCCTGCACGTCAGCTTCTGATGCGGTGATCAGGCGAGGAGAGGTGAATGATGCGGTGATCGGGCGAGGAGGGGTGAACCGCCGGGGCGCTGCCGGCGCGCCGGCGCCGGGCGCGTCAGGGGGGGCAGCCGATCCGCTCCGGCGCGACCGCCACGTCGTCGTACCACATCGACCGCGCGGGGCCGTGGAAGCCGAGGTAGCCGAAGCTGAACGTCTTGAAGTCGAGCTTCTTCCAGCCGGTCTTGTCGATGATCTTCGTGCCGTTGGCGTAGACCTGAACGTCGCCCTGGGCGCCGTCGAAATAGGCCTCCATGCAGTGCCACTGGTCCTTCGGGAGGTTCGCGCCGCCGCTGCCGCACCGGAAGTCGCCGCCCTCGGACAGGACGACATCGTCGCGCATGTTCAGGACGATCTGGCAGTACTGCTCGGCGACCTCCACGTTCTCGCCTTCGTTCGGATCGCCGCTGCCCGTCATCGCCTGGAAGTAGGCGTTGTGATCGGACTGGCCGATATCCACGCTGCTGCGCACGTAGAGCCGCACCCAGAACTTCGACCCGGGCGTCGGGACAGAGAGCATCCGCCAGTCGTAGCCGCTGGCGCCGGGCTTCACGTGCAGCGAGCTCGATCCGGAGTGGAAGGTCGACGCGTCGATCTCCATGTTCTTCAACGCATCTGCCGCCTGGTACGCCGGGCGGTACGTCGCGCCCTCGGGGAGCCCTGTCCCCTCGAAGTCGGAGCAGAACGTCGCGCTCGGCGGGCACGCGCCCGTCGGCGTCCCGGCGCCGGTGCTCGACGTGGTGCTCGTCGTGCTGGGCGTCCCCGTGGCCGTGCTGGTGGTGGCGCTGGGGTCGACGCTGCCGGTGGTCGTCGTGCTGCCGGGGTTGCCGCTGCTGGTGCTGCCGGACGAGGGGTTGCCAGCGCCCGAGCTCACGCTCGAGGCGCCGCCGGTCCCCGCGCCGCCGCCGCCGGCGCCTCCCGTGTCCGAGGGGTCCGAGCTGCCCCCGCAGCCCGCCGCCGCGGCGGCGAGCGCCAGGCAGGAGATCCCGACCAGGGTGAAGCGCGCTGTCTCACGATGAAACGTCATGTTGACACTCGAGGGTAATCGGCCCGTTCACGGGGGCTGCGCGCTGCCGCAGCGCGGTGAATTGGCCAGTAATTCTAAGGACTTGGTGCTCGCGCCGGGGTATATGAGGAGCGCTCGACGCGGCCGACCCCTTCTAGCAGAACTCGCCGTGCGCCGGGAGCGGTTCTTCTGGGGCCAGAGTCCCTGCAGGCTGGCCGGCTGTCAGCGCGGCGGGACGTCGTGTCGGCCGCTCACGCGAACGCGGCGGCGTGGCCTGCGTGCGTCGCGATGAGGGCGTCGATCCAGCGGAGCAGCGCCGCGACGGGCGGCAGGGTCTTCGCCTCGCCGTGCCAGAGCTGGAGCGTCGTCGGGCCCGCAGGTGTGACAGCGGTGATGTGGAGCATGCTCTCGCCGGGGATGCCCATGCGGGTCGAGCGCCGGGAAGGCACCGAGGAGAGGCCATCGAGGACGCTCGCGAGCGACTGCCGCTCGCCGGGCGAGAGCGCCGCGGCGCGCTGTGCCACGTCGCGCCCGAGCACCTGACCGCCTATCGACAGCGCCCCCGCCGCGTCGACAGCGACGGTCCACGCGCCGAATACCCCGTTGGGGCCGTGGGCAGAGCCCCCTTCGAACAGGAGGACGCACGCCTCCGGAGGTGTCTCGTGCATACCCGCCAGCCTAGCAGGCCCGAGGGGGCTCGCGCTGATCCGCGCGCGGATCGCCCTCCCAGGCGTCCTCCGTGCCCAGGTAGGCGGCGCTCAGGGCCGGATCGACGCCGAAATCCAGGGGCAGGATCTCCTCCGTGCACGACGTGTCGAGGGGCGCCTCGGGGGCGCCCCATCGTCACCGCATCCCAGCATGCACTGGGCAACCAAGACGACCAGCGCTCCGCGGGCCAGATTCCCTCTCCTACTCGACACGCCTGAAGAATGGATGCAGCCCCTCACTTCACGCGAAGGGCAAACGTTGACTTCTCGACACGTCACTGCGGCGCTGCCGGACCGCGGCCGCGCGGTAAGCAAGAACCGGTGCATCCTGTGTGGCGCCGCGCTTGCGGCCCTCCGCGCCCCGGATCTTCCGCAGCGACAGCGCGCTGACGCGCGGAGTGTGAACAGCGACGACCGACGACGTGTGACTGGATGACGACACCACGGGCGCGCCGTCGACGTGGCATGTACGCTGGGGCGCCGCCGCGGCCGATCCCGGGCGGCACACAGCGAGCCAAGGCACCCCGTGCGAGCCCAACGCCCAAGCCTCACCGCCTCCCTCGTCGCTGCCCTGCGGGCGCTCTACACGGAGATGCCCGAGCCCTACCGCGNGCTCTACACGGAGATGCCCGAGCCCTACCGCGTGGCGCCCGACCCGCTCGCGGCCCGCCTCGTCCCGTGGCCGCTCGCGCTCCCGGCGCGCGCGCTCGCGCGGGCGGCCGGCGTCCCCGCCGCCGCCCGCGCCGTCCACCACGGCCTCGGCCGCGCCCTGTTCGGCCTGAGCTACCACGTCGCGCTCCGCACCCGCGCGATCGACGACGCCCTCCGCGACGCCGTCGCGCAGGGCGCGTCCCAGCTCGTCGTGCTCGGGGCGGGCCTGGACAGCCGCGCGATGCGCCTCCCGGAGCTCGCGGGCGTCCAGGTCTTCGAGGTCGATCACCCGGCCACGCAGCGCTACAAGGTCGAGCGGCTGGCGTCGCTCGCGCGCCCCGGCGGCGCCGCGGCCGCGCCGGAGCTCAGGGCCGGCGGGCTCGCGCACGTCGGGGTGGACTTCGAGCGAGACCGGCTCGACGAGGCGCTCCTCTCGGCCGGCTTCCGGCCCGCCGAGCGCGCGTTCTGGATCTGGGAAGGCGTGACGCCGTATCTCACGCGCGAGGCCGTCGAGGGCACCTTGCGCCTCACGGCGGCGCTCTCGGCGCCCGGCAGCCGCATCGCGCTCACCTACGGGATGTTCCCTGACGACCCTGTCCCCGCGTGGAAACTGCGCCTGATGCGGGGAGCGTTTCGCTCGCTGGGCGAGGCCATCCGCGCGCCGCTCACCCGGGACGCCGTGCACGAGCTCCTCGCGCGCGCCGGCTTCCGCGTGCTCTCCGACGAGTCGGCGGTGGACTGGGCCGCGCGTTACTGGCCCCCGCAGCGCGGCGTGCGCGCCGTCGAGCGGCTCGCCGTCGCCGAGCGCTGAAGCGGCCGCATCGAGGACCGTCCGGTCGCTCGATGCCCGAGTGCGCCGGCCTCGAGTCAGCCCTTCTCGACGCCCTCCCTCCGGATCCCGAGCTTCCGCATCTTGCTCTGCAGCGTCGTCGGCTTCAGCCCGAGCGCCGCGGCCGCGCCGTCTTCCCCGTAGATCTTCCCGCCCGAGGCCCGCAGCGCCTCCTCGATGCAGCGCTGCGCCGCCTCCCGGTACGTCATCGCGCGCCCTGCCGCGCGCGGCGCCGCGGCGAGCGGCGCCGACAGGATGAGCTCGTCCCCGGTCGACATCACCATCGACCGCTCGATCACGTTCTCCAGCTCCCGCACGTTGCCCGGCCAGTCGTGCGCCCGCAGGCGCGCCATCGCCTCGGCGCTCACCCGCGGCGGCGCCCGGCCGAAGCTCGCCGCGACCTTGTCCACGATGACGCGCGTGAGCGCCTCCAGGTCCTCGGGCCGCTCCCGCAGCGGGGGGACGGCGATCGGAAACACCTGCAGCCGGTAATACAGGTCCTCGCGGAACGCCCCGCTCGCGACCATGTCCTCGAGCGGCCGGTGCGTCGCGGCGATCACCCGCACCGAGACGCGCACCGTGCCCTCGCCGCCGACCCGCTCGACCTCGCCCTCCTGGAGCACGCGGAGGAGCTTCGCCTGCGCCGCCTTGGGCAGCTCGCCGACCTCGTCGAGCAGCAGCGTCCCGCCGCTCGCGCGCTCGAACAGCCCGAGGTGCCGCGCCGCCGCGCCCGTGAACGCGCCGCGCTCGTGGCCGAAGAGCGCGCTCTCGACGAGCCCCTCGGGCAGCGCGCCGCAGTTCACCGCGAGGAACTGCCGCTCTGCGCGGCGCGAGAGCGCGTGGATGCGGCGCGCGATCACCTCCTTGCCGGTCCCCGTCTCGCCGCGCACCAGCACGGTCGTGTCCTGCCGGGCGACGAGCGGCACCATCTCCTGGAAGATCGCCCGCATCGCCGGGCTCGCCGCGACCACCTCCCTCGGCAGCGCGACGCGATCGAGCTCCTCCCGCAGCGCCCGCTTCTCGCCCTGCGCGCGGCGCGCGATCGCCGCGACGCGCCCGAGGACCTGCACCTGCCGCAGCGCCACGGCGAGCAGCCGGCCGATCGCCTCGAGCAGGGCCGGCGAGACGTCGAGCGCCGCGCCCTCGCCGATCGCCATCGTGGCGCAGCCGACGGCGCCCTCCGCGTCGCGGAGCGCGAAGACGGCGACCGCGTCGCCGCCCGCGCCGCGCCGGACCTCCGGCGCGCCCGGCGCGCCCGCGCCGCGGCGTAGATCGAGCCGCCGGAGCGGGAGGTGGCGCGCGAGCACGGCGCTGACAGCGGGGACGAGCGTCGCCTCCGTGTGGGCGCGCGCCGAGGCCTCGCCGAGGTCGGCGAGCAGGAGCAGGGCGCGATCGGCGGGGGCGGTCATCGTGCGCGGAGCGAGGCCACCGAGATGGCGTTGCGCGGCACCGTAGGAGCGTTGCCCGGGCCGCACAAGGGCCGCGCGACCGCGGGAAACGCGGCTCGGGCCGCGGGCATGCGCCGTGCTGAGCCCTCGGTGACGACCGGACGTCGAGCGCCGAAGCCCCACGAGGCGGCGCGGCGACGACCGCGTCGCGGAAAGGAACCCTCATGGCCCATGTCATCGCCGAGCCGTGCGTCGCCACCTGCGACACCGCCTGCGTCTCCGTCTGCCCCGTGGAGTGCATCCACGGGCCGCTCCCGGCCGACGAGATCGCGCGCATCCCGCAGGAAGAGCGGAAGACGCGGCTCGCGCGGCTCCAGCTCTACATCGATCCGGAGTCGTGCATCGGCTGCGGCGCCTGCGTGGACGAGTGTCCGGTGGACGCCATCTTCGACGAGGACGACCTGCCGGACGAGTGGCGTCACTACCGGGAGATCAACGCCCGCTTCTTCGCGCAGCCCGGCTGAGCCGCCTGGCGACCTCCTCGCGACAGCGCGCCTCGGGCGACCTCATCCGCTTCCCCGGCGGCGACCACCACCTCGCGGAGAACGGCAAGCCGATCCACCGGGTGTTCTACAACCGCCGCCTCGTCGCGTGGGTAGAGCGCTGCTGCGCCAAGGAGCGCGCGCCGGAGAGGGCGTGACAGCGGCCCGGGCGCGGCGGAGCTCGATGCGGGAGGGATGGGGGCAGGGCTGCGGGCGTTGACAGCCCGGAGTCGCCCGGATTTCATTGTCCTTCCTTCCTCGTGCTCCGCATCCCTGTCGGCTTCCAGGCGCGCGTGATGTTCATCGGGCTCGCCGGTGTGGCGCTCGCGTGCATGACGCCGCCCGGGACGAAGGGCGTTCTTCCCTTCCTCGCCTCTCCGGCGGGGCTGACGGGCGAGGCGTCTTCGTCCTCCTTGGCAGCCGCGACAAGGTGATCGGCGACGCGCGCGTGCTGCCCTGGGTCGCCGCCCACCGGGGCGGCGACACGCTGCTCTTGACCGAGCACCAGGCGGCCCTCGACGCGGAGCTGCTCGCTGCGCGGCTGATCGAGGCGGCCTCCGCCGGCGAAGAGGAATATCGATGAAGCCGGGCGATCACGCCGGAAGCGGCGCCCTGGAGATACAGCTCCGTCGTCCCTACCGGGAGCTCGTCCTGAGCGACCTCTTCTTCGCGGCCTGCGCGGCGGCCCTCGCCCACCGGGCCGTGACGGACCGCTGCGCTGGCTGGCAGAGGGCTGGTCGGCCCAGGAGGTCGCCGGCGCGATCCTCGCGCGGGTGCGGGAGGCGCAAGCGAGCCCGCGCGCCTTCGGGTAGCGCGCGGCGAGGCTCGTGATCTCGGCGGCAACGCGGGTATAGGATGGCGCCCGATCGGGAGGAGGCATCCATGAAGGCCGCGGCCGCGCTGGTGAAGGACATTCGCGAGGAGCTCCGTCGCATCGACGACGAGCTGAGGGCTCACCCCTATCCGGACGCCATTGCGCGGGGCGAGGTCACGCTCGAGGGGTTGAAGGCCTTTCCGGGTCACCAGCACCACGTGGCGCTCAGCGATCTGCGCTCGATGGCGATGATGCTCCAGCGCTTCGCGGGCACGCCGTGGCGCGATTTCTGGAGCGGCGTGCTCCAGGGCGAGCTCGCGGCGCCGGGCGGGATCGCCGTTATCGGCCAGAAGCTCGGCATGACGAGCGACGACCTGGATCGGTACGAGGTCACCCCCGAGGGGTTCGCCTACGCGACCCAGATGGCCTGGGCGGCGGCCAACGCGTCTGCGGCCGAGATCGCGTGCGCCCTGCTCATCAACTTCCCTGCCTGGGGGTTCAACTGCGGCAGGATGGCCCGAGCGCTGCGCGACCGGTACGGCTTCGGCCCGGAGCACACCGCCTTTCTCGACGCGTTCGCGGCGCTGCCGTCGTTCGAGGACACAGCGATCGCGATCGTGCAAGACGGGCTGGATCGCGGCGTGGAGCCCCGGGCGATCCGCAGCACGACGAAGCTGTTCCAGGCCTATGAGAAGATGTTCTGGGACGCGATGATGGCGCTCGGGACGCGCAGGACGAGCGCCTAGCCGCGCTGTCACGCCGGGGTCGCGCTCGGCTTGTCGCGCCGCCCTCGGCGATGAGCAGGTGGTCTCCGCCGAACAGGTACCCGTCGATCGCGTCCTCGTGATCGACGGGACGCCCGTCCGCGCGTCGTGGATCCAGGCCCGCTCCGTCGCGCGCCCTTCGTGAAGAACACGATCGGCTCGATGTCGTCCCCGTAATCGATGCCGTCGTGGCGGAGCGTGTGGCAGACCCCCCAGAGCTTCCCGCCTTACCATGGCCGGGCGCCTCGCGGGCCGCCGCGCTCCTCCACGGCGCTGGGACGCGCCGCCGCCGATGTACTACGCTCCGGGCCGTGCCGCGCGCTCTCCCCTCGCTGCTCGCGCTCCTCGCGCCGCTCTCGGGCCTCGCCTGCGCGTCGTCCTCGCTCCCCGATCCGAGGGATGCGGTGCAGGCCTACGCCGACGCGGCCGCGCGCGGCGACGCCGACGCCATCCACGGAATGCTCAGCGAGCGCAGCCGCACCGCGATGTCGCGCGACGAGGTGCGGCGGCGCGTGGCCGAGGCGCGGGCCGAGCTGGCCGAGCAGGCCAGGAGCCTCACGGCGCCCGGGGTGGTCATCAAGACCCGCGCCCGCGTCCGCTACCCCGACGGCGAGATCGCGACGCTCGAGCTCGACGACAGCGAGCGCGCCTTCCGGATCTCGGCCGCCGACGCGCTGCCCGCGGGCGGCCGCACCCCCGAGCAGGCCCTCGAGCAGCTCCGCCGCGTCCTCGCGCGCCGCAGCTACGCCGGCCTGCTGCGCGTGCTCACGCCGGCCACGCGCAGCGCCATCGAGGGCGACCTCCGCTCGCTCGTCGAGGGGCTCGCCCAGCCCGAGGGCCTCGAGGTCAAGATTGCCGGCGACACCGCGACGGTCCAGATACCTGGCGGGCACGAGGTGAAGCTCCGGCGCGAGGCGGGCGTATGGCGGGTCGAGGACTTCGATTGAACCGGTGGATCGGCCTCGCGGGCGCGCTGCGGCCGCGCCGCCTCGGCGCCGCGGCGCTGGTGCTGGTCTCGGCGCTGCTCCTGTCGGCGATCCCGCGCCCCGTGCGCGCCTTCGGCGAGGAGGGGGCGTGGAACCCGCGGCCGCTGCTCACGGGCAACGCGCGCTGGGAGGGCGTGCGCGCCACGGCGCCGGCGCGCTGGTCGTTCGAGCTGGAGCGCCGGACGAGCGCGCCCGCGCGTCGCAACCCGACCACCGTGCGCGCCGACGACCCCGCGCTGCTCGCCGAGCCGTTCGCGTTCTGGGGGGGCGAGGGCGATCTCCCGCCGCTCACCGAGCGCGAGGTCTTGGGCCTGCGCCGCTTCCTCGCGCTCGGCGGCGTGCTGCTCGTCGACGATTTCTCCCCGGGGACCGGCGCCTTCGGCCGCGCCGCGCGGCGCGAGCTCGCCCGTGTCCTGCCGGAGGGCTCGCCGATCCCCATCGGCACCGAGAACGTCGTCTTCCGCTCGTTTTACCTCCTCCCGCGCGCCGTCGGCCGCGTCGAGGGGCCGCAGAAGCTCTCGGCGATCGTGCGCGGCGGCATGCCGCAGGTGATCTTCTCCGACCACGATCTCGCCGGCGCGCTGGCCCGCTCCGACGGCGGCGGCCCGAGCGTCGAGGTCACGCCCGGGGGCGAGGCGCAGCGCGAGCGCGCGTTCCGCCTCGCCGTGAACATCGCGATGTACGTGCTCTGCTCGAACTACAAGGACGACCAGGTCCACGCGCCGTTCCTGATGCGCCGCCGCGCCATGGACGACGCGCGACCCCGCTCCTCGCCCGCTCTCCCCGGCGCGCCGTGAGCTGGCCATGCCGGATCGTCTCACCCCCGCGCCGAAGCTCACCCCCGCGCCGAGGCCGGTCTGGCAGGACGATCACTACACGGTCCTCGTCGACGAGCCGCTGGGCATCGTCTGGAACGTGCGCACCAGCAGGCCGTTCGCCTCCGTCGAGGAGCTCGAGGCCGTGAAGGCGGCGCTCTGCCGTGTCCTGGACGGGCTTGGCCGCTCGCGGTATTGCCTCCTCGTCGACGTCCGCGCCGCTCCCGGCCGGAACGACCCCTCGTTCGAGGCCGCCCTGGAGCGCATCCGGCCGCGCTGGCTGCGCGGGTTCCGGAGGGTCGGCGTGCTCGTGCAGAGCGTCGTCGGAGCGCTGCAGATCCAGCGCTACGCGAGGCAGGACGGGATCGAGCGGCTGATCACGACCGACGAGGCCGCGCTCCTCCGGTACCTCACGGAAGCTGGCTGACCGGCGCGCCACCGCGGTATCTGGCGCGGTGCTCGGGCGAGACGGATCGAGCCGTCGAGGCGCCAGGGAGAGAGCCTGTGTCGCCGTCTCTCACGTTCGTCGCTGATCCGGGGATGGAGAAGAAGAGGAACCACAGAGGCACAGAGGGCACAGAGGGGAGAGAGTGAGAGCGGGAGAGAGTGAGAGAGTTTCTTTTTCTCTCCTCTGTGCCCTCTGTGCCTCTGTGGTTCCTTCTCTCATGAATCGAGGAACAACCGTGGCAGACGCCGCGCGCGTCCGCTGTGCCAGGCATCCCCGGCGGGGTTCAGGACACGCGAGCTACTGCCCGGCGTGACGGAGCGCGTACGCGATGCCGCTCTGCAAGGTGCTCAGCGTCGTGATGCCGGCGAGATCCACGCCGAGCGTGACAAGCGTCTGCGCCACCTCCGGGCGGACGCCGGTGAGCACCACGCGGGTGCCGAGGAGCTGGGCGGCGCGCGCGGTCCGCGTCAGCGCGTTGGCGACGAGCGTGTCGACCGCGCGCACGCCGGTGATGTCCAGGATCGCGGTGTGGGCGCGCTGGCTGCTGATGCCGGCCAGCAGCGTCTCCATGATGAGCTCCGCGCGCGCCCCGTCGATCGCCCCCACCAGCGGCATGGCCACCACCCGGTCCGCGAGCGGGATGAGCGGCGTGGACAGCTCCCGGAGGGCCGCCTGCTGCGCGGCGATGATCTTCTCCTGGAGCGCGGTCCGCTCGGCCTCCGCGCGCCTCAGCGACGTGATCTCGGTCACGATGCCGCCGAGGCCGATCGGCTCCCCCCGCTCGTCGTGGATCGGGAACTTGACCGTGAAAAAATGAAGGGGCGCGTCCACGGCCGGCAGGACCTCCTCGAACTGCATGACCTGACCGCCAGCGATCACCTCCCGCTCCTTCGCCGCGAGCAGCGCCGCGACCTCGGGGGGGATGATGTCGCTCTCCACATCGCCCGTTCCGATGAGCTCGATGACGTGCTTCTGCAGGCTCTGCGCATAAGCGCGGTTGGCGAAGACGTAGCGTCCCGCGATGTCCTTGACGAAGATCGAGCTGCGCGCGTTGTCCACGAGCTGAAGGAGCATCTGGTACCGTCCGTGCACGGTCTGCTCTCGCCGCCGCCTGTCGCTCATCTCGTCGACGATCGCCGCGATCTCGCGCACGTCGCCTCGCTCGTCGCGCAGCACGGCGTAGGTCCACCGGCAGGAGAGCGCGTGCCCGTCCTTCGTCCTGGCCTCGCTCGCGGCCGAGGCGAACCGGCTCTCGGCGTGGGCGAACGCGAACGCCTGCACCGCCGCTGGCGACACGGGATCCGCGGCGACGAGATCGGCGAGCTTGCGACCGACGGCCTCGCTCGCGCTCCAGCCGAAGATGCGCTCGGAGCCCTCGTTCCAGCGCGTCACCGTGCCGTCGGCGCGCCAGTGGATCACCGCTGGCATCGCTGTCGGCAGCCACTCGGGCGCGCCGTGCGCGCCTTCGCCCGGCGCGGCGCCCTCCTGCGCGGCGCCGTCCGGCAGGCGTAGCGGCGCGGCGCCGTCCAGCGTGCGCCGAGGCGCGCCGCCGTCCGGCGCGCCTCGCGCCGCCCCGTCGTCCTGATCCGGCGCGCGACCGTCGGACCGGCCTGCCAGCGCCTCCTCGAGCGCCTCGACGCGGGCCCGCAGCGCCGCGTTCTCAGCCCTCAGCCGAACCGCTTCCGTCTCACCTAGCTCGTCGCGCACCATGGGCCAGGTAACCGAGGGTACGCGGAGCGCGCGCGGCGTTTCAAGGTTGCTGACGGGCTGTCCAGGGTTGTCCGCCGTCGCAGAGACGGCGCTTTGCTGGGACATGCAGCCCTGATGTGCCGGGTGAGCGCCGGGGTGGGACGCCTCGCCTCGATGTACTAGGCTCCGGCCCGTGCCGCGCGCCCTCGACTCGCTGTTCGCGCTGTTGCTCTCCCGCTCCGGCGCCGCCGGCGAGCCTCCCTCTTCTCCCGCGTTCCCTCGTGCTCCCGCGCGCCTGGAGTGGCCGTGACCCGCAGCCTCGCGCCCTCGGGCGATCTCTCCTCGCCCGTCGTCGCCGTCGCGTGCGTCGTCGCGGCGCTGAGCTTCGGGCTGCTCGTGCTCGAGCTCGTCCGTGCGCGCGGACGCGTCGCCACGGGGGTGGCCGGCGCGGCCTCCGCGCGCGCGGCGCTCGGCACGGCGTTCACCGGCGCGCTCGCCGTGCTCGGCCTGCTCGCCGCCATCCTCCGCCCCGTCGCCGTCACCTCGCGCGGCAGCCTCGTGGGCCCGAAGGTCGTGGTGCTTGTCGACGGCTCCCGATCCATGGACCTGCCGGGCCTCGCGGGCACCCGCCGCGACAGCGCGGCGCAGGCGCTCGCCGAGCTCGGCAAGCGCGCCGACGTCCGGCTCTCCCGCTACCTCTTCGGCGAGGGCGCGCCGGTCCCTGCCGACGCGCGGACGCCGGACGAGGCCGCCGCC
>NZ_JEMA01000628.1 GCF_001589285.1 Sorangium cellulosum | reverse complement strand
ACGGCGCGGCGCCGACCGGCGACCACGAGATGCCGGAGAACGCCGAGATCGCCGGGAGCTCCGACGAGCCCGCGCCCGACTCGGCGCCCCGGCTCAGCGCGGTGCCCACGGCCAGCGCGCAGCCGGCCCGCGCGCCCGCCGGCGCCGACCCGCTGCAGATCGCGCTCATCGCCCGCGACGACCCGAGCGAGCACGTCCGCCAGGAGCTCGTGCGCCAGCTCGTCGCGCTCGGCAGCGCCGAGGCGCTCACGGCGCTCGTCGAGATCGCCGAGGGCGACGGGTCGCCGCGCGTCCGCGGCTACGCCATGCGGGAGCTCTCCCGCCACGCGACCGAGCACGCGGAGGCCGCCCCGTTCGCCGAGCGCGCCGTCCGCCACGCCCTCGTGAACCCCGGCCCGCCGCTCGCGTCCCGCGCGGCGCTCGAGGGGGTCCGCACGCTCTGCGCGGGGCCGTACGCCCCGCTGCCGCCGACGACGTTCGTCGACCTGCTCGCCGAGTTCGCGAGCCGCCCGGCGATCGCGCCGGACCTGTCCGACGAGGCGGCCGCTGTGCTCCGGCTGCTCGAGGTCGAGAGCCGCCCGGTCGCCGAGCACATCCGCCAGACGCTCGTCGCGGCGGCCTCGGAGCTGCTCGAGGGCGAGAGCGCGCCGGTCGAGATCCCCCAGGACGCCGAGCCGCGGGACGTCGAGCGCGCCCTCGCTGTCGCGTCGCGCGGGGACATGACGTACACGCTGCGGCGGCGGGGCCGGGGCCGGTACGTGCTCACGCGCGGCGAGCCGCGCGGCTTCCGCCTGTGGCGGCTCGTGCACGAGCTGCGCACGCCGATGCCGGACAAGCGCAAGGGGTGGATCCACACGAACGGCCGCCTGTTCGCCGGCGAGCTCGTCGCGCCGCCGGTCGGCATGGCGGAGGTCACGCCCACGCGCGTGCCGGGCGAGCGCCACGTCTACCCGCCTGTCGGCGGCTGGGGGCCCTTCGTGCCCCGCATCGACGACCTGCTCGCCGCCGCGAGCCTGACCCAGCGCGAGATCCGCCTGATCACCGCGCGCGGCACGGTCACGGTGCGCGCGCCGGCGAAGCTCGCGCACCGGCTGCGCGCCCGCGCCCTGCTCACGCTGCGCTACGACCGCTACGCGCAGGCCCGCATGCGCGCGCTCGTGGCGCAGGAGCCGGCCGAGCAGAAGAAATTCACGCTGATGGCCGGCGAGCTCGGCTTCACCGTCTCGCTCGGCGACACCGGCGGCGAGGTCGGCGGGCGCCCGTACGCGCTCGAGCCGCACCTGCCGAGCAAGTACCTCGCCGTCGCGCTGCCCTCCGCGCTCCAGATCGGCCGCGACTGGCTCGCCGGCCCGTCGGTCCCCGTCTGGATCGACAGCTTCTTCTCGTACCTCGTGTCGCCGGCGGGCAACGTCCCGACGCAGCTCGCGTGGGTCGTGTTCCTCGTCCTCGCGTACATGGTGCTGCGGGCCGCGTGGATCATGACGCAGATCGAGCGCGCGCGGCGCGGCATCCCGCTCTCGATCGGCGGCTGGGGGACGCGGGGCAAGAGCGGCTCGGAGCGGCTCAAGGCCGCGCTCTTCCACGCGCTCCGCTACGACGTCGTGGTGAAGACGACCGGCTGCGAGGCGATGTTCATCCACGCCATGCGCGACATGCCGGCGCAGGAGATCTTCATCTACCGCCCGTACGACAAGGCGACGATCTGGGAGCAGCGGAACATCCTCGCGGCCGGGAGGAACCTCCGCGCGCAGGTGTTCCTGTGGGAGTGCATGGCGCTCCAGCCGCTGTTCGTCGACACGCTCTGCGCCGAGTGGATGCGCGACGAGATCACGACGCTGACGAACGCCTACCCCGATCACGAGGACATCCAGGGCCCCGGGGGCGAGGACGTGGCGCGGGTGATCGCGCGGTTCATGCCGACGGACGGGCTGTCCTTCACGACGGAGGAGCAGATGCTCCCGCTGCTGAAGGACCAGGCGCAGCGCAAGGGGACGAGCCTCGTGGCGATCCCGCCCATCGACGCGGATCTCTTGCCTGTCGATCTCCTGGACCGGCTCCCGTACCAGGAGCACCCGCGCAACGTGGCGCTGGTGCTGGCGCTCGCGGACCATTTCGGCGTCGATCGCGAGTTCGCGCTGGTCGAGATCGCCGATCACGTGATCCTCGATCTCGGCGTCTTGAAGACGTATCCCACGGTGCAGTACCGGGGGAGGAAGCTGACGTTCTCGAACGGGATGAGCGCGAACGAGCGCGCCGGGTTCATGTCGAACTGGACGCGGCTCGCGTTCGACAAGCACGACATGGACGCGACGCCCGGCAAGGCGACGGTGATGGTGGTGAACAACCGCGCCGACCGGGTCGCGCGGTCGCGCGTGTTCGCGCAGATCATCGTGGAGGACATCGGGATCGATCACGTGGTGCTGATCAACTCGAACCTCGGCGGGATGATGCAGTTCATCACGGAGGGGCTCGACGCGCGGCTGCGCGACATGGTGATCACGGGCGACGGGGGCAAGGAGCGCGCGCTGGAGCGCTTCGACGAGCAGATGAAGAAGGTGGGCGTCCCGGCGCGCGCGGGCGCGTTCGAGGACGACCTCACCCGGATGCTGCGCGCGCTGCCGTCGATCGACGAGGCGGCGGCGGCGGCGATCGTGGGCGGCCCCGACGTGGCGGGGAAGAAGGCCGAGCCCGAGGCGATCGAGGCGGCGGTGAAGAAGGCGCTGGAGGCGCACGCGCCGCCGGCGGGGGAGGACGACATCCGCCCGGACATCGTCCACCACGCGGCGCGGCTGTCGCGGCGGCTGGCCCGGCGCGACAAGGCGCGGGCCGAGGTGGAGGCGGCGCTGTCGCGGGGCGCGGACGCCGAGGCGAACCAGGCGTTCCGGGCGGCGTTCCGCGAGCTGTTCCTGGAGCGGATCGCCGTCCTGTGGAACGCGGACGCGAAGGGCGACAAGGTGATCGACTTCATCACGCGCGAGATCCCGCCGGGGTTCGACGCGCGGCTGATGGGGTCGCAGAACATCAAGGGGACGGGGCTCGACTTCGTGTACCGGTGGCTCTCGATGGACCGGGTGCGGACGGCGATCGAGCGGATGCAGAGCAACCCGTCGGCGCGGCGCGAGGTGCTGACGTTCTTCCTGTCGTACTCGGACTTCGGCTTGATCGACCTGCGCGAGGCGCTCGCGGCGGTGCGCGCGGCCAAGCAGCAGGGCGGCGCCGAGTGGGCGGAGCACGCGAACCTGATCGACGGGGCGATCCGCAGGCTGGAGGCGCTCGACAAGGAGAAGACGGCGGCGCTCGTGGTGACGGGGAAGACGGGGGTCGGGACGAAGGTGCTCCTGCGGATCGAGCAGTTCGTGGATCACATGGACTCGGTGCGCCGGACGCGGTGGGCGAAGATCGTGATGGACGACCTGTTCGCGATGCGCATCGGCCACGGCCAGGCGGCGCTGCTGCTGCGGGAGATCGTGGGGCGGCAGAAGGGCGGATGGCTGGCGAAGGATCTCGCCAAGTGGGTCGAGAAGCGCCGCGCGTGGCTGGCGAGCCGGCGAAAGAAGAAGGCCGAGGCGGCCGCGCCGCCGCCGGAGGCGGCGCCGGCGGAGTAGAGGCCGGCGTGGTGCGGAGGGCCGCGCCGGAGCGGCGGGCAGGCGCCTCGCGCCCGGCGTGCGGATGCCGTAGGCTGTCCGCGATGGGACAGGCGGGCACGCGCCCGGCTCTCGCCCGCGGAGTACCTCGCGTTCGAGCGGGCCTCCGAGCAGAAGCACGAGTACGCGAACGGCGAGATCTTCGCGACGCCGGGCTGCACCCGGGAGCACAGCCTCCTCGCGGGGAACATCCAGCGCGAGCTCGGCAATGCGCTGCTCGAGCGCGCCTGCGAGGTTCACACCTCCGACATGCGCGTCACGATCACGTCCACGGGTCGCTATGTGTACCCCGACGCGTCGGTCGTCTGCGGCGATCCCGTGTTCGAGGACGCGGAGGTCGACACGCTCCTCAACCCGAACGTGATCGTCGAGGTGCTCTCGGATTCGTCGGAGGCCTACGACCGCGGCGACAAGTTCGCGCAGTACCGGAGCGTTCCCTCGATCATGGAGTACGTGGTGGTCTCCCAGAAGGAGGTGCGCATCGAGCACTTCCAGCGGCAGCCGGACGGCCGGTGGCTGCTCTCGATCCTGGGCTCTGGGATGCAGCTTGAAATGGAGTCGATCGGCGTCGTCATCGACGTCGATCGCGTCTACCGCAAGGTGCCGATCGCGCCCGCTGCGAACGAATGAGCCGAGCGGCTCCGGGCGCAATTCACCAGGCGCGCTTCACGGCGCCGGCCGGCAGTACTCGTCCTGCGAGGTGACCGACTCCACGACGACGATCGTGTCTTTCCTGGCCACGAACTCGCTCTCGCCGACCTCGTTGCCCTCGGGGCTCCAGTCGTACGTGTAGCCCAGGCGCGTCCACGGGTAGCCATTCTCGCCATAGGAAGTCGCTTTCAGAGCGTCGACCCAGTCCACGTGCTCTTGCGGCGTATCGGCCGGGAAATCGAGCTCGGCGACCGAGTCGTCGATCTCCGGGTCCGGGCTCGGGCGGAACAGCGACTCGGCCGGCACCCAGAGCTGAACCAAGCGGTCCTTGCCGCCGTCCGGCGGCAGGCCGAGCCGCTGCTCCAGGCGCAGCGAGAGCGCGGCCCCTTCGAGCCCGCTCGCGCGGCAGAACGCCTGGAGCTCGGGCGCCGGCGTGAGCCAGACCTCGACGCCGAGCGTCGTCTCCTCGCCCACCAGCTCGTCATAGCCCGGGTAGGACGTCCAGGTGACCATCAGCACACGATCCTCGGCGTCGCGGAGGAGATCGCTGTTCTGCTCGTCGATCGCCGTCAACGTGTCCACGCGCTCGCTCTCCTCGGCCACCTCGGCGTCGGCGACGGCCGCATGGTACAGCGCGAGCAAGCCCGACTCCCCGCCTGCGCCGCCACCCCCGTCGGCGCCGCCGCTGCCGCCCGCGCCGCCACCCCCGTCTGCGCTGCTGCTACCGCCGCTGCCGCCCGCGCCGCCGCTGCCGCCTGCGTCATCGCCGCCGCAGGCGGCGAGCAACACGCACGCGCAAGCCCCTACCAGCAGAACGTACTTGCTCCTCATTCCCTCGATGCCTCCCATCTGTCCCGTCGGCTCCGTGATCGCCGATGGCGACCAGCGGTCGCAGGCTACAGCAACGAGGTCCCCGTACGCGGCCTCTCGGCATGCGCGGCGAGGCGATCGCCTCCGTCGCGCCCGCGCGCACCCTCACGTCGCGTCATGAAAGATGATACCCACCGTGTGACGGCGCCCCGAGCGCACGCGGCTCACCCCATGCCGCATGTTGACCCGGTACACCCCGCGCGCGCCCTGCACCGGCCGGTGACGGACGGCGAACACCGCCGCATCGCCCTGGCGCAGCGGCACCACCATCGGTCGGGACTGCATCCGCGGGCGCTGCTCCGTCATCACGAGCTCGCCCCCCGTGAAGTCGCGCTCGGGCTCGGACAGGAGGATCGCGACCTGGAGCGGAAACACATGCTCGCCGTAGAGGTCCTGGTGCAGGCAGTTGTAGTCGCCCTCTCCGTACTGCAGCAGCAGCGGTGTCGGCTGGACCTGGCCCGCGGCGTGGCAGCGCTCGACGAAGCGCGCGTGCTCCTCCGGGTACTGCACCTCGAGACCCAGGGCCTCGCTCCACCGGTTGGCGACGGGCACGAGGCGCGGGTAAACGCTGGTGCGCAGGGCCGCGACGAGCCCGGGCAACGGGCGCGCGAAGTACCTGTACTCCCCGCGCCCGAACCCGTGAAGGCTCATCACCACCCGGCTGCGAAAGAGCTCCTCGCGCGTGTACAGCGCGGCGATCTCGCCGCACTCGGCCCGGGTGATGAGTCCCTCGATCACCGCGCAGCCCTGCGCGTCCAGCTCCTGCGACACGCGCGCCCAGTCGACCGACGCCACCCGCTCCTCCACGCCTGCCGCAGCGGGGGCGACCTCGCGGCGCGCTGTCACGCGCTCGCCTCCCGATCGAGCAGCGCGCGCTTGCGCTCGACCCCCCACCGATAGCCCGACAGATCGCCGTCGTTCCGCACGACGCGGTGGCAGGGGATCGCCACCGCCAGCGCGTTCGCCGCGCACGCCTTCGCCACGGCCCTGGCCGCCCCGGGAGCGCCGATGGCGCCGGCGATCTCCGAATAGCTCGCTGTCGCGCCCGCCGGGATGTCCCGCAACGCCTGCCAGACGCGCTGCTGGAACGCCGTGCCGCGGACGTCGAGCGGCAGCTCCACGCCGACGCGGGGGCTCTCCACGAGCCCAACGACCTTCGCGACGAGCTGCTCGAACGCGGCGTCGCCGCCGATCAGCCGGGCCCGCGGGAACCGGCGCTCCAGATCGTGCGCCAGCTCCTCCGGGTCGTCGCCCAGCAGGATGGCGCACACGCCCCGCGCTGTGGCCGCGACAAGGATCGACCCGAGCGAGCACTCCCCGATCGCGAACAGGACATCCATGTTCGCGCCGCCGGCGCGGTACCTCGTCGGCGTCATGCCCAGCACCTGGTTCGCCTCCTCGTAGAAGCGCCCGCCCGAGCCGTACCCGGCCGCGTAGATCGCCTCGGTCACGGTGCCGTCCTTGCCGAGCTCGGCCCTCACCCGCCTGGCGCGGTGCGCCGCCGCGTACGCCTTCGGCGTCACCCCGGTCACGGCCTTGAAGAGGCGATGGGTGTGGAAGACGCTCAGCCCGGCGTGGCGCGCCAGCTCCTCGAGGCTCGGCACCTCGGCGCTGCGCTCGATGAGCCGGCACAGCGCGGCCACCTGGGCCGCCTGGCGCTCGGCCAGGGGCGGCTGGTCCGGCTTGCAGCGCATGCACGGCCGGAACCCCGCGCGTTCGGCGGCGGCCGCGCTCGGATGAAACCCGACGTTCTCGGGCCTCGCAGGGCGCGCGCCGCAGGAAGGGCGGCAGTACACGCCCGTCGTCTTGACCGAGTAGAAGAACTTGCCATCGGCGCTCGCGTCGCGCGCCACCACGGCCGCCCAGCGCGGGTCGCGCTCCACCACGGCGGCGCGCGAGGGGGCCTTCTTCGACGTGTCGTCTGCTGGCTGCCGGTGATTCTTGCGGTTCACGCGACGACCTTAACCCCCGCTGGAAAGCCAGGCACTCCGGGTCTTGCTCTCGAATTCGTCCACGCGGCCAGCTGCCGGGCCCGGCCGGGAGGCCGTCATCGTCGACGAGCTCGCCCAGGGCGGCGCCTGCGCCGGCAGGATGCCTCGCCGTCGCGCGAGCGTCGCGCGCCCTCGCTCACTGCTCCGGCGCCGCGTCCGTGTGCTCCGGCCGAGCCGCCGCCCCCGGCCGGCCGCCGATCATCGGGTCGCCGCGGCCGCGATCACGCGCTCTTGCCGTCGAACTTCATGGTCTTGAGCCCGTCGAGCTCGACGTCGTCCAGGCAGCGGACGTTGATGGCGCACATCTCTTTCCCGTCGGGCCCTGTTCCGCGCGCGAACGACTCGACGCCGCAGACCGAGCAGAACAGGTGATGAATGACCTTCTTGTTGAACTGGTAGTCGGTGAGGAAGTCTCCACCCTGCTTGAGCGTGAACTGGTCCACCGGCGCGAAGGCCAGCATCACGCCCAGCTTCGAGCAGCGCGAGCAGTTGCACACGCCGACCGGAGCGCTCAGGTCCACCTTCACCTCGTAGCGAACCTTCCCGCAGTGACAGCCACCCGTATAGGTCTTGAGCTCGGTCATGCGCGCATGGTGCCACAGGGCGCCGGCCACGTACCGCAAAAACACGAAGCGACGCGCCTGGGCGCATCCGTTCGGGTGCATCGCGGCGGCAGGCCGGTGCGGTCGGGCGCATTGCCTTCTGTCGAGAATTCTTCTCGGTGTCAGGTCCGACCGGCCCACCCCGCGTCCGCGCCGCTCGCTGCGCCTGCTGCTATTGCTCCTCGTAGTCCCATGTCAGCCCGCCATCGACGAAGTACGTCGAGCCGGTGACGTAATCGGCGTCCGCCGAGGCGAGAAACGTGGCGAGCCCGGCCACGTCTTCCGGCTTCCCCAGGCGGCCGAGCGGGATCTGCCCGAGCAGCGCGTTCAGCTTGTCGCGGTCCTTGAGCAGCTCGGCGTTGATCTCCGTCTCGATCGCACCCGGCGCGATCGCATTGACCGTGATCCCGGTGCCGCGCAGCTCCACGGCCAGCGTGCGGGTGAGCATGCGCACGCCGCCCTTGCTGGCGCAGTACGCAGCGAAGTTGGGGAACGGCAGATCCTCGTGCACGGAGCTGATGTTGATGATCTTGCCGGGGCGCCCGGCCTCGCGCAGGTGCCGGACCATCGCCTGGCTCCCGAAGAACACCGCCTTGAGGTTGGTGTTCACCACCTGATCATAGTCCTCCTCGGTCACCTCCCAGAACGGCGCCCGCTTCTCCAGCCCCGCGTTGTTGACCAGCACGTCGAGCCGGCCGAAGTGCGCGACGGCGTCCTGGATCATCGCCTGCACGCTCTGGACGGAGGCGACGTCGACGGAGATCAGATGACCTCGCCGGCCGGCGGCCTCGACCTCGGCCAGGGCCTCCTCGGCGCCCTCTTTGCTCTTGTGGTACGTGATCCCCACGTCCGCCCCCTCGCGTGCGAAGCGGACGGCGATGCTGCGGCCGATCCCCCGGCTGCTGCCTGTGACGAGCGCGATCTTGCCTTGCAATCTCATGGTGGCCTCTCGTCCCTTCCTCTAGCACACCCGCTCCGATCGCAAGATCGAGATGGCGGAGCTCACCGGGAGGGCCGGCGGCTGAGCTCGTGGCTGCCCGCCGCGCAGGTTTCGCGTATCCTCGTCGGTCGCGGGCGCGACGCGAGCCGCACGAGGGAGATGCTCTTGGCCCACATCAACTGGCTGCACCTGTCGGATCTGCGGATGGGGGTGAACGGCTCGAGGCTCTTCGATCCGGAGATCCGCGAGGAGCTCGAGCGCGATCTCCGGCTCCTGCACGCCAAGACCGGGCCATGGGACGCGCTGATCCTCACCGGGGACCTGACGCAGCACGGCTCACCGAAGGAGTTCGAGCTCGTCGACGTGTTTCTCGACTCGCTGCTCACTTACCTGGCGGAGCTCGGGTCGCGGCCGGTGGTGCTGGCAGTTCCAGGCGGCCACGATGCCTTCTGGCCGCGATCGGACGAGCACGTGGCAGCATGGCGCGATCCGGTCCTCCGCGTATCGCTCCGCGCCGCGCGCGATGGGAAGCAGCACATCCGGCAACCGTTCTGGGATGCTGTGGTGTCTGCTTTTGAGCCGTTTCTTGCGTGGCAAAGGCGGCGCTGCCCGCCCCTCACGGGCGGCCCGGAGCCTACCGCGCCAGGCGATTTCGCCCATGTTCTCCAGAAGGACGGCCTTCGGCTGGGCGTGCTCGGCCTGAACTCGGCCTACCCGCAGCTCGGTCCCGGCGGCTGGGCGGGGCTGCATGACGTGGACACGCGCTTCGCCGGCAACGCGATCGAAACGCTCGTCGGTGATGAAGGCAGCGGCCCATGGCTTGTGCTCTCGCATCACCCGCCCCATCAGATGCTCGACGTGACGCGCCTCGAGCTGAGCGCGCTCGCCAAGGGCCGTTTCTTTCTCTACCTCTCGGGGCACGGGCGGAGCTCGAGGCCGATCGAGGGCCCGTTCTTTCAAGCGCGCTCCCTCTTCGGCATGAGCGACCCCGACTGGTACGAGCCCGGGTACGAGCCCGGGTATGCGGCGGGAGGGGTCGACGTCGCGGGGGAGCGCTTCCACCTCTGGCCGAGGCTCTTCGTCTCCTCGGCGTCGAGGCGCCTGATTGCGGAAGCAGATGTCCATAGATTCGATCTCACTTCCGAGGGCTCTTTCGCGATCTCCAGGTATCCTGAGTTCGAATCGTTCATGCAACCCGTGGCCGCGTTGTTCCCCGCGCGCTTCTCGGCTGAGGCGCCTCCGCTTCCCGTCGGCGTTACCCTGCGCCGGTCGATCGGCGCAGGGAAGGCGGTCGCCCTGTGGCCTGCATGGTCGCCCGACGGAGCGCGCCTCGCATCCGGCCACGCGGATGGCACGGTGATTGTCTGGGATCTCGTGAGGGGCAACTCCGTGTGGTCGGAGCAAGCCCACCAGAGCTACGTGCTCGATGTCGCCTGGTCGCACGACGGGCGGTTCCTCGCCTCCATCTCGGAGGACTGTCTCCTCGTCTGGGACGCGGCGCACGGCGGCACGCCGATGCGCGTGCGCGGTCACCTGTTCACGGGCGGCCGTGCCGCCGCGTGGAAGCCTCGCGAAAACGTCGTCACGTGGCAAGGGCGATTCGACACGGTAGAGCAGTTCCAGCTGGGGGCGGCGTACGCGTCCACGTTCGGCCATACGACGCATACGCACGCCCACTCCTGGTCACCGGACGGAGCGCGCCTCGCGACCGCGTCGTTCCGCGAGTGGACCATCGACCTGTGGAGCGCCGCGACGCGGACTATCGAGCGGACGATGAAGGGCCCCACCAACGGCGTGCTCGACCTCGCCTGGGCGCCGACCGGCCGCCTCCTCGCCGCCGCATCCTGGGACGGCACCGTGGCCGTCTACGACACCGAACGAGAGAGCCCGCAGCCCGCCGTCACCCTCGTCGCCCACGCCGACGCGGTGACGAGCGTCTCGTTTTCGCACGACGGCCGCCTGCTCGCCACGAAGTCGCACGACGGGACCGTGAAGCTCTGGCGCACGGACACCTGGGACGCTGTCGCCACCATCATCGAGGCCACCTCGCGCCAGTTCTACGGCGGTGTCGCCTTCTCGCCGGTCGCGCCCGTGCTCGCCACGCTCGGCGGCTGGAATCTCCGCGTGTGGGATCTCGACATCGATGCGTTGCTCAAGAGCGCCTCCAGGGAGCCGCGCACCGCGCACTCCGTGAGCGCCAAGGTCGTCCTCGTGGGCGAGGGGAGCGCCGGCAAGTCGTGTCTCGCCCTTCGCCTCGCTGAGGACCGTTACGAGGAACTCGGCTCGACCCACGGCATGCGCTTCTGGTCCCTGCCCGCGGAGCGCCTCGGCGCCGTCCTGCCCGAGGACGCGGCGCATGGCCCGCCGCCGCATGGCGAGGAGCGCGAGATCGTCCTCTGGGACCTCGGCGGCCAGAGCGAGTACCGGCTGGTTCACCAGCTCTTCCTCGGCGATACCTCGGTGGCGCTCATGGCGATCGAGCCCCGCCGCGGGCAGGCCGCGCTCGACGAGATCGAGGCGTGGGACAGACGCCTGGAGCGACATCATCAAGCGCGCAGCATCCGGAAGATCCTCGTTGGCACCAAGCTCGACGACGAGCTCGCCCCGGTCGATCGCGAGGCCATCGAGCACCTCGTCCGCCGCCTGGGGTTCCAGGAATACGTGCCGACGAGCGCGAAGGAGGGCCTGGGGCTCGGCGCGCTGCGGCAGGCCATCGCGCGCAGCATCGACTGGTCCGAGCTCGGCAGGATCAGCCAGCCCGAGCTCTTCCGCCGGATCCGCAGCGCGATCGAGGCCCAGGCCGCCGCGAAGCGCGTCGTCCTGCCCCTGGGCGAGCTCGAGCAGATCCTGCGCGACGAGGACCCGGGGAGCCACGATCCCGAGGCCATCCGCGCCGTGGTCCAGCAGCTCGCGCGCCGGGGTGCGCTCGCCGACAGCCGGCTCGCCGACGGCACGCGGGCGCTCGTCCTCCAGGTCGAGCAGATCGAGTGCTACGCCGGCTCGCTCATCGTCCTTGCGCGGAGCCACCCCCGCGGCATCGCCGCCATCGACCTCGCCACGCTCTTCTCGCCGGCGGTGAAGCTCCCGCGCCTCGTCGATGGCGAGCGGCTCCGCCGCGACCAGGAGCTCGTGGTCCTCGATTGCGTGGTGGAGCTCCTCCTCCAGCACGGCATCTGCATCCGACACGAAGGCTTGCTCGTGTTCCCCTCGCTCTTCCAGCCGAACGAACACAACCCGCCTTCCCCTCACCCCGTGGCGCTGTATTACGAGTTCTCCGGCGCCGTCGACAACATCTATGCCTCCGTCGTCACGTCGCTCGCGGTGGGCCGCGCCTTCGGGCCGATGCGCCTCTGGGACGACCGCGCCGAGTTCTCGCGCGCTGGCCAGGGCACCGCGGGCGTGCGCCGCTCGCAGCGCGGCGGCGCCGGCGCGCGGGGAATTGCGCGGCTCGACGTGTACTTCGACGAGGGCGCCTCCGAGACGACGCGACAGCTCTTCGTTGGTTATGTCGAGGACCACCTTCGCGAGCACGGCGTCGATATCGTGGAGCAGCTCACGATGACGTGCGCGTGTGGCTGCGAGATGCCCGAGAAGGCGGTGCGTGCGCGGCTCGAGAAGGGCCTCGGCGACATCGGCTGCCCCGAGTGCGAGGCGCGCCTGCCGCTGACCTTCGGCGCGGCCGAGGCCCGGGCGCGGAGCCATGAGCTCGATCGCCGGATCCAGGCCTTGAAGACGACAGCCTCGGATGAACGAAAGAAGACCGTCACGGAGACGAAGGTAAGCTTGAACCAGATCCAGCGCGCGCAGTCCGCGGCCAGCGGCGCGCCCGAGCAGCCAATCCGCATCCTGCACCTATCCGACCTGCACGTGCGCGCCGACGCCGACCCCGTCGCGCTCCTCCAGCCGCTCGCCGCCGACCTCGAGGACCGCGTCGACGGCCTCGGCCTCGACAAGCTCGATTTCCTCGTCGTCTCCGGCGACGTCACCAACCGCGCCTCGCCCGCGGAGCTCGAGAAGGCGCGTGAGCTCATCTCCGGCATCATCGCGCGCTTCGACCTCACGGCCGAGCGCTGCATCCTCGTGCCAGGGAATCACGACCTCGACTGGAACGAGCCCGTCTACCGCACCGTCAAGAGGCGCCTGGTCGACCCGAAGGATCTCGTCCCGGGTCGGTACAAGGAGCAGGGCGATCTCTACGAGGTGCGCGACGAGGCGCTGTATCCGAACCGCTTGCGGAACTTCTCGCAGTACCTCTACCACCCGCTGCTCCAGCAGCCGTATCCGCTCGCGCCCGAGCAGCAGTGCGTCCCGCTCCTGTTCCCGGACGCGGGGCTCCAGTTCTTCGCGATGAACTCGGCCTGGGAGATCGACGAGTACTGGCCGGAGCGCTCCGGCATCTCTCCCGGCGCCCTCGCGCGCGGCATCGCGGAGGCCGATCTCCAGCAGAAACGGGCCCGGCAGGAGGGCCGTCTCCCGCCGGATGCCACCGTGCTGCGGATCGCGGTGTGGCACCACCCCGTCACCGGGAACGAGAAGATCCAGGATGACGCCTTCGTCGGTAGCCTCCAGAAGGCGGGCGTACGCCTGTGCTTGCACGGTCATGTGCATGAGGACCGCGCCGATCACATCGGCTATCTGCACCCGACGCGGAGCGTGCATGTCGCGGGCGCCGGCTCGTTCGGTGCCTCGATGCGCGAGCGCCCGGAGTCGATACCGCGCCTCTATAACGTCGTCGAGCTGTGGCGAGACCACTCGAGGCTCCGGGTCCATACGCGCTGCTTGAAGAAGCAGACGGGCGCCTGGGAGGGCTGGGCCGTGTGGCCGGGTGGAGGCCCGGGGGAGCGGCGCACCTATTACGACGTGCCGCTCGTCACCTCGTTCGCAGATGAGCCGGCCGCGCGGCGCCCAGGGAGCTCGAGGTAGGCGCGCGGGGCGCTCTTCCCCGGGGTCTTCCGCGGCATAGAATCCCCGCGTGCGCATCGCCTCCCTGCTGCCGTCCGCGACCGAGATCGTCTGCGCGCTGGGCGCGAAAGGCGAGCTCGTCGGCATCTCGCACGAGTGCGACTTTCCCGAGGGCCTCACGGGCCTCCCGGTGCTCACGCGCCCCCGGCTCAGGCCGGCGCGCTCCAGCCGGGAGATCGACGCCGCGGTCCGCGACGTCCTCCGGGACGCGCTCGCGGTCTACGACATCGACGTGGACGCCCTCCGCGAGGCGCGGCCGGACGTGATCGTGACGCAGGACCTCTGCGACGTCTGCGCCGTCTCGCTCGACGACGTGCGCGCCGCGGTCGCCCGGCTGGCGCGGAGCGACGTGCACCTCGTCAACCTGCACCCGACGCGGCTCGACGACATCTGGGCGGACATCCGCCGCGTCGCCGAGGCCATCGGCCGCACGGCCGAGGGTGAGGCGCTCCTCGAGCGGCTGCACGCGCGCGTCGCCGCCGTCGCCGCGCGCGCGGCCGCGGCGACGGACCGGCCGCGCGTGCTCGCGGTCGAGTGGATCGATCCGGTCATGATCGGCGGCGTGTGGATGCCGGAGCTCGTCGCCCTCTCGGGCGCGGAGCCGCTCGTGACCCGCCCCGGCGACCACGCGCCCACGCTCTCGCCGGACGACCTCGCCGCGCTCGACCCGGACGTCGTGCTGATCAAGCCGTGCGGCTTCACCCTCGAGCGCACGCTCGAGGAGCTCGACGTCCTCCCGCGCGCGCTGCCGTGGGCGAGCTGCCGCGCCGTGGCGCAAGGCCGCGTGTACATCGCCGACGGCAACGCCTTCTTCAACCGCCCTGGCCCGCGCATCGTCGAGTCGCTCGAGATCCTCGCGGGCTGCGCGCACCCGACCCTGTTCGCCGCCGAGCGCCGCGCGCACGCCCGATCCGTTGTGCGGCTCGACGCGGCGCTCCGGCGCCACGCCTTCGACAAGGATTGATCCTCGCCCTCGACGAACAGCCGACCTGACCGGGCGGCTCACCAGCCCTCCGCCGCGCGGACGCGCTCTCCTGCACGACCAACTGCACCGCTCGCCACATGGCCTGTCGCAAATTGCCACGCGCCCGGCGCCGCTCGCGCGGTTGACGCGCCGCTCTCGGCCCGCGCTGCGTGGCAGACCGTTTGCAGGCGCGGGAGCACAGGGACCGCCGCTCGGCACGGGCGGCTCGCCACGACCGGGAGGCCTCCATGACGGATCGAGCATACGATAAGGACACTGCATGGACCCACGCAGTGCTCCCGCCCATCGCTCCGCTCGCGACCGAGCACAGGACGACTGTGTGCGTCGTCGGCGCGGGGATCGCCGGGCTCACGACGGCGTACATGCTGGCGAAGGAGGGCAGGGGCGTCATCGTCCTCGACGACGGCGTGATCGGCGGCGGCGAGAGCGGGCTCACGACAGCGCACATCGTGAACGCGCTCGACCGCCGCTGGACCGAGCTCGCGAAGCTCCACGCGCCGGAGCGCCTCCGCCTCGCCGCGGCGAGCCACACGACCGCCATCGACACGATCGAGCGGATCGTGCAGGAAGAGGGCATCGACTGCGACTTCCGCAGGGTGCCGGGGTACCTGTTCGCCGCGCCGGGGCACCCGTCGAGCACGATCGAGGACGAGATCAAGGCCGCTCACCAGGCCGGCCTCGACCGCGTGCACGGGGTCGAGCGCGCGCCGCTCGAGGCGTTCAACACAGGGATCGCGGCGGCGTTCCCGGAGCAGGGCCAGTTCCACATCCTCCGCTACCTCGCCGGCCTCGCCCGCGCCGTGGAGCGCCACGGGGGCAAGATCTACACGAGGGCGCACGTCGTCGACGTCGACGAGCGGGCCGAGCCCGAGCACGCTGTCGTCAAGACGGACCGCGGCGTGAACATCATCGCCAACGAGGTCGTGCTCGCCACGAACTCGCCCTTCTTGCCCTGGATCTCCGTGCACCTGAAGCAGGCGGGGTACAGGACGTACGTCATCGCCCTGCGCGTGCCGCGCGGCACCATCGCCCCTGGCCTCTACTGGGACACCGAGGATCCGTTCCACTACGTCCGGCTCAGCGACCTCGACGGCGCCGACGGGCCGGACGAGCTCCTCATCGTGGGCGGCGAGGACCACAAGACCGGTCAGGCCGACGACGCGGATCAGCGCCACGCGCGGCTCGAGGCGTGGGCGCGTGAGCGCTTCCCCCAGGCGGGCCCGGTCGTACACCGCTGGTCCGGAGAGGTCATGGAGACCGCCGACGGCCTCGCGTTCATCGGCCGCCTCAAGAAGGAGTCTCGCATCCTCATCGTGACCGGCGACTGCGGCAACGGCATGACCCACGGGACGATCGCGGGCCTGCTCGTGAACGACCTCGTCCACGGCCGCGAGAACGCGTGGGCCGGGCTCTACGACCCGACCCGCGTGAACCTCACCCTGCACTCCGCGTCGGAGTACCTCAAGGAGAACCTGAACACGGCGGCGCAGTACACCGACTGGCTGACGGGCGGCGATCTCGACGACGTGGAGAAGCTCGCTCCGGGGACAGGCGCCATCGTGAGGAGAGGGCTCACGAAGCTCGCCGTCTACCGCGACCCTCAGGGCCATGTCCACGAGCGATCGGCGGTGTGCACCCACCTCGGCTGTATCGTGGCCTGGAACCCGGCCGAGCGGACCTGGGACTGCCCCTGCCACGGCTCGCGCTTCGAGTGCACGGGCCGCGTGATCCGCGGGCCGGCGACGAGCGACCTCAGGCCGGTCGACACAGCCACCCCGGGCGAGGCAGAGTCGCCCGCGGACAAGGAGCTCGCCCGGACCGGATGAGCGCGCCTCCACGACAACGAAAGGATGAGACGCGCCCCCTCACGCGGGGGCGCGCCGAGCGGCGGCTCAGCCAGGTAGCGCGGGCGGACGGGCTGCCCAGACGCTCCGCGTCGCAGCCGGGCGCGAAATGTGACAGCGCCGCTGCACCATGTACAGATATACGGGAGAGCCATGCAGGAGAGCCACCACCCCGGGGCCGCGGCCAGGCCCAGCGACGCGCCGTTCCTCGCGGGCGACGGCGAGATGGCCCAGCTCATGCGCGAACACGACTGGTCGCGCACCCCTGTCGGACCGGTGGAGACGTGGCCGCAGAGCCTGCGCACCGCCGTCAGCCTCTGCCTCGCTTCCCGTCACCCCATCGAGATCTGGTGGGGACCCGAGTACGCCCGCTTCTACAACGACGCGTACCGCCCGATCCTCGGCGCCACGAAGCACCCGCAGTTCCTGGGCCGCCCGGGGCGCGAGTGCTGGAGCGAGATCTGGGACGTCATCGGCCCGATGCTCGACGGGGTGCGCACCACCGGGCAGGCGACATGGTCCGAGGACTTCCAGTTGATCCTCTCGCGCAATGGCTATGTCGAAGAGACGTACTTCACGTTCTCCTATGCTCCTGTCCTGATCGAGGACGGCACCATCGGGGGCATCTTCTGCGCGTGCGCCGAGACGACCGCGCGCGTCCTCAGCGATCGCCGCCTCCGGGCGCTCCGCGCGCTCGGCGCCCAGTCGGCCGCCGCGGCGCTGGTCTCCGTCGAAGAGACGTGCGCGCGCTCGGTGAGCACGCTCGTCGCGGGCTCCACAGACGTGCCGTTCGCGCTGCTCTACCTGATCGATCCCGGCGGCGCGGAGGCCCGCCTCGCCGCCGCCGAGGGCCTCTCTCCGGGCGGCCGCGCGAGCCCCGAGCGCGTCTCGCTCGCGGACGAGGGCGCCGCGTGGCCGCTCTCGCACGTCGCGCGGACCCGCCAGTGCCTGCGCCTCGACACCCCTGCCGAGCGGTTCGGCGAGCTCCCCGGCGGCCAGTGGCCCGAGCCGCCCCGCGAGGCGGTCGTGCTGCCGCTCGCGCGCGCAGGGCAGGGCGCGCTCCAGGGCTTCCTCGTGGTCGGCGTCAGCCCGCGCCGCGCGCTGGACGCGGCCTACAGCGACTTCTTCGAGCTCGCGGCCAGCCACATCGCGACGACGATCTCCGGCGCCCGGGCCTACCAGGACGAGCGCCTCCGCGCCGAGGAGCGCGCCGAGCTCCTCGCGCGCGAGCAGGCCGCGCTCGCCGAGGCCGAGCGGCACCGGGCGCGCCTCGAGACGCTGTTCACGCAGGCCCCGGCCGGCATCTGTGTCCTGCGCGGGCCCGAGCACGTCTTCGAGCTCGCGAACCCGCGGTACCTCGAGCTCATCGGCAACCGCGATCTCCTCGGCAAGCGCGTCTGCGACGCCTTGCCCGAGACCGCGCCGGCCGTCGTCCCGCTGCTCGACCGGGTGTACGCCACGGGCGAGGCGTTCTTCGGCAACGAGTTCCCCGTGTCGCTCCAGCGCGGCGGCGAGATCGAGGAGTGCTTCTTCAACTTCATCTACCAGCCCATCTACGACGCCGCCGCCCGGGTCGAGGGCATCGCCGTGCTCGCCTTCGAGGTCACCGACCAGGTGCGCGCGCGCCGGCGCGCCGAGCAGCTCGCCCACGCGCTCGCGATCACCAACCAGGATCTCGACCAGTTCGCCTATGTCGCGTCCCACGACCTCAAGGCCCCTCTCCGGGGCATCGCGAGCCTGTCCGAGTGGATCGAGGAGGGGCTCGCCGACAAGATGAACGACGAGGCGCGCCACCAGATGCGCATGCTCCGCGGCCGCGTGCACCGCCTCGAGGCGCTCATCGAGGGCATCCTCAGCTACTCGCGCGCCGGCCGCATCCGCGACAAGCTCTCTCACGTGGACGTGGGCGTCGTCGTCGCCGAGTGCCTCGAGCTCCTCGCGCCCCCGCCCGAGGTGACGATCGCCGTCGGCGACGGCATGCCGACGCTCCTCGCCGAGCGCGTGCCGGTCCAGCAGGTGTTCATGCACCTCATCGGCAACGCGCTGAAGCACGCCCGCCGCGCGGACGCTTTGATCGAGATCGCGTGCGCCGACGCGGGCGACTTCTACGACTTCACGGTGAAGGACAACGGCCCCGGGATCCCGGCGCAGTTCCAGGAGCGCATCTGGGGCATCTTCCAGACCCTCGAGGCGCGCGACAAGCTCGAGGGCACCGGGATCGGCCTGTCGGTCGTGAAGAAGATCGTCGAGACGCGCGGCGGCAAGGTGGCGCTCGAGTCCGAGCCTTACGCCGGCGCGACCTTCCACGTGTACTGGCCGAAGCGCCAGAAGACGGCCTCGTGACCGGCGCGGCGGCGCGCGCTCGGCTCAGCCGTCGAGGAACCGGGCATCTCGATACCCGGTACGACCGAAGCGACGGTAGAGCATGCGTGTGGCCTCGAGCCAGGGAAGGGGATCTACCGCCCCCTGCCAGCGCGCCGCAGGCGCCGCGACGCGAGGCACGCGAGCGGCGAGAGGAGAGGGACGAGCCGCCAGGGAGACCCTCCCTGGGGGTCGATCGCGCAGCCGCCGGACTGCCCGCCGCCGCCCTCCTCCTCGGGCGCGCCGCTCCCCGACGAGCCCGCGGTCCCCGCGCCGGAGCTCCCGGACGCGCCGCCGCTGCTCGCGCCGCCGCTGCTCGCGCTGCCGCTCCCGCCCGGCCCGCAGATGCCCGGGTCCTCGTCGACCTGGCCGTCGCAGTCGTCATCGAGCCCGTTGCAGACCTCTGCCGTCGGCTCGCCGGGCGTGCACGACCCGGCGGTGCACGTGCTCGCCTCTCGCGCGCACATGCCGACGCCGCACACCTCGCGCAGGCCCTCGTCGATCCGATCGTCGCAATCGTCGTCGATCAGATTGCATATCTCGACAGCGTCCGGGTGGACGCTCGGGGACCTGTCGTTGCAGTCGTTCGAGCTCGGCGCGAACCCCTCCGGCGGGCACTTCGCCATGACCGTCGCGCCGAAGAACGACCCGTACCCGTCGCCGTCCGAGTCCTCGTAATGGGTCGTGACCTCGAGGTCCTCGTCGATCTCACCGTTGCAGTTGTCGTCGCGCCCGTTGCAGACCTCGGCCTGGTCCGGATGGATGTTGACGCTGTAGTCGTCGCAGTCGTCGCCGACGGCGACGTGATCCGGAGGCTGGGTGCAATCGACCCTGGGCATGCCGGGGTCGCCGTGGCCGTCTCCGTCGCGATCGAGGTAATACGTCTCTCCGGCGCACCCGTACGCGAACGCGGCGCTGGCGGACTGCGCGCCGTCTCCCCGCGAGAAGTTATCGCCGTTGGCCGAGACGGCCCACACCTCGAAGACGACGCCGCCCGGCGTCGGCGGCGCCGTCCACCGCGCGTCGAAGCGCACGACGCCGCCGCTCGCCCGCTTCGGCGCGTCGTGGACGAGCTGGTGATCGTCGATGAGCTTCGTGCTCTGACCGTTGATGGTGGCGAACCGACCCACGCCGGTGCGCACATAGAGCCCGCCGACGTTGATGTTGGCGGCCGAGATCGCGACTTGCAGAGTCACCGCCTCGCCGGCCGCCGGGTTCTTCGGGTTCATGTCGACGGTGATGCTCGGCGTCGCGCCGCCGTTATGGCACCCGTTGCACCCGTCCACCGCCACCCCGTTGCGGCGCGCGTGGGCCTGCGACGCGGCCAGCGTGGTGAGCAGGGCCAGACCCACCGGCAGGACCGGTGAATGGAGCGATGTTCTTCGCATGCGCCTCGGTGCGCAGCCCGGGCTCGCGGGCTCCGCGCGCTCCGCTGCGATGCTCAGGGATAGCCTTACTCGATGGGCGGGACAAGCGCATATGCGCAGAGCGCAACATTGTAGCGCGACCATCCAGCGCGGCAGTTGAGGGCGCTCTTGGCGCTGTTGCCGCTCCTGGCGTTCTTGCCGTCGCCGACGCTTCCGGAGCAGCGGTGTCGCGATGTGCCTTACCGTTCGGCGCGGCGCGTTAACCGAGCCGGACGTGCTGCGGCCGCGTCACGTCGCAGACGACGCCGTGGTACTTGAGGAGCCCCTCATCGAGCGTCACCACGGTCGCCTCCGCGCCGTGCGCGGCCCACAGGTACACGAGGTCGGTCGCGTTCGCGAACGGCCTGCGGCCGCGCATGCGCCTCGTCAGCAGGCCGAGGAAGCCCGTCAGCGCGTCCTCGCCCGCGGGCGCGACCAGCTCGACCGCGAGGCCCGCCAGCGCCGCCAGCGGGCTCGCGCTCGCCGCGGGGGCGCGTCCCGACGACGCGCGCGACGCGCGCGGCGCGGCGAGCCGTTGCTCGGCCACGTACACCTCCAGCCACAGCTCGGGCGGCGCGAGCACGCGCGCCGCGCCCGCCGCGACGGCTGCGCGGGCGCGCTCGAGGAAGGCGACCGCGTCCGCGTGCCCCGGCTCGGCGGGCTTCATCGAGGCGATGGCGACGGAGCTGTCGAGCACGATCCGCATCGCGGCCTCACCGCTCCTTGACGGTCTCCGCGGCGAGCAGCGCCGACGGCCGCCGCGGAGACAGTGATGGCACATGCTGGCACGGCGGCGCGATCGTGGCGACCGGAAACACGGTGGTTCGCGCGGTACATGCCTTGCTTTGTCGCCGGCCATGAGAGCTTTTCTGGTCCGCATCCTCCTCGCATCCCAGTGGGGCGCGAGCCTCGCTCTGGCGTCTGGCTGCGGCCCGCAGGTCGAGTCCGGCTCCAGCTCCAATCCACCTGAAGGCGCAACCTCGGAGTCCGGCGGAGGCGGCGAGACCGATCCTCCGGACGCCTCGGCGCCGCTGGATCCCACGCCGGAGCCGACCTGCGTCGGGCCGTTTCATGACGGTGGCTATTACGGGCAGTGCTGTTACGAGGTGCACTGCGCGGCGCCTGTCGACGGCGCCTGCCCTGCGGCCGCCCAGGCGGCGCCGCACCTCGAGGGCCTGCCGCCCGGCTCGGGATCGTGCATGTGCGACGGCGACGGCGAGGGCGGGGCCCAGTCGATCCTGGGCCCCTACGCGAACCGCGCCGCGTCCGACCCGGCGAGCTGCTGCTATCTCGTCGGGCATATCAGCTGCGAGGGTCGCCCGCTCCTGGTCCGGGGCGAGCCGCGCGTCGCGCCGCTCTCCCGCGCTCCGAGCGCCTGGTCCCGGACCGACTGGCAGCGCTTCGAGCGCGCGCTCGCGGACACCGACCTGCGCGCGCTCCCGCCGGCCGCGCGCCGCGAGCTCGCCCGGCGCTGGGCCGAGCGCGGCCAGAGCGAGCACGCCTCGGTCGCCTCCTTCGGCCGCTTCGCGCTCGGGCTGATGGCGCTCGGCGCGCCGCCTGCGCTGCTCGAGGCAGCGCACCGCGCGGCGATCGACGAGGTGCGGCACGCCCGCCTCGCGCTCGCGGTCGCCTCGGCGTACGCCGGCGAGCCCGTGGGCGTCGGCCCGCTGCCCCTGCACGGCGCGCTCGACGGCGTCGGATCGCTCGAGGCCCTCACCCTCGCCACGGTTGTCGAGGGCTGCGTGGGAGAGACCCTGTCCGCCATCGAGGCGGAGGTCGCGGCCCAGGCCGCGGAGGCGCCCGCGGTGCGCATGGCGCTCCAGGCGATCGCCCGCGACGAGGCGCGCCACGCCGAGCTCGCCTGGGCGTTCGTCCGCTGGGCCGTCGCGGTGGGCGGCGCGAGCTTGCGGGAGCGCGTCGCCGCGACCTTCGCGCGCGCGCTCGAGCAGGTGGGCTCCGCGCCGACCCCTGCTGGCGGCGACATCCCGCCCACCCACGGATTCGTGCCTCCGGCCGAGCTCCGCCTGCTGCGCCAGCAGGCGATCGCCGACGTGCTCCGCCCTGCGGCCGCCGCGCTCGTCGCCTCGCATCTCTCCTCGACGGATCGCGAGCTCAGCGGCGACCGTGGACATGCCCTCCTGAGCGGCGGCGCGACGTCCTTGTCGACGTGAGCCCGCGGCGGCGCCGCCGCGCCCGTCATGCGCCGGTGGAGGCCGACGTGGCGTGCGCGCCGCTGCCCATGCCGTGCGGCGCGCCGCTGTCGCGCTCCGGCGCGACCGCTCTGGGCGCGGCCGATCCCTCGCGCCGCTCCCGCCAGAGCAGGGCCATGCCGAGCGCGTAGATCGCGAGCAGCACATACAGGTTCACCGAGAGCACGAGGGGCGGCAAAGGCGCCTTGAAGCGCTCGTAGACGTACGGAAAATCGATGGTGGCGAGCGAGACCAGGACCACGAGCGCGCCCATC
The DNA here is from genome assembly GCF_001589285.1 of Sorangium cellulosum. Taxonomy (GTDB): domain Bacteria; phylum Myxococcota_A; class Polyangia; order Polyangiales; family Polyangiaceae; genus Sorangium; species Sorangium cellulosum_G. Next base: position 7,351 of record NZ_JEMA01000628.1, on the reverse strand, counting down.
TCGAGCCGGCGCTCTTCCTTCGCCGCCCGGTCGAGCGCGTAGAGCGCGGCCGGGAAGATGTAGAGCACGTGGTGCACGTAGGTGAACGGGCTCGCGACGACCATCGCGACGAGCAGCGGCAGGAGCAGCCGTAGCGAGCGCCCGGGCGAGGCGGCGCGGCCGCCGAGCGCGAGCGCCGCGCCGACGAGGAGCAGGACGGTGATCACCGACGCGGCCTTGATCGTGGCGGCATCCTGCCCGAAGAGCCGCGCGTAGAAGCCGGCGAGCGAGAAGTTCGCCGCCGTGCCAGGATCGAAGAGGCCCGGGATCTTGGCCCCGTGCGACATGCGCGGCAGCCGCCGCAGGAACTCGACCCACGCCGGCGCCGCGCCGAACGGCAGGCTGATCACGACGAGGGCACCGAGCCCGACGGCGAGCCCCGCGAGCGCGCGGAAGCGCCGCTGGACCACCCAGGGAACCGCGAGCAGGATGGGCGTGACCTTGATCCCGGCGGCGACCGCGAGGGCGAGCCCCGCGGGGGTGTCCTTGCCCGAGAGCGAGAGCGCGAGCGCGGCGCAGAGGAACACGAGCACCAGCGGGTTGATCTGCCCCATCGCCAGGCTGTTGCGCAGGTTGAGCGCCCACGCGAGAAAGGCGATGAGCGCGAGCAGGCCCGTGGGGACCGCGGGCCCGCGCGCGGCGTCGTCAGCGTCGTCAGCGTCCCGCGTCGCGCGTCGGATCGCGACGACGGCGAACGTCGCGGCGAGGCCATAGCTGACGACGGCCATGCTCGACCACACCTCCTGGGCGACGTTCGGCGGCAGGCGCGCGAGCCACGAGAAGGTGTGCGCGAAGAACGGCGGATAGAGATAGGGGAACGTCAGCTCGTGCGGGAGCTGCAGCTCCCTGGCGATCGACTCGAGGACCGTGACGTCGTAGACGTCGAGCCCCCGGCTGGCCGCGACGGCGGCGGTATAGAACGACTTGAAGTCGATCGCGACTGGCTGCTTGAGGACGATGTCGAGGACGCAGAGCCAGGCGGCGCCCGCGGAGAAGGCGAAGACCGCGAGGTGACCCAGGTGCTTGTCCGGGATGCGCGCCCTGACGGCGGCGAGGATCGATGTCACGGCGCGAGCGATCTGGCGTGGAGGGGCATGAGGTCAAGCGTCATGGCAGGGGGATTGTCTCCTCGTCTTTCTTCTGTTCCTGTCGCTCACGCCGGGGCGCCCCCGGCGCTCCGGGCGGCCTGCTTCTCCCGCTCGAGCTCGTAGAAGAGCGTCCCGTCGTACATCCGGCGGAGCTGCTCGCGCGTCAGCTTCCCCCCTTTGCCGGCGAGCGCGTAGAGCACCGCCCACTCGCCTGCCGACGCCAGGAAGCCGAGCACGTCGAGGAAGTCGCGATCTCCCAGCGTGCGCGCCACGAGCTCGCGCGCGCTCAAGGCGCCGTCGCGGTCCCTGTCCCAGCGCGCGAACAGCTCGTCGAACTTCACCGGGTCGAACCTGCCGTCCTTGTCGTAAACGCCGGTGTCGCTCGCGTGCTTGCCGCGGTGGATGTTCGCGAGGGTGATCGAGAGCGTGGGGACGAACGATCGGGACGTCGGGAGCCCGAGCACCCCGTTGATGACGAGCGCGAACCACGCGGAGAGCACGCGTCCGATCCCGATCGCGCGGAGCCCCTCGTAGGTCTCGCCGAGCGTGATGATCCCGTCGTGGTTCCTGTCGAAGAAGGCCGAGTGCGCCTCGAGCGCCGTCTTCTCCCCGAGCGCCGCCGGCCGCGCGCCGTGAACGTCGCTGGTCGCCGACGCGGAAACGAACGTCTCCGGACCGCGCCCCTCGCCCCGGGCCGCGCGTTCTTGCGCCCCACGCTCCGCGCCCGCGCCGCCCGGGCTCCCGGAGATCTCGGATGCGCCCGTGGGCTCGAGGGCCCTCGGCCCATCGTTCAGCTCGCTCATGGTGCTCCTGCGGCTCGCGCGATCTGCAGCGCGCGTCCTGGCCGGGCGCAAAAGCACGACGCGGGCCGACGCCGAGCGGCGCGAAAACGGCGTGGTCCGCAGCGTCCGCGTGCCCGGCGCGCCGCCCAGGGCGCGGCAGCCCATGAGGCAAACTGCCTCGCAGGGTGGCCGATGGTCACAGCGGCGCCCGGCTGCCCGGGGCGCGCTGCGCCGGGGCGCCTCTCTGGTCCTCTTCTCTATCCTCCTGGTGACAAGGCGGTCTCTGCCCGCCTCGCCTCGACGGGCATTCACGCACGCGCCATGCCGGCGCCGTCATCGCGCGCGTCCTGCCGAGCCGGCGCGCCTGCGACGACCTGGATCACGGAGCGCGGCCCGGCGCTGGGCACGATCTTGCTTGGGGCGTCGCCACGAGGTGGAACAACATGGCTACACTCTCGACGTCCGCGTGGGTATTGCATGAGCTCGGTCTGGCCGCGGGATTCGGCGGCCCGCTCTTCGGCCGTCTGGCATTGCATCAGGCCGTCAAGGATATCCATTCCGAGGCCGAGCGCGGCAAGGTGCTCGCCGACGCGTGGCAGCGGTACAACCTCGTCAATGCGATCTCGCTCGGCACCGCCGCGGCCACCTGGTTCATCGGGCGGACGATGATCTCGGGCCGGTCGATCGACGAGGAGACCCGCACCCTTGTGCACCTGAAGGACATCCTGCTCGGCGCGACGCTCGCGACGAGCGTCGTCAACATGGTGAGCGGGAAGCAGATGAGCGAGCAGGCGCCGGCCCGCGCCGTGCCCGTCCGCGACGGCGACACGCCGTCGCCGCGCACGCCCGCGAAGGCCGCGGCGCTGCAGCAGCTCCTCAACGTGATGGGGCCGCTCAACATCGCCCTCACGGCGGGCGTGATCGGCGTGACAACGGTCCTCGCCATGAAGTCCGGCCGCTCGACGAAGTGGAGCTTCATCTCCCGGCTCCTGCCCTGATCCTGGCCCTCGCCCGCCGCCCGCGCGAGCGCGCGGCGCCCCTCTCATGATACGATGGCCCGATGAAGGTCATCGCAAGGATGGGGCTCGCCGCGCTCGCCCTCGTCGCCCTGAGCTGCAGCAGCGGTCACGGCGAGGAGGGTTGCCCCGAGCTGTGCGAGCGACAGGTGGAGTGCCCGGGCGCCGCCACGACCGAGGAGAGCTGCCTCGACACATGCAGCGCCGACACGGAGGAGGCCGAGGAGGCTGGCTGTGACGGCGCGTGGGAGTCGTACCTCGAGTGCCGCAACCACGCCGAGGACAACTGCGATCCAGCGAAGTACCTCGAGGAGTGCAGCATCCAGTGGGAGTCCCTGAGGACCTGCCTGGAACGCCCCTGAGGGGCGGGGTGGCCGGTGAGCACCGGCTGCCCACGCGGCGGCTACTCGAACTCGTGGAGCGCGCGGCCGCTCGGGAGCACCGCCGGGATGAGCGCCTCGAGGCGCTTCGGTGCCGCGCGCGGGTCGAGCAGCGCCTCGCCCACGAAGGCGCAGAGCCAGCCGATCTCTTCCTCTGTCAGATCGATCGGCTCCTGCAGCAGCGGGTCGACGGCGGCGAGGACGGGGGCGAGCGGGCCCATCTCGCCCTGGAGGTCCGGCGCGAGGTGCTCGTTCGTGTACTCCGTGGCCGACCTGTACACATCGAGGTGGTGGCGGATGGCACCCTCCAGCGACGTGAACGCGCCGTTGTGGAAGAACGTGGGCTGGAGGGCGACGTTGCGCAGCGGCGACGTCCTGAACTTGTACCTGTCGGCCGGGTCGCCCGTGACCTGCTCCAGCCCGAAGTCCTCGTCGGCGTTCTGGCCGTCGAAGACCACGTTGGAGAGCGCCGGATCGTCGGTCGGCGCGATCTGCGGCACGCCGATGGCGTGCTGCTGGAAATCGCTGAACATCTCGTTCGACTCCCCCGACACGGCGTGGCAGCCGACGCACTTCGCCTCGCCGAAGAAGAGCAGCGCGCCGCGCTTCTGCGCCGGCGTCATCGCGTTCCGGCGGCCGCGGGCGAACCTGTCGATGGGCGCGTCGGCGAACGTGAGCGACATCTCGAACTCGGCGATGGCGATCGCGATCATCTCGTAGGTGATCGGCTTCCCCCGCTTCACCGCGTCGAAGCTCCGGCCGAACCGGCGGCGGTACGCCTTCACCCGGTCCACGCGCTCCGCGACCTCCACGCGCACCACGTCGTGCGACGGCGGCGCCTTGTATCCGGTCATCTCCGGGATCTCTGTCGGCGGGATGAACGCCTGCGCCACGAGCAGGTGCGGCAAGGACGAGAGCGACGTCCCCTCCGGGGAGGGGAACGAGAAGCCCTGGCCGTTGTCGAACGGGTCGCCGGACGCCGCGAAGAACCGCGAGTTCCACATCAGCGCGGGATAGAACGCCGAGTTGATGACCGTGGGCGCCCGGCGCTGGTTGCGCGGCCCCGCGCGGCCCGGCCCGACGACGCCGTTGTTCTCGATGCCGATCGAGATCGACTGCGTGTCGGCGAAGCCCGTCGTGGGCGAGTGGCAACCCGAGCACGAGTTGTCCTCGTTCAGGCCGAGGATGCTGTCGTAGAACAGCTCACGCCCGAGCTTCGCCAGCTTCTTGTCGATCTTCCGCCCCAGCCGCGACTCCAGCGTCGACTCGATCGCTCCGGTGAACCCGTGCCGGGCGAGCGTCTCCGCGAGCTCCTCGTCGATGGGAGAGACCTTGGCGCGCGCCGCGGGCGCGAACAGGAGCGTGAGAGCCAGGCATGCCGCCAGGGCGACGAGCGTCCGCCCGATCCATCGCAGGGTCATGGTGCCTCCAGGTCCCCCGGCGGGGGAGGCGCACATCGCTGTGCGCCCGTGAGATCAACCAGTCCTGCCCAGATGCTGGCCGAGCGGCGGTGAATCGGATGATGGGAATCTAGTGGCGCGCGTTGCCGACCGGCAAGACAAATCTACCGTGATTCAACGGGTTTACCTCGTATCCTCACGTGTCCTTGCGTATCCTCGCGTATCCTTCCGTGTTCGCGCGTGACCCTGCGTAGCCGTTCGTCTCCGCGGTCCGGTCACCGCGCTATCTGCGGTTGTCGCGCCTACATCGAGACGGCGGCTCGGCCGTGCCCTCCGCGTCTCGCGCGCCGCGTCGCGCCGAAATGGCGTCGTTGTAGGTGCGTGGTCGGCGCTCCGCGTCCTTGCGGCGCTCGGGCGCAGCGCGACTCCGAGGTCGCCCGAGACTCATGCTTTGTGGGGCGCGCGGGGCCGTCGTATGCTTGACGTGATGGGGCGGACAGCACCTCTCACGGATCCGACCGCGCTCGTGGGGGGCGCGCTCACGGGTGGGTATCGGATCGTCCGCGTCCTCTCCTCGCAGGGCTTCGGTGTCGTCTTCGAGGCGCGGGGCCCCTCTGGCCGCCGCGTCGCGCTGAAGGTGCTGCGGCCCGAGGTCGTCACCGAGGACACGCTCTCGCGGCTCAGCCGCGAGGCGAGCGTCACGTCGAAGCTCGACAACGCCCACGTCGTCCCGATCGTCGACGCCGGCCACGATCTCGAGCGCGATCTCGCCTACCTCGTGATGCCGCTGCTCGACGGCACCGACGTCGCCGCCCTGCTCGCCGAGACGGGGCCGCTCTCGCCCGACATCGCCGTGCGGATCGCGCTCCAGGCCGCCGCCGGGCTCTCCGCGGTCCACGCCGCCGGCCTCGTCTACCGCGACGTCCGCCCGCCGCGCATCTTCCTCGAGCACCTCCCGACCGGCGAGGTCCTTGTCCGCGTCTTCGGCTTCGGCCTCTCGAAGGGCTACGACACGGCCGCCTCGAGCCCCGGGAAGGCGCGGAGCTCCGGTCACCACCGCGAGGCGTCGGGGCCGCGGGACCGCGCGGCGGACGTCCGGGGCGACGTCTTCGGCCTGGCGGCGACGCTCTACGAGATGCTGTGCGGCGTCTCCCCGTGGGCCGAGCTCGACGTCACCCCCGACACAGCCGATCTCGGCCCCGCCGACACGGCCGCCGACGGTCTGCTGTCGTCGCTCGCGCAGCTCCCCTCGATCCAGGACCGCGCCCCGTGGATCGAGGCGCGCCTCGCGACAGCGCTCTCGCTCGCGCTGCACAGCGACGTGGACCGGCGCTACCCGTCCATCGAGGCGTTCGCCGAGGCGCTGCGCGCCGCCTCCGGCGGCGAGGAGCGGCTCACCGTCGACATGCTGAGGCCGCTCGACCCCGAGCTGCGCGATGCCGTCGCCGAGCGCGCCGGCGCCGACACCGATCCGCTTGTCGGCCGCGAGCTCGGCGGCCGGTACGCGGTGCGCCGGCTGATCGGGCGCGGCGGGATGGGCGCCGTCTACGAGGCGGAGTCGCCCGAGGGGCGGCGGGTCGCGGCCAAGGTCATCTTCAAGAGCGCCGTCGGGCAGGACGATCACGCCGTGCGCCGGTTCATCCGCGAGGCGCGCGCGGTGACCGCGATCCACAGCCCGCACGTGGTGAAGACGTTCGAGCTCGGGACGGATCTCACGCTCGCGACGCCGTTCATCATCATGGAGCTGCTCCACGGCGTCGACCTCGCCAAGCTCCTCCGGATGCGCGGGCCGCTGGAGCCGGCGCCTGTCGTGCGCGTGTTCATCCAGGCGGCGCGCGGGCTCGCCGCCGCGCACGCCGAGGGCATCGTGCACCGCGACATCAAGCCCGCGAACCTCTTCCTGCACGCGCCCTTCGAGGCCGCGGCGCACCGCGGGTCGAGCTCGACGGCGCCGCCGTCCCGGCGCAGCGCCGGCTCGGTCCGTCCGCCGCCACCCTCCGGCCAGCGCCGGTCGGGCTCGATGCGCCCGCCGCCGTCCGTCCGCCGCCCGTCCGGCTCGATGCGCCCGCCGTCCTCCAGCGATCGCCGCATCGTCGTCAAGGTCTGCGACTTCGGCATCGCGAAGCGCACAGGCGACGGCGTCTCGCACGAGCTCACGCGCGCCGGCGGCGTGCTCGGATCGCCGATCTACATGTCGCCCGAGCAGGCGAAGATGGCGCGGGACGTCGACGGCCGCTCCGACGTCTGGAGCCTCTGCATCTCGCTCTACCAGGCGCTCTGCGGGAGCTGCCCCTGGGATCCGAACGCCTCGCTCGCCGAGCTCCTTGTCTCGATCTGCACCGAGCGCGTGCCGTCGCTCGGCGAGGCAGCGCCGTGGCTCGACCCGGCGCTCGCCGCCGTCGTGCACCGCGGCCTGCACCGGGATCCCGCCGAGCGCTGGCAGAGCATGGACGAGGTGATCGCCGCGCTCGAGCCGCACGCGGACGGCGCGGACATCGTCACGCTCGATCAGCTCCGCGGCGTCGACGCGGAGCGCCGCGCCCGCGCCACCTCGATCGCCGAGCTGCGCCGCGAGTCCCGGCTCTCCCGCTCCGTCGAGGGCGAGGAGCGCTCGATCGGGGGCAGCTCCTTCACGGCGGCGCAGGC
>NZ_JEMA01000627.1 GCF_001589285.1 Sorangium cellulosum | reverse complement strand
CAGCCTGCCGGCTGTGGGCGGCGCCGGGGCGAGGGACGCGGCGACGCGGTACCGGGCGGTCGCCTGGGCGGGCGGCGGCTCGGCCGTGGCCACGCTGCTCCGCCTCGATCCGGTGACGGGCCGCATGCATCAGCTCCGGGTGCACGCCGCGCATGCGGGCGCGCCGCTGCTCGGCGATCGCGACCATGGCGGCGCCCGGTCCGTGACAACGGCGCGGGGCCGCGTGCTTCCGCTGCCGCGCATCGCGCTGCACGCCTTGCGTGTCGCGGTGCCGGACGAGCGCGGCGAGGAGCGCGCGGCGCTGGCCCCTGTCCCTGACGAGCTGCGGGATCTCTGGACGTCGCTCGACGGCGACGGCTCCGCGTGGGAAGAGGTGCTGTCTGCGACGCCCGAGGCGGCTCTGCTGCTCGGGGCTCCATCCGGTACCCGATGACCTCGCCTCGTCCTCTCGCCCGTGCTGCCCTGGCGATCCTCGCCGGCCTCGCGCTCGCCGCCGCCGCCGTTGTCGCGGTCGCCGAGCCTGGCGCACCGCCGTCCCGCGCCGGGTATGCGCCGGACCCGGCGGTGCGTCCGAGCGACAGGCAGTGGGTCTTCGAGGTGCAGTACGCGAAGGGCAGGGGCTCGATCGCGGGGGCGCGCCCGGTGAAGCTCGACAGGGCTGTGTCGACGGCGCGCGTGATGGGCCGGTTCGCGATCGAGCTCTACGTCGGCCAGGAGCTGCTCGACAGGGTCCGTTTCGACGTGCCGCTGACGGGTGACGCGCCCGAGCGGCAGCCGGACATCCTGCACCGCCGTCCGGCGTTCGACGAGGGCGTGACGACGCGGCTGCGCGTGCAGATGGCGGACAACCCGCGCGCGAGCTGGGCCAAGCTGGTCGATCGGAAGACGGGCGCGGAGCAGCGCTTCCTGTGGCCTCCGGGTCCGGACGGCCGGCTGGCGTCGCTGGACGCGCAGGGCCCGGCGGCGCTCGACGGCGGCGTGCTGCCGGATGGTGGCAGGCTGCCGGTGGACGGCGGTGTGCCGGCGGATGGGGGGAGGCANGCCGGTGGACGGCGGTGTGCCGGCGGATGGGGGGAGGCAGCCGGTGGACGCGGGGCGTCCGGATGCGGGCTGGCCGCCGGTGGACGCGGGGCAGCCGGACGGGGGTTGGCCGCCGGTGGACGCGGGGCGTCCGGACGGGGGTTGGCCGCCGGAGGACGCTGGGGTGCCCGATGCGGGCTGGCCGCCGGTGGATGCGGGGCGGCCGCCGGACGCCGGGGTGCCGCCGGACCCGTTCAGGCCGCGGCGAAAGTAGCGCGCCGCGCCGAGGTCGACGGGGACGGGGACCCGTCGGGGCTGCCTGGCGTTGTCGGCCTGTGCAGCAAGGTTTCCCCATCGAGGCGCGGCTGCGGTACCTTGGCGGGCATGCAGGACCGTTCGCTTGCTGTCATCGCCTCGTTCGCTTTCGCTGTTGTCGCCGCTGCGGCGCCGGCCGCTGCCCAGCAGACGGCTGCGGACTCCGCGGCGCCGCCTGCTGCTGCGGCCACGTCGCCGAAGGATCCTGAGGGGCGGAGCGGCATCAGCCCGTACACGGAGCAGATCCTGAAGGGTCAGGGGTCGTTCGTGGCGCGCGACATCCCCGGCGCGATCGCGGCTTTCCAGGAGGCGATCAAGCTGGATCCCACGAAGATGCTCGGCTTCTACCGTCTCGGCGAGGCGATGCTCGAGTCGGGCAACCAGGCGGAGGCCGAGGCGGCCTGGACGACGGCGCTCGGCAAGAAGGGCACGGACGCGTTGCACGCCAAGGTCCTCTTCTGCCTCGCGGATCTGCGAGAGCGTCAGAAGAGCTGGCAGGGGGCGCGGGATGCGTGGGGCGCTTACGGCGCGTTCCTGACCAGCAACCCCAAGGCGGGCGGCTATCCGGCGACCGTGACGGAGCGTCAGAAGCAGATCGATCGTCGGGTGAAGGACGAGAAGGACTACGCCGCGGTCAAGGAGCGCATCGTCCAGCGCGAGGCCGAGCGTCAGAAAGAGGCCGAAGAGAACGCCAAGAAGGACAAGCTGAACCGCTAGCGCGTCCTCCCCGGCTGCGCGGAGCTCCTCCACGGAGCACGCGAGCCTTCTCCGTCCTCGACTCCCCCTGCTCAGCAACGCCCGTTGCCCTCTCGACGACCCCCCTTTTTCTTCAGGAGCTGGCGTAGGGGGTAGAGAGCGCTCTGCACGCGCGCGGGGACGGGCCGATGTCTGAGCGCCTCTTGCCCGTGCTTGTCCCTCGCGCAGCGAGGGGCAAGCACGGGCCCGCGCGAGTTCGGCGGGCCCCCGCGCGCGTGCAGAGCGCTCTCTACCCCCTGCGCCAGCCGTCGCGCGCGTGCAGAGCGCTCTCTACCCCCTACGCCAGCCGTCGCCCTCGATGGGTTGGGCCCCCGCCTCGGTCCACCGGTAGAACCCCTCCCCTGTCTTCTTCCCGAGCCTCCCCGCCCGCACCATCTGCCGCAGGATCACCGGCGGCCTGAACTGCTCCCCGACCTCTCGGTGCAGGTGCTCCAGTATGGCGAGCCGCACGTCGAGCCCCACGAGGTCCGTCAGCTTCAGCGGCCCCATCGGGTGCCGGTACCCGAGCTCCATCGCGCGATCGATGTCGACCGCCGACGCCACCCCGGCCTCCAGCATCCGCATCGCCTCCGCGCCGAGCGCCACCCCGAGCCGGCTCGTCGCGAAGCCGGGCGTGTCGTTCACCACGATCGGCGTCTTGCCGAGGCGCCTCGCCACCGAGAGCGCCGCCGTCACCGTCGCCTCGTCGGTCTCCAGGCCCCGCACCACCTCGAGCAGCTCCATCACCGGCGGCGGGTTGAAGAAGTGGAGCCCCACCGTGCGCGCCCCCGCCCCGAGCCGGCGCCCGAGCTCCGTGATGCTCAGGCTCGACGTGTTCGAGCCAAACAGCGCCCGCTCCGGCGCCGCCGCCTTCACCCGGCCGAGCACCTCGACCTTGAGGTCCATCCGCTCGGGCACCGCCTCGATCACGAGATCGACGTCCGCCGCCGCGCGGTCGAGATCCGGCGACGCGACCAGCATCCCGATCATCTCGCTGCGCGCCTCGTTGAGCATCTTGCCCTTCTGCACGAGGCGATCGGTCGAGCGCTTGATGTCCTCGATCGCCGCGCCGATCCGCGCCGCGTCGACGTCATGGAGGCGCGTCACGTAGCCGGCGACCGCCGTGACCTGCGCGATCCCCTGGCCCATCGTGCCCGCGCCGAGCACGAGCACCGCGCGCACGCGGGCGCCGGGGGAGACCTCCACCGGCTCGCTCACCTCGGCGCGGCCGGCGGCTGCTGCGCGCCGCTCTTCTGCCGCGCCTCCTGCATCTGCTTGCGCACCCGCTCCACCTCCTCGGGCGTCAGCTTGCGCAGGTTCGCCGAGCCAGGCGCGGCGGGGGCGCCGAGGGCCGCGGCGGCCCGCAGGGTCTCTG
>NZ_JEMA01000626.1 GCF_001589285.1 Sorangium cellulosum | reverse complement strand
TGAGCCCCGGCGCCGCGACGCGGCGCGCGCGCTGCGAGAGCACAAGCGTCGGATCGACGAGGAGGAAGAACAGGCTGTCGCGGAGGGGCGTTCGGGGGCCCCCGTCGCGCACGAGGCTGTAGATCGAGAACATCCCGTCGACGCCCGCCAGCACCACGGCGGCCCGCGCGGGCCCGGTCAGGAGCGCCGCAGGGGCGGCGAGCCACACGGCGGCGACGAGGATCAGGGCGGCCGGGGCGGGCACGCGCCGCCACGCCCCGGCGCGCACGAGCGCGGCGACGAGGGCCGCGGCGAGGACCCAGTACCCGAGCGCAGCGCAGAGGACGGCGAGCCGCTCGATGTGCACGGGGGCGAGGCGGCCTACCCACGCGGCGAGCGCCGCATAGAGCAGCACCACCACCGCCCGGTCGCCCGCGCTCACGCCCTTCGAGACGAGCGCGACAGCGGCGGCTGGCAGCGCGCGGAGCAGGAGCACCGCCATGGCGGTCGTGGCGACGCCGAGTCCGTCGATCCCGTGCAGCATCGTGGTCCCTCAGGAGCGGCCGGCAGTGCCCGCGCGGCGCGACGCCGCACGAGCGCTGCCCGGGGCGCGCCTCCGGCTCAGTTGAAGGCGCAGATCTGGTCGAAAGGACAGAGCTCGTCAGGGAAATGGATGCTCGTGTCGGCGCGCACGGGGGTCATCGACGGCGGGCAGAAGACAGTGCGAGAGCCGGTCTCGTGGAGCTCGATGAGCTCCGACGTCGTGCTTCCCGAGCACGCGATGCTGCCGTAGACTGTATGGAACGAGCTCCCTACCTCGGTGGCCTCCACCGTCAGCCCACCGCCGTTGCCCGCCGTCGTGCGGCGGGTCCGGTACGACGTTCGAGCCCCGTTGATGTCCGTCGCCGAGCGGCCCTGCCACGCCGTGCCGGTGATCCCGAGCGCATAGGCGGTGTTGCACGACGCGCAGCCGAACTGCCGCTTGCAGTCGCTGTCGATGGTGCAGGTTGCCTCTGCGTTCGACGAGACGAGCGCCCCGGCGAGGGCGACGGCGCCGAGGGCGCCAATGACCAGCTTCTTCAACATGGATCCAGCTCTCCTTTCTGAACGAGACAGCGTGTCCTCTCGCGGGCGGAGCCCGCGCTGCGAGGGGCGGCCGAGCCGCCGCCTCACATCCTGGTGATCGCCTCGAACCATCGCTCCCGCGCCGCGATGAGCTCTGCGTAGCGACGGCTCCCGAGCACGAGCGCGGCCTCCCGCTCCGCCGCCTCGATGAGCGCGCCGCGCTCCTCCGGAGCGCAGCGCTCGAGGGTGGACGAGAGCGACGCGAGGATCGCCGCGAGCTGCGCCCGCTCCTCCTCCGCGAGCTGCATCACGTCCGTGATGTGCCGCTCGAACTGGCGCGAGAACAGCGCGAGGCGCGGCCCGTCGAGCTTCTGGACGTAGTCGGCCATCTGCCAGGGGCTCGAGTCGGGGAACCGGGTCGTCGTCGGCGCGCGCCGCGGATCCTCGTCGCGCAGCGCGTGGCGCGCCGGGTCCTCGCGCCGGACGAGGACGGGGCCGAGGAACGTCTCCACAGGGGCCGCGCTGGCCTCGCCGATCCGGAGCCGGCGCACGGCCTGCTCGATCTCGGGGAGCATCCTCCCCTGCGTCCAGACAGCGGGGGGCCCGCCGCACAGCCAAGCGTCGCAGTGAGCGCGCGCGAGCTCCTCGAACTTGCCAGCCGCTCCGCCGGCCTCCAGCGCGAGCTCCTCGGCGAGCCGCCGCGCGTCCTCCGCCGTGCGCTCGGCTGGGCGCGAGAGGAAGCGCGGCGAGACCCCCTGATGGCCGATGACGATCGTGGAGGCGGCGAGCTCCTCCCGCTCCACGCGACCGCTGCGCCGCAGCACCTGGAACCCCCACCGGGTGTCGATGACAGGGGTGACGGCGCCCTCCGCGGCCTGCCCGAGCACGCTCATGAGGAGCGGCTCGGCGCCGAGCTCGTGGGTCGACCAGGCGCCCATGTCGCCTCCTCCGGCCACGTCGAGCGCGTCCGAGGTGCGCTGCACGAGCTCGTCGAAGGAGGCGGGCGCCGCGGCGGCCAGCGCGCGCGCCTCTTCGGCGAGGCGGAGCGCCTCTCCCCTCGTCCGATCGCCTCGCCCAGGCCGGAGCCCCTCCGCCTGGACGCCCCGGTAGCCGATGAGGATGCGCTGGGCCGACAGCCGGCTGGGCCGCTCCGGCGCGGCCTTCCGCAGGAGGATATGAAACCCGAGCTCGGTCTCGACGACGCGCGAGATCTCGCCCGGCCTGAGCGCCGCGATGGCGTCGACGATCGGCGGCGACAGCCGCATCACGCGGAAGAGCCCGAGCTCGCCGCCGTGGGGCGCCGAGGCCTCGTCGTCCGAGGTACGGCGGGCGAGCTCGCCGAATCGATCGGGCCTGTCCGCGAGCTGCTCCAGGACCTCCTGCGCGATGCGGAGCGCCTCGGCGCGCGTCCTGCTCACCTGCCGCACCGGCATCCACAACGTCGTCCGCGAGGGCTTGTCGGAGGGAACGGCAATCAGGATGTGGGCCGCCGAGGCGACGACGCGATCGAGCTTCTCCGGCTCACGCCAGAAGAGCCCGCGCGGGTAGCCGAGCGCCGCGCTGTGAGGCGCGCCTCGCACCGGCGCAGGCGCTGTGTCCTTCTGCGAGCAGGCCGCGAGCAGAAGGCAAAGGAAGACAGCTATCAGAGCGCCCCGCGCGCACGGGCCGCCATGCTCACGCCTCGACATGAACGCACCTCGATTGGAAGGATGGGAGACCAGCACGGACGCGGGCGACCTCGGGTGAGCCCGCGCCCCTGCCGCTGCGGCGCTGCCACTTGCAGGCCGCCGCGTTGTCGGGGCGGCGGTCGCCGCACGTCGTGCACGCCGGATCGCAGGAGCAGCGCATCGGGTTCATCGCGCTTTCATCGCGTTCTCATCGCGTCTTCATCGCGTCTTCATCGCGCCTTCATCGCGCCTTCATCGCGCCTTCATCGCGTTCAGCACGACTTGTGCCGCCTCCGCGGCCGCTCGGCTTTGTGCGGTCGAGGCCCGCCGCGAGGAGCGGAGCCGCCCCGTTCCGAGGACGTGTCGCCCGCCAGGCGACAAGCGCGTTCGGCGACTGCGACGCGGAGGCGACAGCGGCCCGCAGCCTGCCACGGAGACGACGCGGCGTGGGACCGGCGCTCGCCGCGCTCCCTCTCGCGCCCAGCCGAGCGCACGGCGGGAAGCTCGTGCGGCGGCTCGGGTGCTGAAGGTGTTCTGAAGGCGCGCTGAGGTGCGGTGCGGCCAGGGGAGCGAACGCCGTGCGCAATTCTGCTCTTCATGAAATCCTTGTGATGCGAGGTATCCGAGCTGTAGCTTGACGAGATGTCCCTGCGAACCCTGCGGGTCGTCTCGTCTCTTGTTCTTGCCACCTGGCCCGCGGCCTGCGTGGGAGAGTCGAGCTCGACGGCGAGCGGCGGCTCCGGTGGGACGAGCAGCACCAGCAGCGGTGGCCCTGGAGGGACGAGCAGCGCGAGCAGCGGCAGCGCCGGAGGGGCGAGCAGCACCAGCAGCAGCGGCACCGGCGGGGGGGCCAGCAGCGCGAGCAGCGGCAGCGCCGGAGGGGCGAGCGCGGGCGGCGGCGGCGCGGGCGGCGGCGGCGCGGGCGGCGATCCTGGCCCGGGCGCGTGCGGCGTCACCCGAGATCGTATCCGCATCACCGAGATCGACGTCGGGATCCCCGTGATCAACAACGAGGACGAGGCCGCGCTGATGCCGCTCGTCATCTCGCCGCTGCCGTCCCGCGGCGCGCGCCTCGCCTGGATGGGCGACGACGACCAGGTCCACGTCATCCAGCTCGACCGCGACGATCAGGTGGCGGGCCCCCCGATCGGCCTGCCCGCAAACGACTTCTCCGATCTGCACGCCGACGACGACGGCGGGGTCTTGCTGCTGACCCGCGATGCGGAGGGCGGCGGAACGTTGAATTGCGGCGCGCCGGCGAACCTCTGCGGCACGCCTCCGTCACCCCCGATTCCCTGTCACGACATGTACATGGTGCGCTTCGACGGCGCGAGCGAGACCTGGGCGACCAAGCTCACCAGCTCGAGCGCCGCGCTGCCGCCCTACTCGACAGGCCCCACCGGGCCCAACGTGACCATGATCTGGTGGTACGCTCACCACGGCCGCATCGCCTTCGACGGCGCGCGCTACGCGGGTTACTTCGGCGCCGCGCTCAGCGTCTCGCAAGGGGGCTGTATCAACATCCACCAGGGAGATCGCATGAAGGTGGTCGACGCGGCCGGGGCGCTTCGGAGCGACGGCTTCGACTGGGGCTGCAGCCACAGCGGCTACGAGCGCATCCTCTGGGACGAGCGCGCGGGCAAATTCGTGACGGTGTGCAAGACAGACAACAACAACCGCATCGCGCTCGCGCCCAGCTACACGACCATCTATCCTGTCGATCTCGCGTACTCGAACCTGGGAAACCTCGTGACCGCCGTCGGCGGCGGCACCTGGCTCACGGCCAGCAACATCCGGCCGGGCCAGCCGGCGGGCGCGAACGGGCTCGCGGACGTGCGGCTGCTCCACTTCACGGGCGGCGCCGCCGACCAGGACCTCACGATCGCCAGCGACGCGGGCCTGAACCACCGCGCGCCTCACCTGGCGGCCTACGGCGGCTCCCGCATGATCGCCGCCTGGGAGAGCACCACGGCCGCGGGCGACATCGCCCGCAACGACCCGGCGCGCGCGCTGTACGTGCAGACCCGCGACCGCGCGACGGGCGAGGCCGAAGGCGAGCCGCTGAAGGTCGACGTGCTCGGCAATCGCTACCAGGACCTCGTCGCGTTCCCCGACGGGAGCGCGGCCTTCGTCGCGCCCGGCAGCACGAGGACCAAGATCAAGGTGCTGCGTATCCTGCCCTGCGCGTAGGAGGCGACAGCGCTCATCGCTCGTCGGTCATCGCTCGTCGCTCATCGCTCGTCGCTCATCGCTCGTCGGTCCCGGCGCGCGCCGCAGGCGTGATCACGAGGCCGCTCCGGGAGCACCCCGCTGTCCACTCGTCGAGGCGCAGCAGCTCCCCGCCCTGGAACCGCTGCTGTCCTCTCGCGCCCTGGACCCGCGCGGGCGCGGCGTGCAGCACCAGCGCGACCTGGACCGCCGGGCTCGGCGAGGGCCGCGCGGCGATGGTCGCCTCGAGCGCGCGCGCCGCGCGGACGAGCCGGG
Organism: Sorangium cellulosum; assembly: GCF_001589285.1. GTDB lineage: Bacteria > Myxococcota_A > Polyangia > Polyangiales > Polyangiaceae > Sorangium > Sorangium cellulosum_G. The sequence continues at coordinate 6,821 of NZ_JEMA01000626.1, read as the reverse complement.
CCCGGGCGGCGCGGCCGCCCTCCGGATCGCCGGGGAGCGTCGTCGCGCCGACAAGCACGCCGCCGCCGTCGACGACCGTGACGAGCCCCGCGTCGGCCGCGGCGCGCCGGGCCAGCGCGAGCACCGCCTCGGCGTCGTCGAAGGCCGCCGCGTCGAGCTCGTCCCCCGCGTCGAGGCTCACGCCCACGTGCAGCGCCGCGGCGTCGCTCACGGCGGCCTCGTCCCGCGCCGCGAGCGGCGCCGCGCGGAGGTCGGCGAGGAGCGCGTCCACGCCCGGGTAGCGCGCGTCCGGCGACTTCTGGAGGCAGCGCGCGAGCGCGGCGTCGACGGCCGGCGGCACGGCCACGAGATCGCCCGCCCGCGGCGGTGGCGCGAAGAGCTGGAGCTCCTCGAGCTCGATCAGGTTGTCCGCCTGGAACGCGGGCTGCCCGGTGAGCAGCTCGTACAGCAGCAGGCCGAGCGCGTAGACGTCGGTCCGCGCGTCCACGGGGCGGCCGGCGATCTGCTCGGGCGCCATGCTGCCCGGCGTCCCGAGCACGCTGCTCTGCGTGAAGATCGGCCCACGGTCGAGCCGCTCGGGCTCGAGCAGCTTGGCGATCCCGAAGTCGACGAGCCGCGTCGTGAACCACCCGCCCCGCGGGATCGCCATGATGTTCTGCGCCTTGACGTCGCGGTGGACGATCCCGAGCGCGTGCGCGGCGGAGAGCGCGCCGCCGATCTCCTCGACGACGGCGAGCGCCTCCGCGGCCGAGAGCGCGCCGCGGGCGCGGAGCTCGTGCCGGAGCGTCCGGCCCTCGAGCCACTCCATCGCGATGTAGGGCCTGCCGTCGGGCAGGTCCCCCGCGCCGAGGATCTCGACGATGTGCGGGTGGGCGAGGCGGCGCAGGGCCGCTGCCTCCTGCTGGAATCGCTCGAGGATCCGCGACCTTGCGGCGAGGCGCCGCCGGAGGACCTTGAGCGCGGCCGGGCGCCCCGTCCCGAGCTGCTCGGCCAGGTAGACGACCGCGAAGCCGCCGTGGCTCCGCGCCTCCTCGACGAGGAAGTCGCCGGCGAGGGTGCCGGGGGCGAGGTCGTCGGAGGCGCTCGGGTCCTCGTCGGCGAGGGTGCCGGTGAGGTCGTGAGGCTTCGTTGTCGCCGCCATGCTGCGACGAGATCGCCCGAGCTCGCGGCGGAACGCAAGCGCGCGATGGCGCGGGCAGGCTCGCGCTCCGGGGGTCCCGCGCCGCGACGAGGCGGCGCTCGAGGCTAGCGGGAGACGCGGACGGCGGGCGTGGCCGCTTCCGTGAGCGGCCTTGAGACGGGATAGCGCTCCTCCTGGAACGACCCGCTCACGATCGAGCACGCGGCCGGGAAGAGATCGCATCTGTCCTCGAAGGACAGGACAGGAGGAGCCCAGTCGCCGAGCGTCGGCGCGAGATCCTCGTCCCCCAGCGCACAGACGGCGGGATTGATCCGGCAGTCCTCCTCCAGGAACACGGTGATGGGGTTCTTCCACACGCCGAACCCGCAGTCGCCGTAAAATTTCCGGCCCGTCAGCGGGTCGCTGATCTCCTGCTGGCATACGTCCGCTGGCCCCATCCGCGCCTCGTCGCCGCTCGGGTAGTCACCGCATGCGCCTACATGCCTGGCCAGGCAGCCTTCCGCTGTCTCGCCATAGGGATTGACGCAGGCGCGTTCGCTCGCGTAACGAACGAAATCGAAGAACACGGCGGAGTGATCGGAGGGGTGACAGAAAAAGGCGGCTTCATAGACGAATTCCACCTTGTCGAGCGCCGGCCGCGCGATCTCGTACCCCTTTTCCTTGTCGAGGCGCACCTCCGCCCGCTCGTTCAGCTGCTCGGGGTCCAGCAGGTTGCCGAAGAACGCGCCCTCCCGCACCGGGAAGCGCGCGGCCTCCTCCAGCGCCTCCGGGCTCGGCGCGGCCACATCCGAGCCCTCCGGCGCGAGCGCCTGCCATATCATCGAGATGTCGACGGTCGCGCCGAACGCGTTGTTCCTCGCGAGCAGGCAGGCAGAGACGAGCTCCTGACACGCCTCGGAAGGCTTGTCGGTGTGCCAGTCGGGGCAGAGCCCGGCGCTCCCATGCCACATGATCACGTCCTTTCTCGGCGCGCGCACGCCGTACTCGAGCGACGTCCACGAGGAGCCGCCAGCGAAGATCCCCGAGGCGCCCGCCGCGTCGGCGAGGGCCGAGCGTTCCTCCGGCGTCGGAGACCACGAGACGCTCTGGTCGCTCGCGAGCGCGCACTCCACCAGGGCCTGCATCACCTCGCGCGCGTACGGATCGAGCAGGGCCTCGTGGAGCGTGCCCTGCCTGAACGACGCGGTCGCCAGGGGGCTCTCGATGAGCGCCTCGAGGCTGTCCCGGTTCGTTGTGAGCAGGTTGCCGCCCAGGATCTCGAGCGGGAGGTGGTTGCCGAACACCATCATCCGCACGGTCGCCGGGGTGCTCAGGAGCGACCCATCGACGGGGCCGAGATCGGCGGCGCTGACGTCGGCGCCGGTGTGCGCGAGCGCGAGGCTCGCCGCGAGGGACAGGGCGGAGGACGCAGTGAGGGCGAGAGCAGCGGTTTGTCGGTTCATCGTTGCGCCTTTCACGAGGAGGAGCCGGGGCGATCCAACGGTCCCCTGCCTCCTCGCGACCGCGCAATTGCACGCGTCGCGCCAGCGTCATCTGGCCGTTTCGCGCGCCATCCCGAGCCCCCGCCGCGGCGTCCCTGTGGCCCGCGCGGCGACAGCGGGCCGGACGCCTGTCGCTCCGGCGACCCAAGGCGCCGGAGCGCGCTCGTGAAACGAGCCGCCTCGGCGCCCTCGGGATCGCTTCAGGGACGGCCGCTCCCGCTCATGCAGGCGAGCGTGAAGTCCGAGCAGCAGTCGTCATAGTAGAGGCACAGCGGGTCGCACTGGCATTCGAGGGCGGCCCCGCCGCAATGGGACACGCAGCTGTTGTTGCGCGTGAGGATCGGCTTCTCGAAGATCGACACCTCGCACTCGCCGTTCCAGATGTTGTCCCCTCCCGCGCTGCGCTTGACCCGGATGCTCGCGCCGCAGTCGGTCGGATCGCCAGGGCTCAGCCACTTGTCGAACGAGCAATCCCCGTTTCCACGGTGGATCACGTCGATATCGGACCGCTGATAGCCGGGGCTGCACTTCCGGCTGCCCGATCGCGGGAGCACCTCGTAGTGGGTCTCCTCCACGACCCAGCCGCGGACCTTGAACGTCTCGTGATAATAGAGCCGCTCGCCGGTGCCCAGCGCGCTCTCCGCCTGTCCGATCTCCGAGGCTTCCTCGGCCTCCGCGACAGGGCCGACCGCCTCGATGCCGGTGTCCACGGGCGGCTCGGCGTCGACGGCGCACCCCGCGAGGTGCAACGAACCAAGAAACATGACGACGGCGCTGTATTTCATAGCTGTCTCCTTTTTTTCACTCACAAAGAAGGCGCGGCTGCCCGCGCGCTGGGCCGAAGGCCCCCGCGGCCTGGACGACGCGGCGGACGCGTGCTCTCCCCGGGTCCGCAGGACGGGGGGAATCGCTTCGTCGACCTCGTCATCCCTGGTGATCGGCATTGTCCCTCGGCGCTTCCGGCGCCTCGGGGCGGCGCCTCGGGGCGGCGCCTCGGCACGACACCTCAGCACGGCACATGCCAGCCTCTCCGTCGGATCCATGCCCTGGAATCGAGGCGCGGAACGCGCAGGGCGCAGCGTCGGCCCGGCGTCGTGTCGCCTGCCCGGCGACACGACGACCGTCGGCTGCGACGCGGAGGCGACAGCGCCCCCCCGGCCGCGACAGGCCCACGAGGCGGATCGCGCGATCCGGGATCGCTCGCGCCGCGCCGCCCAGTCCCCCCCTGGTTCTGCGTCCGCGGTAGGCCCCCGGACCCCGGAGCCCTCCGGAGGCCGGGCGTCTCGGCGATACCCCTCTCGCAACCGAGGAGTGACCTGAGCGACGCGGCAATAGCCCTCCTCGATCCCGGCGCGACGCCCTGGCAGCGCTGGTCCGGCGCTTTCGCCAGGCAGCGCGCGATGAGGGCGTCGACGGAGGGCAGCAAGGGGACGAGATCGCTCACCCGGGGCGGCGGCGCGAAGATGCGGGACGGCGCTGGCGCCGGGCGCGGAGGATGGCGGGTAGGACGGGGGAGCGACAGCGCGGCCGGCCGAGGCCGGCGGCGGCCTCGTCAGCGCGCCGGAGCCTGAGGGCCCTTGCGCACCCTGGCGGCGTCCGCCGGCGTGACGGGCGACCGGGGGGCGATCGGCGCACCGCCGCCCTGCCGGAGCTCTTCCGGGCGGGTGCGGATTGGCATCGGGTCCACGACGGGGGACAGGAGACGGGAGCGCGCGTCGGGGAGCGGCTGCGGCAAGCAACCTCTCGCGCTGCCTGTGCGTGGGGCGCTCGGAAGGAACACAGTGACGGGGTGCGCCCACGCGCGGCCGCCCGCAGTGCAGCTCGGGTACGTGTGCTGCCTCGGGTCCTCCGGGGCGCAGACGTGCTGCGAGACCTGCGGCGGCAGCTGCTCGTCCCGCGCGCCGCACGCGCCGACATACTCGGCGACACAGCCCTGATGATGACTCCCCCCCTTCGGGTCCGGGACGGCGCAGAGGCGCGACGACATCCAGTTCACCCATGTCCCTTGGTCGCAGCCGAACGCCCTCAGGGCGCGCGCATCGGGCGGCGAGCAGACGAACGCTTTGCTGTAGATCACGTCCACCGTGGGCCGGGTCTGGCCGACGGAGAGCTTCTCTGCGGTCGGGTTCAGCGCGGCCGGGTCGAGCAGGTTGCCGAAGAAGGCCCCCTCCCGCTCCGGGTACCTCTGGAGCTCCGCCGGGCTCGTCGCGATGGCTCCGCCCCGGATCGAGATGTCCTCGATCCTGCCCATGGCGTTGTTCCTCGTCAGGAGGCAGGCCGACACGAGCTCCTGGCAGCGCGCGTCGGGGGCGCCGGCGGCCCACGCGGGGCAGAGCCCGGCGCCGACGCCGCGCCACGTGAGCTGACGCGCGCGGCTGACCTCCGCGGACTCCTCGGCGGTCGGGCCCCACGCCTGTGCCCCCGGCGTCCACGAGACGCTCTGGTGGCTGCCGAGCGCGCACTCGACGAGGTCCTTCATCACCTCGCGCGCGGCGGGATCCAGCAACGCCTTGTGGAGCGCTCCCGGCTCGACGGGCTTCCCGGAGCGGTCCTTCAGCGGCTTGGTCGTGGCGGCGCTCCCGCGAGGGGCCGGGAGGTGCCCCCGGAGCGCCCCGGCGAAGACACTGCCGCGGAGGGCCGCCTTCGGCGCGAACGACTCGGTCCTGAGCGGGTTGTTGACGAGCGCCGTGAGGCTCTGCCGGTTGGTCGTGAGCAGGTTGAAGCCGAGCCTGTCGAGCGTGAGGTGGTTGCCGAACTGCATCAGCGGGACAGGCGGCGCGTGCGGCGCGCCGGAGACGGTGGCCGCGAGCCCGAGGCCCGCGGTCAGGAGCAACGAGGAGAGGCCGAGGCAGACGGTTCGTCGGTTCATGATCGTGCCTTTCGCATGGGTGCATGGCGTCGAGCAGCCGGCGTGCCACGCGGATCGCCCGTCGCGGGCCGCGCGCTCGCCGGGGCCAGGTGAGGAGGGCCGTGGTCAGCGCCGCGACACGAGGAGGGCGATTGTCGCTCCGGCCGCCACGTCGGCGCCCCACCGGAGCTCACGGCCGCGCCCGCGCGTCGAGCTCTGCGGCCAGCTGGGCGAGCCGCCCGCTCCAGAACCGCGAGCCCGCCGTCTGCGCCGCGGCGTCGCCGAGCCAGCGGCGCGCCGCTTCCAGCCGGCCGCGGCGGAGCGCGGCGGCCGCGGCGAAGCAGAGCACCTCGATGTGCTCGCTCAGCATGGAGGCCTCCCGCACCTCGGCCACGAGCGCGTCCCACAGCTCGTCCGGCGCGTCTCCGCCCTGCACGACCTGCGCGCAGAGGCGGACAAGCGCCCGCGTGACCGGCGGCAGCGCGTCGACATCGGCGTGGCCGAGCACCTGGTCGAGGTGGCGCCGCGCCTCGGCGAGCTCGCCGCGCGCGCAGTGGATCCGCGCCACGAGCAGCGCGTAATCGGGCACGAGGCGCGCCCCGAAGAACCGCTGCTGGAGCTCCGAGGCGCGGACCGCGAGGGGCAGCGCCTCGTCGAGCTCGCCGCTCCAGTAGAGCAGCTCGGCGAGGTTGTGGGTCGGGCCGAGCTCGAGGAACGCGCTGCCGAGCTCGCGCGCGAGCGCGACGGCGGTCCGGAGGTCGCTGAGGGCGCCGTCCGGGTCCTCGCGCATGAGCCGGACCGCGAGGCGGTTCATGAAGGCGACGCCGAGGTGCAGGCGGTCGCCCGCGCGCGCGCAGCGGTCGATGACCTCCTCGAACCGCGCCTCGGCCTCGTCGACGCGCCCGGCGCAGACGAGCGCGGGCGCGAGCAGGAGCAAGGCGATCACGCAGCTCTCGTGGTCGCCGAGCGCCTCGGCGCGGCGGGCCGCAGGCGCGAGGCGCGCGACGGACTCGTCGAGCTCCTGGCGGCGGAAGTGCCCGCGCCCGACAGCGACGTCGCTGCGAACCCCGAGCCCGGCGTCCCCGAGGCGCGCGGCGAGGGGCGCGGCGCGGTCCACGAGCGCCTGCGAGGCCGCGTAGTCGCCGCACCAGTCGAGGACTGTCGCCTCGTCGAGGAGCAGATCCGCGACGGCAGCGTCGTCTCCCGTGGCCTCGGCGATCGCGCGGGCGGCGCGGAGGTCGCTGACGGCGTCGTCGAGGCGCTGGACCCGGTAGCGGGCCTTCCCCCGGCCCGCCAGCACGCCGGCCCGGCTCACCGCGCGCTCCGGCGCTGGCCCGGCCTCCGCGCGGAC
>NZ_JEMA01000625.1 GCF_001589285.1 Sorangium cellulosum | reverse complement strand
CCGGCGCGCCCGGCGCGCCCGCGAGCTCGTCGAGCTCCACCAGGCGGAGCGCCTCCCGCATGCGGTCCTCCGACGGGCGAGGGTCGAGGCCGAGCGCAAGGTTGTCCCCGATGCTCCGCTCGAACAGCCGCGTCGACTGGCCCACCACGCCGAAGAGCCGCGGGAGCGCCTCGGGCGGGATCCGCCGCAGGTCCACGCCGCCCACGGTGATCGCGCCCGACGACGGCTCGTCGAGCCGCAGCAGCAGGCGCAGGAGCATCGATTTGCCGCTGCCGGATCGGCCGCAGATGCCGACCACCGCGCCGGCCGGGATCGAGAGCGACACGTCGTCGAGGACCGGGCCGGCAGCGCCCGGCGGGGTGAAGGTGACCCGCTCGAACACGATCGCGAGCGGACGCCTCGGCTCGCCGTCCAGACCCGCCGCGGCGCCTCCCGAGGACAGCGCGACCGCCGCGCCCTCTCCTGCCCCCGCCGCGCCCTCTCCCGCCACCGCCGCGTGGCCGCCCTCCGCGCGCGGCGGGTGCTCCGGCAGGCGGAGCAAGGCGAGCGTCGCGCGCAGCAGCGGGGCGCGCTCGATGAAGCNCGCGCAGCAGCGGGGCGCGCTCGATGAAGCCGGCGCGGAGCGCGTCGAGCGCCTCCAGGCGCGCCATCAGGAGCGGCACAACGAGCAGGAGCTCGCCGACCTCGCCCGCGCCGACGTCGCCGCGGGAGACAGCGATCGCCGCCACGATGACGAGCGGCGAGAGCGCCGCGAACACGCCCTTGATCTGGCCGGACACCGCGAGCGCCTGGCCGAAGCGGCGGCGCGCGTCGGCGACCCGGTACGCGGCCCCGGTGAGCTCGCGCACGGCCTGATCGCGGGCGCCGAGCAGGCGCAGGTCCTCGGCGCCCGCGAGCGCCTCGCCGACAGCGCCGAAGACGGCCGTGTCGGCGTGCTGCATCTCCCGCGTCGCGCGCGCCACGCGCCCGGACGCCCGGTCGGCCGCGAGCCGCGAGGCAGCGAAGAGCGCCGCGCCGCCGGCGAGCACGAGCGCCATGCCGCTCGAGACGAGCGCCGCGGCGAGCACCGCGAGCGTCGCGACCGCCTGCGGGAGGCCGGCGGCGACGGCGAGACCGAAATCGGCCACGAGGCCGG
>NZ_JEMA01000624.1 GCF_001589285.1 Sorangium cellulosum | reverse complement strand
GCGCGTCCCCCGCGACAACCGCGCGACGGGCGCCCGAGGCGTGTCCGCCGAGCGCGAGCTGCTCAGGACGCGCCACTGAGCGGCCCGTAGCCGACTACCTCCCTCGAGGTCGTGTCCAGCGTCGCCCGACGTCGTGCGCGCCCCCGGCCAGTGCACGAGTCTTTTCCTCACGGCGAGATCGACCGTGTTCGACAGGCTCGCCAGGCCGCAGCGACCGCCGCGGCCGCCCGGCCGGGTGGCGGGCCGTGGATCCCTCTGTTATGTCAGTCCCTCGCAGACAAGGAGCGTCGCAGGTGAGCGTCCGCAAGCGTCACAATGTGAAGGTCGTCGGCCGGGGCGACGTCGACATGATCTTCGCGCACGGCTACGGGTGTGATCAGAACATGTGGCGCCTGCTCACCGGCGCGTTCGAGGACAGCCACCGCATCATCCTGTATGACCTCGCCGGTTGCGGCGGCTCGGATCTGTCCGCGTACGACCGCAGGAAGTACGACACGCTCGAGGGGCACGCCCGCGACGTGATCGAGATCCTGGGCGAGATCGCGACCGGGCCGGCGGTGTTCGTCGGACACTCGGTCAGCGCGATGATCGGGCTGCTCGCAGGGATCGCGGCGCCGGAGCGCTTCCGCGAGCACATCATGGTCGGGCCGTCTCCCTGCTACATCAACGACGGCGACTACTTCGGCGGGTTCTCGCGCGACGACATCGACTCGCTCCTCGACGCGCTCGACAGCAACTACCTTGGATGGGCCAGCGCGATGGCCCCGACCATCATGGGCGCGCCGGACCGGCCCGAGCTCGGCGAGGAGCTGACCAACAGCTTCTGCAGGACCGACCCGGAGATCGCCAAGCACTTCGCGCGCGTGACCTTCCTCTCGGACAACCGGGCCGATCTCCCCAGGCTCACCGCGCGATCGCTCATCCTTCAGTGCTCCGACGACGTGATCGCTCCGCCCTCGGTGGGCGAATACCTGCACAAGGCGCTGCCGAACAGCGCGCTTCGCTTCATCGACAACATCGGTCACTGTCCTCATCTCAGCGCGCCCGGGCCGCTCGTGCAGGCGATGCGAGAGTTCCTCGAGGCGTGAGCCGGGCCTGTCGATGAGCTCCGCCGGGGAAGGCTCAGGCGACGCGCTCGACCTCTACGAGCTGGCCGCGTGCGGCCTCCTCACGACCGCCGCCGACGGGACGATCCAGCGGGTCAATCGTACGATGTGCGCCTGGACGGGGTTCGCCGCGCCCGAGCTCGTCGGCAAGCGATTCCAGGATCTGCTCACGATCGGCAGCAAGCTGTTCCACTACACCCACTGGATGCCGCTCCTGCAGATGCAGGGCTCGGTCGCCGAGGTGCAGCTCGAGATCGTGCACCGCGACGGTCGCGTGCTCCCCGTCCTCGTGAACGCCGCCCGCCGCGCGGGTCCGGCCGGGGCCGCCTCGTCCGCCCGGCCGCCTGTCGACGTCGCCGTGTTCATCGCGACAGACCGCCGCAAGTACGAGCGGGAGCTGCTGCTCGCGAGGAAGCGCGCGGAGGAGCTCCTCGCGAGCGAGCGGCAGGCGCAGGAGGCGCGGGCGCGCGCGGAGGCCCGGCTGCGGCTCGCGCTCGACTCGGCGCACCTGCGCGTCTGGAGCGTCGACATGGCGACAGGCGCCCGTCACTACGAGCGCGACGTGGCCTCGCTGCTCGGGCTCCCTGCCGCCGACGAGCTGGCCCCCGAGGCGTACGCCGAGCGCATCCACCCGGACGACCGCGCCGCCGAGGCGGCCGCGTTCGCCGCGGCGATCGATCCGGAGCGCCGCGCGACGTACTCGGTCGAGTACCGGCTCCTCGGCCACGACGGCGTCGAGCGGATCGTCCGCTCCACCGGGCGCGCGTTCTTCGACGACGGCGGCAAGCCTGTCCACTTCACCGGCATGATCGAGGACGTGACGGACCGCCGGAGGAGCGAGGAGGCGGTCCGGCAGCGCGAGGACGAGTTCCGGACGCTCGCCGAGAACTCGCCTGACGTGATCGCGCGCTTCGACAGGGCGCACCGCTACGTGTACCTGAGCCCCGCCGCCGAGGCGCTCACCGGGAGGCCTGTCGAGGACTTCCTCGGAAAGCCGGTCGGCCGGCGCGGGATGGGGGACGCGGACGCGGCCGCCTGGCGCGCGGCGATCGACGAGGCGTTCGCGGGCCGCGACGGCACGCTCGCGTTCACCTACGAGGCGCAGGACGGCCGTCGGCGCGAGTTCCAGGCCCATGTCGTCCCCGAGCGCAACAGCCGCGGAGAGATCGCCACCGTCCTCGGGCTCACGCGCGACGTGACCGCCCTGCGCCAGCAGCAGCGCGAGGCGCAGCAGCGCGCGATCCTGGCAGAGCAGCTCATCGGGATCGTCAGCCACGATCTTCGCAATCCGCTGAACGCGGTCCTGCTGGGGACACAGATGCTCGAGGACGCGGACGCGGAGCTCCAGGGCGTGATCGCCGGCCGGATCACGGCCGCCGCCGACCGCGCCAACAGGCTCATCGGGGACCTCCTCGACTTCACCCAGGCGAGGCTCGGCGGCGGCCTGCGCGTGCAGCGCCGCGAGATCGATCTGCACCTGTTCGCGGCCGGCTTCCTCGACGAGCTGAGGCTCGCCTGGCCGGGCCGTCGGCTCGAGCACCGGCGCGCGGGGGAAGGCCTGGGGTCCGCCGATCCGGATCGCATCGCGCAGATCCTCACCAACCTGGTGAACAACGCGCTGACGTACGGCACCCCGGACGAGCCTGTCACGGTGACAACGGCCGTGGCCAAGGACGCGCTCGAGATCCGGGTGCACAACACGGGGCGGCCCATCCCGAAGGAGCTCCAGGCGCGCATCTTCGAGCCCATGCAGCGGGGCGCCGCGCAGGTGGGTCCGGGCTCGCGCAGCGTCGGGCTCGGCCTCTACATCGTGCGCGAGATCGCGAGCGCGCACGACGGCCGGGTGAGCGTCCGATCGACCGAGCGCGAGGGGACCACGTTCACCGTGGTGCTCCCGCGCGCCCAGGCAGCAGCGCGCGCATCGCAGGGGTGATGACGTCCGCGATCGCGCGGCGCCAGGCGTCCGCCATGACGGCGCCGGCGGGACGCCCGTGCGCGGCGAGGGCCTCGGCGGGGGCGAAGGCCGCCGCGGCGGCCGGCGGAGGCGCGGCGAGGCCCGCCTCGAAGGCCGCCGAGACGGCCCGGCGCACCGCGTCTCCGCCGGTCTGGAGCGCCCAGGTCACGAAGCGCCACGCGAGCTCGGCGTGGCCGGCCGCGATGCTTCGACCTGGTCGTGGGCGCCGATGGGCTGCACTCCCGCGTGCGCGCGCTCGCGTTCGGCGACGAGTCGAGGTTCTTGCGCTTCCACGGCTATTACGTGGCGACGTTCGCCGCGCCGAACCACCTCGGCCTCGATCACCAGGGCCTCATCTTCAGCGAGCCGGGGCGGGCGGCCAGCATCGCGAGCGCCCGCCGCCCCGAGGAGGTAACGGCGCTCCTGATGTTCGCCTCCAGGCCGCTCGACCACGATCCGCGCGACGTGGTGCAGCACAAGGCGATCCTCACCGAGCGTTTTGCGGGGATGGGGTGGGAGGTGCCGCGTCTGCTCGAGGCGATGAGGCAGAGTCCGAGCCTGTATCTCGACGCCGTGGGGCGGATCGGCATGGATCGCTCTTCGCGCGGTCGCGTCGTGCTCCTGGGCGATGCCGGCTATGGCGGCACCATCGGCGGACAGGGGACCGGCCTCGCCGTGGTCTGCGCGTACGTGCTCGCGGGTGAGCTCGCCGTCGCGAAGGGAGACCATCGCGCCGCGTTCCAGCGCTACGAAGCGCGGGTCCGTCGATATACCCGGCGCTGCCAGCAGGGGGCGAAACACGTCGGCTCGTTCTTCGCACCACCGACCCGCGTGCAGCTCGCGCTGCGCAACACGATGTACCGGGCGCTCACCTCGCGTCCGCTCTCCCGCTGGTTCGAGAAGATGGTCACGAGCGCCGCCAGCGACCTCGTGCTCCCCGCATACCCGGCGTGACCTCATCGAGGCGGGGGATGTCAAGATAGCTGGCCGTTGATCTGGTCACGTCGTCATGAGTGCTTGAGCCTCATGAGCGTGGGGGTCGAGGGGCACGGGGCCGATCGGCTTCCAGTTGCGCGTCTGGCCAGTCCAGCGCAAGGGCGTCTTGCGGCGAGCCCGCTGGTAGAGGGCATGGCGGGCGGCGATGGCGGCCTGCTCCGCGCCGCTCACCGACGCGTCCAGCCACGGCGAGATGAGGATCATGGCCCGGGGCCGCGGTCCGCCGCCGTCGCGCAGCACCTGCGCGGCGGCGAGCGCCATCCCCGCGCCGGCGGAGTCGCCGATCGCCGTGACGTCCTCGGGCCCCACGGCCTCGAGCAGCGACCGCAACAGCCTGGCAAGGGCCGGCACCGTCGCATCCGCGGCGGACAGCGGCGCGACTGGATAGATCGGCACCACGCACCGCGCGGGTGCCTTCGTCGTCAGCTCACCGATAAGCCCCCAGTGCCGGCGCTTGATCTCGTTGATGTAGCCGCCGCCGTGAAGATAGACGACGTGCTGCCGCGCCTGAGGATACGCCGCGGGCGCCGTGTGATAGACGGGCCAGCCCTCGGCGGTCTCGAGCGATGTGCTCACGTCCTTGCCGAGCCCTGTCGGGCGGTGAGGCGCGGGCCGGCGTGCCGTGTCGACCGAGCAGCGCGAGGAAGGACGCCGTGCCGCAGCCGAGGTCGGCGATGACGTCGTCCGCCTGCGGGCGCAGCTGCCGCAGCAGCGCGCCCCGCCAGCGAGCCTCCCGCGTCAGCGCGGCGACGATGAGGTCATAGGTCCACAGGAACGGCACGGCGGGGGATGAAGTCCCGCGCGTGGCCGGCGTGCGTGATGTTCATGTCGATGCACCTCGGGAACGCGGTGGTGGACTCATTGTGAACGATGGCTCATATTCGGTCCGCTCGCATTCCAGAGGCGCCGCACATGACCAGGAGACCGCGCCGAGGAAACTCGCCACCCAGCAACGGGCGCAGCTGACCGTCGACGCGCTGCTCACGGCGACCGCTCGCATTCTGGCGAAGGAGGGGTACGACACGGCCAGCACGAACAAGATCGCGCTCGCGGCGGGCGTCGGCATCGGCTCGCTCTACCAGTACTTCCCCGGCAAGGAGGCGTTGGTGGCCGCCGTCATCGACCGCCACATGGAGGAGATGATGGATATGGTGCGCGTGGCGCTGGCCGACGTGATTGACCAGCCGGTCGAGGCGTCGGTACGCAGGCTGGTGGCGGTCATGGTCGACGCACACCGGGTCGATCCGCGACTGCATCGGGTGCTGTTCGAGCAGCTCCCGCGTGTCGGAAGGCTGGCGAACGTCGAAGCGCAGCATCATGAGTCCTACGCGCTCGTGCGCGGCTATCTCGACGTGCACCGCGACGCGTCTCGTGGCCGGCTACCTCACGGGCACGTGATCCGGCGCGCGGCATCCTGGCGGCCTTCGATACGTCGACTCCGAATCGCGAGCCGTGGCGAGAAGGCGGTCCCCTTCGAGGCGCGCACGGAGCGCGGCGAACCCCTTATCCGCCGCGCTCCGTGCGCGCCGCCTCGTCGAGGAAGCGATGCATGCGGCTCCGCATCTCCGACAGTTCGCTCCCCCCACGGCCCGCGCCCAGCGTGGAGAGCGCCGGCGCGAGCAAGAGGCAATATGTTGGTTTCATCAGCCGCTCCTTGCGGGCGGCGAGCCTAGAACAACGATCTCGTTGATCAAGCGAGAAATGAACCGCCAAGACGCCATAAGATGCCAAGACGCCAAAAGACGCCATGGAATAAGTAAATATTTATGGCGTCTTATGGCGTCTTATGGTGTCTTGGCTGTTCGAAATTCTGCGCTTTTCAGGCAGTTTCAACCCGTTTGTCGCTTGGTCGTGGCGTTCGCGCTCGTCGATGCTTGACGTTCGCGCGTCGCGCCAGGACGGCTGTCGCTGAGCGCCTCGATCCGGCGGAAGCGCGTGCGCCGCGACCGCGGCGCCGCGAGCTGCCGCGCGGTCTGCTCGAGCCGTCGGTCTTGTGTCTCCAGGGCGCGTGGAGCACCCGCGGCTCATGGCAGCGCCCGGTTGCCTGGTGAGGGTGCCAGCGCAGGATCTGCGCGAGGCTCAGGGATCCACGATGGTGCCGGCGAAGGCGACATCGCCGTCGTCCGAGCGGATATCAAGGGTGCTGCTCCCGGCCTTGCTGCCGACGATCAGATGGCAACGCCGATGAACAGGCCCCCGCCCATGCGCTGCGCCTGCTGGATGAGCTTCGTCGCGGCGACGTCGCCCACAAGCGGGCCACGTTCGCGAAGGCGGTGCCATCGCGCGGCAGGGGTCACGCGGCCCGGCGCCTGCGCGTGAGCGTCAAGCCGAGGGCTCCGAGCAGGAGGACCAGCGGACCCGCTTGCGAGTTCGTCGAACCGCCGGCCGTCACGCAGCCGCAGCCGCCGTCCGCGATGGGCTCGCCTCCCACGGCTCCGCCCGCACCACTGCTTGCGCCGTCGCCTACGCCGCCGCCGCTGCCTGCGCCGCCGCCTACGCCGCCGCCGCTGCCT
>NZ_JEMA01000623.1 GCF_001589285.1 Sorangium cellulosum | reverse complement strand
CGGCGCGGCGCCGGGCGGCGCGGGCGGCGCTGGCGGCGGGGCCTCGGTGAAGCGGACCTCGACGCGGATCCTGGCGGCGACCGGCGCGCCGTCTCGGGTGGCCGGCGCGAAGCGGAACGACGTCGCGGCGGCGACGGCGGCCGACGCGAACGGCTCCGGCCCCTCTTCGGGGACCGCGGAGCGCACGGTCCCGTCCGCGTTGACGGTGAGCACGAGGTGGACCGTGGCGTCGCCGTGCGCGCCGTCAGGGTAGCCGGCGGCGAGCGGCGTGAGCGGNCGTCAGGGTAGCCGGCGGCGAGCGGCGTGAGCGGCGTCGGCGGGACGAGCATCCCCGCCGAGGGCGCGTCGCGGGACGGCGCCGCCGGAGGCGCGTCGCGGGAGGGCTCGGACGACGGCGCATCGTCGGAGGGCGCCGCGCTGGGCGGCGGTGGGTCGGGCGCGGCGAAGGCGCGGCACGGCGCGAGCGCGAGCAGCGCGGCGGCCGCCGTGGAGATCCGGAGCAAGCCCGCCGCCGCACAGCGGAGACGTGGCCGAGCGAGCACCGGAGCAGAGCACGGCGCCCCGAGGCGTGGGGGCGAAGGAATCGAGACCATCGAGGGGTTCACATCATCGGCGCTCTGGCCGACGTCCTGATCGGCTTTTTCTTGAGGGATTGCTCGCGTCCGGGTCCCCCTCGCCTGGATGCTTCCAGGGCGGGACATCCTTCGCCAGATCGTTCCTGAGCCGACGTCCGCCCATCGCCTTCACCGCGGCCCCGCCGCCGCGCGGCGGGTCACGCCACGTGGCCGTGGCCGACCCCTCGCAGCTCCGGCAGGACGGGCGCGGCGGCGCGCTACGGCGTCGACGGGTGGCCGAGCGACAGCTCCATGACCACCTCCTCCCCACTCATCTGGCCGTTGGGGCGGAAGCCCAGGCTGCGGTAGAACGGCTCGGGGCTGTCGGGGCCCGGCACGTAGGACAGCAGCAGCGACGAGAAAAGCCCCTTGCGCCGCGCGTGCTCGATGACCAGCAGCATCGCCGCCCGGCCGACGCCGCGCCGCTGGAAGCGCCTGTCGATCATGAAGCGCCAGACGCCGATCTCGGGCTTCTCCGGCGGCGGGGACTCCAGCGAGTGGTCTTCCAGCATGATGAAGCCCGCGGGCTCGTCACCGCAGTAGATGGCGCGGAACCAGGCCTCCGGCGCGAAGTGCGCCTGGGCGAGCGAGACCGCGTTGGTCGCGACATAGCGCTTCTGGCTGTCGGCCACGGAGAGCTCGAGGATGGCGTCGAGGGTGTCGCGGGTGATCTCGCGCAGGGAAACGGGCGGCGTGTCGTCAGGCATGGTGTTGTCCCGCAGAAAGCAAGGGCTGGACCGGGGAAGCCGGCGTGGAGGTTGGATGTCTTATCTTCACGGCCGTGGTCGCGGGCAGGGTACCACAGGCGCGAGAGGAGCTGGGCCTCGGAGAACCATGCTCCTGAGGGAGCTCACGAGGGGCGAATCGGCTCCGCGAGCCAGCGGACCAGCGCCTCACCCTCGAGATCGAGCAAGGCATCCTCGACCTCGCCCGGACCGAGCGCGCGGGCGCGCTCGACGATCGAGCGCTCTTCGTCGGCAGTCGGGCGTCGGCCGAGCCGCCGCGCGAAAAGACGACCGAGCAGCTCCGCGATCGCCTTCTGCTTGCCGCGGTCCTCTCCCCGTTGCTCGGCCTCGATGATCATGTCCCCGATGATCGGCGTGCGCCGGAGCAGCCCTTCTTCTTTGTCCTCCACCATGACGATGAGCTCCTTCCGCAGATTATGCCCCCAGGGANCCACCATCATGACGAGCTCCTTCCACAGAGTATGCCCCCAGGGGTCGATGGCCGCCATCACCAGCAGCGCCGTGTACAGCTCGGCCCGCTCCTCGGCGGTCGCCGCGGCCGTGTGGATCTCCGCGACGACCTCCCGCAGCGCCGCGGCGGTCGCGTCGCGCGCGAGCGGGGCGAACACCAGCCAGAGCACGCTGCCGCGCGCGCGCAGCTCGCCGATTGTGCGCTGGTAGATGGCGTCGACGCGGAAGTGCGCGCCGCTGAACGGCCGCCCCGGCCAGGCGATGCGGCGCTTACCTGTAGCCGGCAAGCGTCGTTTGCGACCCGACAGGACCACGGCGACGCTCTCGATCGGCGGCACCGGCTCGCCGGGGCGTTCGAGTCGGAGCGCGGCGAACAGGAAGCCGAGGTACTCGAAGACGCGATCCGGAACGTCGTCGCGGAGCGCGAAGCAGAACTCGACATGCAGCACCCGCGGCTCGTTGTCGACACGCAGGCGAAGGGCCTTGTCGAGGCGGCGCTCGATGTTCGTGACCTGGCTGTCGACCCAGCCGAGGACCTCGACGGGGCGGCCCTCGGGGACGAAGGCGCGCGCCAGGTCCTCGGGGCGCCTTCGGGCGAGGTGGCGCAAGGTGATGTCGGCGTCTCCCATGCGCGGCGCCCATGGCAGATCGCGTACCAGGGGATCAGGAGGCCAAAACCGAAGATTTCCAGAGGAGACACGGCGTCGGGCAGGTGGCGGCGCCATGGCGGGTGGCGGCCTCGCGAGGCGCGCCCGCCGCGCCATCAAGACCCCGCGCCGCGCCACCCCGCACTCGCTCCGCGCCTCGCGCATCGCGACCGCGTTATTCCATCGAGCGCCGTCGGTCGCCTCCGCCAGCCGATGCGCGGACACCCGCAAACCCGATCCGCAGAACCTGGAATAACTCCGGTGCGCGGTGTCGTTGTTGGGGCGCCCGATGAAGCCGCGAACACCGACTCTCGTTCTGGCCGCGGTCCTCTCCGCGGCCTGCTCCAGCCCCTCCAGGCAACCGGCGCCGGACCAGCGGAATGCCGGAGTCGAGGAGGCGGCCACCCCGCCGCCGTCTCCTCCACCACCGCCGTCCCCTGCACCGCCGTCCCCGCAGCTCCGCGCCGGCGTGCGCACCGGCGGCGCGCTCGCGCGCTCGCCGCAGGGCGACGCGCTGTACCTGGCCGACGAGGACCACGCCGTCGTCCGGCGCATCCCGCTGCCGGTCGACGTGAGCACGCCGCCGATCGCCGTCTCTGTCCCCGGGCGCCCCGCGCAGGTGCTCGCGCTCGACGGCCGCGTGCTCGTCACGATCCGGGATCCCGGGCTGCTGCTCGTCCTGCGGCCGGATCCGACGGCGGGCCTCGTCGAGGTCGCGCGCGTGCCGCTGCCGGCCGACGCCTGGGGGCTGGCGATCACGCCGGACGAGCGCACCGCCCTCGTCACCGGCGCGTGGACCGGCGAGGTCTCCGCGGTGGATCTGGCGACCGCCACGAGGTCGTGGTCGATCGACGTCCCGCGCGAGCCCCGCGGCGTCGTGGTCCGCGAGGACGGCGCGGCCGCGTACATCACGCACCTCACGTCGGCGGCGCTCACCCGGATCGACCTGCGCTCGCCGCCCCGGGCGATGTCGATCGCGCTCCCCGCGTCGCCGTACCGCGCCCCCCCGGACGCTCCGCGCGCCGCCTCGCTCGGCTACGCGGCCGCGCTCTCCCCGGACGGCCGCCGCCTGTTCGTCGCGCGCCACGCGCTCGGCGCGCTCGGCGATCTGGCGTGGTTCGGCGCCGCCACGGTCGACGTCCTGCAGACGGGCAACGACGAGCCCCTCGCGCCGCGCCGCCGCGAGGGCGCCCTGATCCGGACGGCGCCGGCCTTCGACATCGACATCGTGGGCGACCCGGAGCTCGAAGCCCCGAGGACCGAGCTCGCCCCGTTCGTCCAGCCGCGCGCCCTCGTCTACCGCGCGAGCACCCGCACGCTGCTCGTCGCCAGCGAGGGCACCGACGCCCTCGTGGAGCTCGACGCGCTCTCTGTCGAGCCGACGCTCCGGCCCCTCCGCACGTACCCGCTCGGCAGCGCGCCGGCGTCCCACCAGGCGACGCCGGGGTCCCTGGAGTTCCTGTCGCGACGGGTCGGCGCGGCGACCCTGTGCGGCGCGCCGAGCGGCGTCGCCCTCTCCAGGGACGAATCTCAGGCCTGGGTGTACTGCCGGTCGACAGACACCCTCGCCATCGTCCGCCTCGACGCGCACGATCCAGAGGTCCCCCACGAGCCGGGGCCCGTGCCGTTCATCCGCCTGGCCGAGCCTCCGCGCTCGGAGCAGGCCGCCATCGGCCGGAAGCTCTTCTACAACGCGACCGACTGGACGACGAGCGGCGGGCTCGGGTGCGCCGGGTGCCACCCCGACGGGCGCGACGACGGCCACGTGTGGCACGAGGTCAGCGGCGACGACTTCGCCAACTTCTTCGGATCGGCCGACAACCGGCCCATGGAAGGGCTCGCGGGCGGCGTGGCGCGGCAGACTCCCATGCTCGCAGGGCGCGTGTCGGCCGAGGGCCCTTATGGCTGGAACGCCCAGAGCGAGAGCCTGGCCGCGCGCATCCGGGAGGGCTTCGGCCTGCACCGATGGGGGATGGGCGGCGGCGCGGACGCCGAGCTCGCGCTGCGCGCGAGCCATCTCGCCAGCTTCCTTCGCGAGGGGCTGGCGCCTCCGCCCAGGGAGACCCGGCCGCTCACGCCGGAGGAGAAGCACGGCTTCGCGCTCTTCACGAGCGAGGCGGCGCAGTGCTCCCGCTGCCATGTGCCCGAGACCGAGTACACCGACCGGACGGGTTACCCGATGCCGGGCCTCGGCGAACAGCCCGGGTTTTACCGGGAGAAGAAGGGCACTGTGTACAAGACGCCCTCCCTGCGCTTCGTCGCCGGGACAGCGCCCTATTACCACGACGGCTCCGCGAGGACGCTCGAAGAGCTCGTCGAGAAGAACGAGGATCGCATGGGCCGCACCAGCCACATGTCGAGGAAAGACAAGGCGGCGCTCGTCGCCTTCCTGAGGACGTTATGAAGAAGCGATTGTGGATCGGTACAGTCCTCCTCGGCGCGCTCGCGCCGGCGCAAGCCGCGGAGCCGCCGAGCGGCCAGTCCGCGGGGCCGGACGGCGCCGCGATCGAATCTCGGGCAGCGGCAGGGCAAGCGCCCCCGGACGGCGGAGGCGGCAAGGAGGCGCCCAAGGCGCGCGCGCTGGAGGAGGCGCCGCCTGCGCCCGAGCGGACGCCGCGGCCCGCGGCGGCGGAGTGGGACGCCGCCGAGCCGGTGCGGCTCGCGAGGGACAGGAGCGGCGCCGCGTGCAAGGCGCGGATGCGGCGCGAGTGGCTGCGCATCGACTGCTCGGCGCCCTCGCTGGCCATGGTGAGGACGCTCGGCGCGAGCGCCGGCGAGGCGTGGTTCGGGCTGGACCAGAAAGGGGGCGACGGGCTCGCCACGGGCGCCTCCGTGGTGTTCCCCGTCCGGCGCGGCGATCGGAGGGTGATCGAGATCGGGTCGGAGAGCTTCGAATACCGCGGTCAGGTAGGGTTCTCGACCAGCTTCGTGATCTCCGAGCAATGGCTCGACGGCGACGCCGGGCCGCTCGTGAGCGTGCTCTGAGGCCTGGCGGATCCGCCGGGCCTTGCCCGCCTGGCGTCGTCCCGGATCGGGGCCCTCGCGGTCGGACTCGCTTGCCCGGGCGCGCGCGGCGTGCGTTGATGGCGCGCGTGACGACAGGATCCTTCGAGGCAGGTGGCCTTCGTTTCCGGCTCGACCGCGAGGGGGCCGAGGTGAGCGGGGGGCCGGCCCGCCCGGTCCAGGCCAGGATCGAGCCCGGCGAGGCGGGCCTCGACGGGGACGAGCCGCTGGCGGAGCTCCTCGGCCGCCGGCTGTCGGCGCTCCTCGGCGTGCCTGTCAGCGACGAGGAAGGGATCTTCGATCTGGCGGCCGAGCGCGACG
This sequence comes from Sorangium cellulosum, assembly GCF_001589285.1. Lineage (GTDB taxonomy): Bacteria > Myxococcota_A > Polyangia > Polyangiales > Polyangiaceae > Sorangium > Sorangium cellulosum_G. The sequence continues at coordinate 849 of NZ_JEMA01000623.1, read as the reverse complement.
GGGCCGTCGTCGCCGCCGTTCAGCTCTCGTGCGGCGAGGACGACGAGGACGTGCTCGAGTTGCTCGGCGAGCGGGCGCCCTCGCTGCAGGTGCGCGCCCTCGTCGAGGCGCTCGTCGAAGCGCTGCGCGCCCCGGGCTGACCGCGCGCGGCACCGGAGCGCGCGGGCCGTCCGGCAGGGGAGGGCGGGGCATCGGGCGCTGAGGCCGCCGTGTCGCGTCCAGACCCGCGCCCGAGCTCGGAGGTGCCCTCTTCACGCCTGCAGGCTCGAGCCGCCGCGGCGCGGCCCCGGGCTAGCCCTCCCCGCACACAGTGCACCAGGGCAGCCGCACGAGCGTGTGGTGCGATGTCTCGAAGGTGCAAAGGTCCTGGACGAGGAGTCGGCCCGCGAGCCGGGAGGCCGTGTACGCCGTGATCGCCTTGAGCGCCTCCATCGCCGCGAGCTGGCCGAGGAGCTGGCCCATCGCGCCGGCGTGCGGGGCCGGCGCGCCGCCCGGGCGCGCGGCGGGCGCGGGGTTCAGCGCCCCCGCCTCGGCGCAGATCCGGCACGCGGTCTCGCCCGGGAACACGAGGGGGCCGACGACAGCCGCCGCGCCCGCGAGGTGCGACCAGAGCGACACGATGCGCGCGCGATGGGCGAACCGTGCGACGCGCTCCAGGAGCGGCTCGTCGTCCGCGCGCACGGCCGAGACGATCAGGCGGGGGCGCCCCTCGGGCGAGCGGAGATCGCCCGCCTCGAGCGCGGCGGCGGAGCTCTCGNGGGCGAGCGGAGATCGCCCGCCTCGAGCGCGGCGGCGGAGCTCTCGTCCACCCGGCACCGCGGCGCGCGCTCGCGGATCAGCGCGGCCACG
>NZ_JEMA01000622.1 GCF_001589285.1 Sorangium cellulosum | reverse complement strand
GACCCGCTCCGGCGAGTGCACGTAATACCGATGCTCCACGGNCGACCCGCTCCGGCGAGTGCACGTAATACCGATGCTCCACGGTGCCCGACGCCGCATCGGTGACCCGCTCGTACAGATCGCCGAGGTAGAGCGTCTCCTTCTCGGGTGTCGTCTTGCGGATCCGCTGCTGGTCGCCGTCATAGGCGAACGTGACCGTGCTCGTGCCTTGCGTGATGCGCTCCGGCAGGTCGAACGGCGTGTAGCGCACGGCCGTGCCGCCGGGGCGCGCGATCTGATTTCCGACAGCGTCGTAGCCGAAGCTGCCCGTCAAGAGCGCTGCGCCGGTGGCGGCGTGCGGGTGCAGCGGATCGCCATAAGCGAGCGTGCCGGTGTCCGACTTGAAGGTGAGATTTCCGTTCGGCGCATAGTCGTAGCGGACCGCGCAAGCCGCCGACGCGCTCTCCACCTCGCTGAAGTACGCGCAGGTCAGCCGCCGGAGCGCGTCGTACCGGAAGCGCTC
>NZ_JEMA01000621.1 GCF_001589285.1 Sorangium cellulosum | reverse complement strand
CCCACGTGCCCGCCCCCTCGACGCGCCCCCCCGCGACGCCGACGTACACCCGCGCGACGCGCCCCGCCTCGCGCATCGCCGCGAGGTGCCGCTGGCCCCGCACGCCCGTCGCGCACAGCACCGCGCCGCTCACGCCGACGTCGAGCCGCGAGGCCGCGTGCGGCGGCGCGCGCAGGCCGAGCAGCTCCGCGACCTCCGTGACAAGCGACCGCGTGCCGCGGCGCTCCGGCGTCGTCGGCAGCGCCGCCGGCTTCGACGCGACGAGGATCTCCCCCCAGCGCGCCAGCACCTCGACCGGCGGCCCGCCCGGCGCGTCGCGCCGCGCCGGCCACACGGCGAGCTCGTCGCCGACCGCCACCGCGTCGTCAGGCCGCGCGCGCCGCGCGTTCAGGAAGGCGCGCCCCTCGGCCGCCGCGCCCGCAAACCCGCGCGACGCCCCGCCCATGCGCTCGAGGACGTCGGCCACCGTGGGGCCATCCGCCGGCCCGACGCGCCAGCGCGCGGCGGTCATCCGGGCGGCGCGGCGAGCGGCGCCGCGCCCTCGCCGACGGCGCCGTCCAGCGACGGCGGCGCGGCGCGCTCGTCCAGGCGCTCGACAACGCCGCGATCGCCGTCGATCCGCAGCCGATCGCCCGTCTTGATCGCCAGCGTCACGCCAGGGACGTTCACCACGGCANAGCGTCACGCCAGGGACGTTCACCACGGCAGGGATGCCGTACTCGCGCGCGACGATCGAGGCGTGCGACATGGGGCCGCCGAGCTCGGTCACGACCGCGGCGGCCACAAGGAACAGCGGCGAGAGGCCGATGTCCGTCGTCCGCGCGACGAGCACCTCGCCCGGCTCCACCGCGTCGAGCGCCGATGTGCCGGGATCGAGCACGCGCGCCCGACCCTCGACCACCCCGGGGCTCGCGGGCAGCCCGAGGAGGCGGACCCCGGACGCCGGCGGCAGCACGACAGGCGGCGGCCGGCCGATGAACGTGGGCGGCGGATCGGGGCGCGCGGCGTCGCGCAGGTGCTCGGCGCGGCGCAGCCGGACGACGTGGCCCACGTCGGCGCGGCCGCTGGAGAGCGCCGTCACGAGCTCCTCGTAGGTGCAGAAGAAGACGCTCCCGGGCAGCAGCGAGGGCTCGATGCGCCGGAGCCGCCGGTCGATGTCGAGCGCGACCTTCCGCAGCATGCCGAGCACCCGCGTCACCCACGTGCGCATGCGCTCGCGCAGGCGCACGTAGCGCTGCGCGCGGCCGACCAGCGCGCGGAGGAGCGCGAGCTCCACCCGCGGCAGGCGCGTCTCGAGCATCGCCATCTCCCGGTCGGCGAGCGCGCGCGCCCGCGCCAGCGCGCGCTCCGGATCGCCGGGCGCGCCGCGCAGCGACGCCATCAGCATCGCGATGACAGGCGACGGGTCCTCCCGCCAGCGCGGCGTCGCGAGCTCCGCCTCGCGCACGGCGCGATCGCCGTACGCGTCGAGGAAGCGCGCGAGCGCGTCGCGCGCCGGCCCCTCGGGCAAGTCGCGCGGCCACCTCACCTCGCCGGCGAGGAGCCGCTCGCGCGCGACCCGATCCAGCATGACGAGCTCGGCCACCCGGGCGAGCTCGATGCCAGGCCCCGCGCTGTCGAGCTCGCGCACGCCGCCCGCGAGCACCTGCGCCAGGTGCTCGATGTTGGTCTCCGCGCGGCCGGCCGGCTCGTCGAGCGGCGCCTCCCCGGAGGCCGAGCGCGCGGACGCGCGGCGGCGCGTGACCCGCTCGAGCGCCTTGCAGAGCGCGAGGTGGCTCGCGAGCGACGCCGACGCGCAGTGCAGCATCAGCGTGCCGGTCCGCTCGAGCAGGAGGAAGACGCTCCGCAGCGTCGTGCCGATCGCGTCGTCCGGCAGGAGCGTCATGTCGAGCTCGGAGAGCGCGCGCTGCGCCCACAGCGCCTCGCCCTCGTAGGCGGCCACCTCGCGCTCGAGCCGCGCCTGCCGGAGGAGGAGCCGCGGCCCGGTGAGCGGCAGCCGCGCGTAGAAGCCGCGCCGCGAGACGCTCGCGCTCTGCTCGACGAGCCGCGCGATGAGCTGCTCGCTCGCCCCGCCGCTCATGCCGAGCAGCGCCCGCGGCGAGAGCCCCGGGACCTGCGCCGCGATCTGCATGAAGGCGGTGAGGTTCAGGTAGAAGCGCCCGTACACGTTCGTCACGAGGCGCGCGCCGCGCGGGACGCGGCAGCCGAGCGCGGAGAACGCCTCCCGGAAGCCCCGATCGGAGAACGCGCGGGCCACCGACCAGGTGAGCGGCGTCGCCGCCCCCGGCAGCGCCTCGCTCACGTTGGCGCGCGACCAGATCGTGTCGGGGCCGCCCCCCTCGGGGAAGCCGCCGCCGCTCACCGGGCGCACCTGGAGCAGCCAGACGCGCCGCTCGGCCGGCGGCGGCGCGCTGCCGGGCGCGGCGCCGTCCGGCGACTCCGGCGGCTCCGACGGGCGGCCGGGGTCGTCGCCCTCGACAGCGAACTCCACGTCGAACGGGCCCTTGCCGCCCTGCTCGAGCCGCGCGGCGAGCTCGGCGAGCTGCCGCAGCGCGGCCTCGTCGAGCGCCGGGCGCTCGGCGCGCGCCTCGGGCACCGGGACCTCCTCGATCCCCGCCGGGCCCACGACGAGCGCGCGCCGCTTCTGCGCCACCGCCGACGCGACCACCCGGCCGCCGTCGCGCGCGATCCGGATGGTGTCGGCGGCCACGGCGCCGTCGACGACAGGGGCGCCGAGCCCGAGCGTGACGTTCACGAGCCGCTCGCCCGCGCGCCAGTGCTCCCCCGCGAGCCCCGGCGGCGGCGCGGTGAAGAGCACCCCCGCGGCCTCGGCGCGCACCATGACCTGCAGGACCACCCCCATCGCGACGTCGCGGACGCCCGCGTGCGCGAGGTAGGCGAGCGCGCGCGGCAGGAAGGCGCTCGCCCAGACCTGCCGGATCGCCGCGTCGAGCTCGGCCTCGCCGCGCGCGCCGAGCACGGAGGTGGCGAGCCCCGCCATCGACGTCTCGTCGCTGTCCTCGCACGTGGCGCTCGATCGCACGGCGAGCCCCCAGGGCGCGTCGGGCTCGACGGCCTGCCAGAGCGCCCGCAGCGCCGTCGAGAGCGTCTCGGGCAGCGGCTCGCTCAGGATGCGGTCGCGCGCCCGCGCGGCCCGGTCGACGCCCGCCTTCGTGCCCGAGAGCCGGATCAGCGTCGCGAGGTCGTGCCCCGGCGGGAGCTGCCTGTCGACGAGCTCCGTGAAGCACCGCGCATCGAGGACCCAGCCGCGCGGCACCGGGAGGCCGTCGCGGAGCAGGCGCCCGAGCGACGCCGCCTTGCCGCCGACGCGCTTCGCGCTCGTGTGGCGGCGCTGGCCGGCGCTCTCGAGCGGCTTCAGCCACTCGCGCACGGAGGGCGGGTCGGTCGCGCTGTCGGCGCGGGCGATGCGTGTCGGGTCGGCCACGTCGTTGCCGAGGAAGTAACACGGTTCCGCGGCCTGGGTCAGGGGCTTGTGACGCCAGGACCGGCCCGGTCACGGCGGGCTCAACCCGCGCAGGACGCGCTCGTGCCAGAGCACCATTTCCACGCCGCCGGGGCCTCGATTCCAGGCATAGTCGTGCGGTCCGGGCACAATGAGCAGCTCGTGGGCAACGCCGTCCTGTCGCAGCCGATCGCTGATCGCCTGGATGGCGGGCAGGAAGGGGTCGGCCTCGCTCGATACGAGCCGCAGCGCGAGCTTGCGGCGCTCCATGGCCCGGCGCGCGAGCATCGAGAACATCTCCGCCTCGCCCGCCCGCACCGCGGGCTGCAGGGCGCCGACCGCGCCGAAGACGTCGGGGTGCGACAGGCCGACGAGCAGCGCGAGGCGGCCGCCGAGGCTCACGCCGTCGATGCCTGTCGCCGTCCGGGCGGCCTGGCAGCCGCTCTCGGCGCGCGCCCGCGGCAGGAGCCGCTCGACGACGAACCGCCCGAAGCCCGCGGCCCCCTCGACGGATCGATCGCGGAGGTCGGGCGTGAACGGCGTCGCGATGGACATCCCGCGGTAGGGGTGGGCGCCGAGCGAGGCGTTGAGCTGCGCGAGCCGCTCGCGCGTCACCATGTGCCCGAGGTCTTCCGGCGCGAGCGGCGGCGAGCGGAGCCGCTCGAGGGTCGCGTCGAGGCCGTAGTCGTCGCGCCACCCGCGCGCGCCGACCTCGGCGCCCCGCACCGCCTCGCCGCGCCCGTGCAGGGCGACGAGCAGCGGCAGCGCCGCCGCGTCGCCGGGCGCGAGGAGCAGCGCGCGCTGCGGGCCCTCGTCGCCGGCGGCCGGCTCGAACGCGAGGTCCTCCCAGCCCGGAGGGGCGGCTGCGGACGACGCGGGCGCCGGCTCCGGCGGCGAGCTGCTGCGGCGGCACGAGGTCGAGGCGAGCGCGGCGAGGCCGAGGAGCGCGCGCCTTCGCGAGAGCGGGGGGAGCTTCGTGGCGGCCATCGGCGGCGAGGGTAGCAGCGAGGGGTGCCGCGGCGCCGGCGCGCGCGGGCTGGTCCTGTAGCGGGCTCACGACAGGCATGTTTCGACAGCCGTCCACGCCGCCGCGGTGCGCGCGGCGATGACAAGCGCAGCGGGCTGATCGTGAGAACGACAGCCAGGACGCCAGGAGCGCCAGGAGGGACGAGTTTTTTCTCTCCCCCTTGGCGTCCTTGGCGGTTCAAATCCTTCGTCTTGTCGCCCCACGACGTGCCCCCCGTAGGCTCGCGTTGCGCGGGCGAGATCCCGGGTGGAGCTCATCGCAGCGCGCTCTCGCTCTGCACCGCGCGCACGATGGGCCGGGTCGGCCAGGTCAGGGGGTGAGTCAGCCGCCGGAGGGGCTGAAGAGGAGGGGATAGGTGACGGTCACGATGCCGGCGTCCGGCGGCGGGAACGACAGCCCGTAGAACGAGCGCACCACGCAGGCGACCACGCCGGCGTCCGGCAGATCGGAGCCGCCGTTCTGCACGCTGGAGACCGCGCCGTCGCGGCCGATCGTGAAGCCGACCGACACGCGCCCGGTCAGGTTCGGGCTGTTGCGCAGCCCGTTCTCGTAGCAGAGCCGGAACCGGCCGAAGTTCTGCCGCACGATCCGCTGGATGACCTCGGGCGGGATCCGGCCCGACACCGAGGGCGACCCGACCCGCATGCGCGGCGCGTCCGGCTTGTGGCCACGGGCGCCGGCGAAGCGCGACGCGCCGTGGCCAGGGCCGAAGCCCTGCCCGTCGCCGAGCCCGTTGCCGTGGCCGACGGTGCCGAGGGGCCCCATCCCGATGCCGGTGAAGCGCCCGCCGCCGCCCTCTCCCACGCCGAGGAGCCCGAGCCCGCCCACGCCGCCCGACTCGTCGATCGTCTCGCCCCACATGTTGGCGATCACGCTCCGCGCGCCGTTCCCGAGCGTTTCCACGCCGCCCCAGGGCGCCGAGAGCGCGTTCGGATCGCCGCCGAGGCCCGCCTGGAGCACGCCGATCATGCCGAAGCGCGCCGCGTCGTCGAGCGCCTGCGCCCGCGAGATCCGCACGTCGAGGTTGTCCTTCGGCCCCTCGATGTCGAAGCGCCCGTTCGTCTTCCGGCTCGTCGCGCTCCCGGCCTTGCCCGACTCGCCGATCGCGGCCGCGCCCGTGCCGCCTTCCGTCTCGTTCGGGCGGCTCGCCTCCGCGCCCTCGTTCGCCTCGGGCAGCTCCCGCTCGGCCGTGGCCGCGAGCGCCTGCGCCATGAGGTACGCCTGCTCCGCGCTGACGCCGCCGTCGTCGGCCATGGCCAGCGGCGGCATGAACGCGGCCATGGCCGAGAGCAGGCCGACGTGGACCAGCGTCGAGAGCGCGGCGAACGGCAGGCTCCGGCGGTCGAGGCTCACCTTGCCCGCCACGCGGCGGCCCGCCCTGCCCACGGCGACCTCGACCCCGAAGTCGCCGAGATCGAGCTTCGCCCGGCCGCCGAGCGGCAGCGCGATCTGCCGCGCGCCGTCGAGCGCCGCGCACGGCACGGCGCGGCCCGACGCGATCGCCTGCGCGACAGTCATCTTGCAGCTCCCGAGCTCGATCATGCCCGTGGCGCCCGGCGGGATCACGGCGCTCACCTCGCCGCCGTCTCCGACGAGCACGAGCGGCGCCCTCGCCGCGCCGAGCCGCGCCGCGGGGACGAAGAAGTCACACCCGCCCTCGACGCCTTCCTGCTCGCCGGCGTGAAAGGCGCGCGGCGGCGTCAGGTGCGCCATGTGAAGCAGGCTGTCCCCCCACCGGATGACCACCTCGACGGACAGCGCCTCGGTCTCGCACTCGTCCGCGGGCACCTCGGGCGCGCTCTTGACCAGCGCGTACGTATACGAGCCCTCCGGCGCGTCCGCGGACACCTCGGCCTCGCAGGCCGGAGCCGGGCTGAAGGGCAGATTGCCAAGAAACGGGTTCGACGATGCGATGCTCGGAGCCAGCTTGAACGTGTCCATCGGAGACAGCCCTTTCCTGCCCGCGCGCGCGGCGTGAGCCGCGCAGCGAGCGGTATGAATGGAGCGAGCCCGCGAGAGCCCGCCAGCGCAGCGCTCCACGGCGGGCGCGCGGCGAGCTTCACCGCGCTCTGCGTGCGCCGCGGAGCACCGCGTCCACGCCCTGGATCGACAGCGGCCCCTGCCCCAGGTTCCGGGCCTGCAACGCAATTTTCAGCGGCGACCTCGCGCGCCGGCCGTTGAATAAATTCCAGACCACCGGCCCGCACGCCCCCGCGGCGGCGCGCCGCGGAATCGCCGCGAAACCGGATCGCAACCTTCCGGTGCTCTCCGGTTCACCACCACGCACCGGCCGAGACGTCGACCAGAGAACCCCCCTTCATCGCACCATGGTATCGAGCGCGACACACCGATGGTGGACCCGGAACCGCAGGGACGATCGGGGCTCACGCAACCAGAATGACACGGGCGTTGGGGTAGCCGGGCGCTCTCCCTCGTGCGTATGATGAACGCCATGGGTGCGACCAGGAGCAGCGGTCAAGACCCGCTCATCGGCGCGACGATCGCGGGCCGATATCGGATCATCTCGCTCATCGCCCGCGGGGGTATGGGCAAGGTCTACAGGGCAGAGCAGTTCGCGCTCGGTCGGATCTGCGCCCTCAAGCTCCTCGTCCCCGATGAGCGCCACGAGCAAGATCCGGAGTTCTTCCGGCGCTTCTCGCGCGAGGCCGCGACCGCGGCGAGGCTCACCCACCCGAACTCGGTCACCGTCTTCGATTACGGCAAGGACGATCGGCGCGGGATCTATTTCATCGCCATGGAGTACATCGCCGGGCGCACGCTCCACCGCGTGCTCCACGACGAGGGCCCGCTCCCCGAGGCGCGCGCGAGCCGGATCGCCCGGCAGATCTGCCGGGCGATGGCGGAGGCGCACGGGCTCGGGCTCGTGCACCGGGACCTCAAGCCGAGCAATGTGCTCCTCGTCGACCAGGGGGACGAGAAGGATTTCGTCAAGGTGCTCGACTTCGGCCTGGTCAAGGACGTCTCGGGAGAGCTCGACGATCTGACGCAGAAGGGCCTGTTCATCGGCTCTCCCAGGTACACCGCGCCGGAGCAGGCGCTGGGCAACGAGCTCTCGCCGCGCGCAGACATCTACTCGCTCGGCGTGCTGCTCTACGAGATGCTCTGCGGCAAGGCGCCGTTCGACAAGAAGGTGCCGACGGCGACGCTGATGGCCCACGTCAGCGAGCCGCCGCCGCCGCTCGCGCGCGCCTCCGGCGACGCGCCGGGCGCGCCCGTGTCGCCGGGGATGGAGGCGATCGTGATGCGGTGTCTCGAGAAGAGCCCGGACAGGCGCTTCCAGTCGATGAAGGAGTGCCTCCTCGCGCTGAAGGGCGCGGCGGGCGAGCCGGTCGACGTCGCGCGGTCGTCGACGCCGGACCGCGTGCCCGTGTCGCAGCCTGGCGGCGCGCTGCCGTCTGCGCCGTCGGCCTCGGGGCCGCTCATCTCGGAGCTCTCGCCGCCGCCGGCCGACTCGGGCGCGTCGCCTCGCTCGATCCAGCTCGACTCGCTGTCTCCTCCCCAGGTCTCCCCGACGTTCAGCGGCTCTGTCGCGCCACCCCGTCACCGGCCGCTGTCTCTTTACCTCGTGGCGCCGATCGCGGCGCTCGTCGGCGGCGGCCTCGTGATGGCAATCGGCGGGCAGGCGCGCGGGCCGCAGGCCGCGAGCCCCACGGCGGCCGTCCAGTCCGTCTTCGTGCCGATCGCCGTCCCCGCCGAGGCGTCGGCGGACAGAGCGCCCGGGGCGGCGGCCGGCTTCAGGATCGTGCGGATCGAGAGCGCTCCGCCCGGCGCCCGCGTGTCCGACCGCGGGACGGAGGTGTGCCTGGCAACGCCGTGCCGGCTCGTCCTGGAGGGCGCCGGGACCCGGGCCGAGTACCGGCTCCAGCTCACCAGGCCCGGCTACAAGCCGACAGTGCTGGTCGTGCGCCCCGAGGACGAGACCGCCTCGGCCCACCTCGAGGCGCTGGCCGCGGCCCCCGCGCCTCCGCCGCCGCCGAGCGCGCAGGTCGCGGTGAGCGCCCTCCCGGAGGCGGCTCTCTACGAGGAGGCGCTGCGCGAGGAGGGCGCCGCGGCCGAGCCCGCCGTGACCGAGCCCGGAGCTGCCCAGCCCAGCGCGGCCGCCCTGCCGGCGGCTCCAGAGGCCGCGCCCGCCGCGGCGCCGGCCGCGCCGGCGTCGATGGTGACCGCTCCCGAGATCCTGCGCTTCCAGGACGGGATGACGCGCCCCGTGCCGATCGAGGCGCCCGCGGTTGTCTACACGCGGGAGGCGCGGCAGGCCCGCGTCGAGGGGACGGTCCTCGCGCGCTGCGTGGTGACGACGGCCGGAAATCTCGCTGGCTGCCGGATCGTGAAGGGCGTCCCCCACATGAACGAGGCGGTCCTCTCGGCGCTCGCGGCGAGCCGCTACAAGCCGGTCACGTACCAGGGACAGCCCGTCAACGTCGACTACGTGTTCTCGATCAAGCTCGTGCTGCCCTGACGCCAGCACCTCGCCGCTGAGGCTCATCCCTGGTTCATGAGAAAAAAAACCACAGGGGCACAGAGGAGAGAAGAGAGGATAAAAAACTCTCTCTTTCCTCTGTGCCCTCTGTGCCCTCTGTGGTTCAAATTCTTCCCCATCACAGGGCGAGCATGACGGCGGCCGAGAGGAAGACGACATGAGCGGTCATGGCCGAAACCGGGCGGCGCGAGCCGGGCTGATCCTCTGTTTCGCGGCGCTGCTCGACTGCTCGCGGGAAGAGACCTCCCGGCCGGGCGCAGGGAGCAGCGCCGCGCGCCCGGCTGCGCTCGGGGCCGAGGTCGTGCCGGCGCCGGAGGGCGGCGAGGTCCCCGCGCTGGTGCAGGAGGCGCGGGACCGCGCCCGGCGCGAGGGGCGCGAGCTCGTCGTCTACGTGGGCGCGTCGTGGTGCGAGCCGTGCACGAGGTTCCACGACGCCGTGAAGGCGGGCCAGCTCGACGCGAGCTTCCCGGCGCTGCGCCTGCTCGAGTTCGACCTCGACCGCGACCACGACCGGCTCGCCGAGGCCGGCTATGCGTCCGAGATGATCCCGCTCTTCGTCGTGCCGGGCGCGGACGGCCGGGGAACGCCCCTCCGCGTCGAGGGGTCGGTGAAGGGCGACCGCGCGGTGGACGAGATCGTCCCCCGGCTCGCGGCGATCCTGGCCCGGGCGCGCGCGGCGGCGCGGTGATCCGCGGAGCGCGCGGCGCCCGCGCCGGCGATCGCGAGCGCGGCGCCCGCGTCGCGGTGGACGGGCGGCGGCGGCGGAGCCATGGATGGACCTCCATGAGGACCGCGAACCTGCTGCTCGCAGCCGCGATCGTGACGCTCGCCGCGGGCTGCCGCGGCGGCGGCAGCGAGCCTGCTCAGCCCATCCCGCACGTCACGCCGATCGACACGCGCCCCCCCGCCGAGCCGGCGGCGGACGACGAGCCGCCCACGCCGCGGCCCCCGAAGCAGGCTGACCCCACGAGCACGGACTCGTTCGAGGGCACCGCGGGCGCCACCGACAAGCCGCGCGCCGGCGCCACGGTCGCGGTCCTGCGCGACGTGCGCGCGGCCCGGCACGAGCACTACGACCGCGTCGTGTTCGAGTTCGAGGGGGACACGGTGCCTGGCTACCACGTCGACTACATCGACAAGCCGGTGCGGCAGTGCGGCTCGGGCGAGGCGACGGAGATCGCCGGCGACGGGTGGCTCGCCGTGCGCATGACCCCCGCCGCGGCGCACACGGAGGCGGGGAAGGCCACGATCCCGTTCCGCGAGCGGAAGCTCGCGCTCGGCGTGGCCCTGGAGCTCGAGCGCACGTGCGACTTCGAGGCCGAGGTGACCTGGGTGCTCGGGGTCTCGTCGCCGAACCGGTACCGCGTCCTCGAGCTGACGAAGCCGGCGCGGCTCGTCGTCGACGTGAAGCACTGAGGCCGCGCGAACGACCGCCGCGCGCCCCTCGCCGGCTCAGCCGCCCAGCGCGGGCCCGGGCTCGTCGTGGCGCGCCGGCGTGGACGCGTCCGCCGCCCTCGGCGGCGGAAGCCGGCGCGGCGGCACCGTGACGTGCTTCGGCGGGGCGGCGGGGCCGCCGGACGGCCGCGGGATGTTGTAGACGCGCTTCGCCTGGATCGCCGTGGATCGCAGGCCGTTCGCCCGCTTGATCGCCTCCACGGTGGTGCCGTACCGCCGGGCCAGCGAGCCCAGGGTCTGCCCCTTCCTCGCGAGGTGGCGCACGTACTGCGCCGTCGGCTTGATCGCCCCGCGCTTCACGAGCATGGGGTAGGCGCGCACGGCCGAGTCCTGCGCGATCGGGCTGTAGAACCTGATGTGGATGTGGTTCGCGTGCCCCCGGGCGTGACGGATGAGCGGCCGCGGCTTCCTCGACCCGAACTGGAAGACGTCGTCGAGCCAGTCCTTGTCCTCGCCGATCTTCAGCGCGTGCTCCTTGAGCAGCTTCTGCACGCTGGTGTCGATGAGGATGAGCTCCACGTCGGTCTCGGTGATCAGCGCCCGGACGAAGGCCCAGGTGCGCTCCCGGTCGAGGTTCGCCGCCGTGGCCCGCTGGTACCAGCGGTGCCTCGCGTCGAGGAAGTAGCTGATGTCGACGTCGCGCCCGGCCTGGTGGCTCTTGTGCGGCGAGAGGCGGCCGCCGTCCCGCGCGCTGATGTGCCCGATGTAGAGCTTCGGGCTCCCCGGGAACTGCCGGTGCACCTCCCCGATCGCCCGATCGAGCGCGTCGACCGTCTCGCGCGTCCCCCAGGCGTGACCCGGGTCGACGAGCTCCCACCTGTCGCTCTCGGGCATCCGGATGCCGTTGAACAGCGCGCCCGCGTTGGTGGCGCCCACCGACATCGGCCCGAGCGCCGCCGGGTCCTTCGACAGCAGCTCCTCGATCTGCGCGTCGGTCATGGCCGCGAGCGGCGAGCGCGCCGGCGTGCCGGTGCCCGGCTCCGGCGGCAGCTCGACGTCGTCGTCGACCTCCCCGCCGTCCTCGTCCACCTCGTCGTCGTGATCGTGGTCGTGGGCGGCCGCGAGCGCGGCGTGGTCCGCCGCCGTCCTGGGCGCGCCTGCGCCGTGCTCCGATGAGACAGCGGCGGCCGCGCGCAGCAGGCTGTCCTTCGACCGCGCCGCCACGGGCGCCCTCCCGGCGCAGCCCGCGACGATGAAGGCGCAGAGGACGGAAACCAAGCTGCTGCGGCCCATCGCGGCGCCACTATACCGGCACGAGGACGACACGCCAACCGCGGCCCGGCGGTCGCACAGCGCCCTTCACGCGACGCGTGTTCAGCTCCCGGGCGCCTTACGCGGCTGTGCCCGCGGCCGCGCGCGGCTGCGCTCCGGCTGGCACCGGGCGCAGAAGGCGCTGGAGCGCCCGCCGATCGCGCGCGTCTCCAGCGCCGCGCCGCAGCGAGGGCACGGCTCGCCGGCGCGCGCGTAGACCTGGAACGGGTTCGGCGCCGCGCCGGACTCGGACAGGTACGCGATCTCCCCGGCGCCGATCGCCGTGATCGTGTGCGCGATCGACGCCTCGATGCCCGCGGCGATGGCGGCGACCTCCTCGCGCGACAGGGAGCGGCCCGGCCGCGCCGGGTGCACGCCAGCCCGGAAGAGCGCCTCGGTCGCCTGGATGTTGCCGAGGCCGGCGATCACCGCCTGGTCCATCAGGATCACCTTCACGGCGCGCGCGCTCGCCCGGGCGCGCTCCAGCAGGGCGTCCACGTCGATCCCGTCGCGCAGCGGATCGGCGCCGAGCGCGGCGATCTCGGGGATCTCGCGCGGCGAGGCGCCGCGCAGGACGGCGAGCCGCCCGAGGAGCCGCGGGTCGTTGTAGTGGAGCTCGCTCCCCGAGGTGAGCCGCAGCCGCGCGCGGCTGTGCCCCGGCGCGGGCTCTCCCGGCGCGCGGCGCACCCACTTGCCCGACATCCCGAGGTGGCTGAGCAGCATCACGCCCCCGTCGAGCTCGAGGACGAGGTACTTGCCGAAGCGCGTGACGCGCTCGAGCGCGCGGCCCGGCAGCTCGCGCTCGAAAGCGTCGCGGCTCGATCGGCGGAACACGCGGGTCGGATCGCCCTCGGCGGACGCGATCCGGTCGCCCGCGAGGAAGCGGCGCAGCGAGGCGGCGGCGTGCTCGACCTCCGGGAGCTCCGGCACCCGCGAGGACTATCACGCGCCGCGGCGCACGAGGGCGTTGCCGCCGGCTGGGCGGCGGCTACATGCTGCCCTCGTGCAAGGGTCCCAGCGGAGCGGC
>NZ_JEMA01000620.1 GCF_001589285.1 Sorangium cellulosum | reverse complement strand
AACGTCGGGTTCAGCTCCCACGCCATGAGCAGCAACGCTTCCGCGTCCTGGTACTGGCCGCCCGAGTAGAGTCGGCCGGCCTTCTGAACGAGCGCATCGGCACGCTTCGCCGCATCGGCGCTGGCGGAGGCTTCCGGCGGCGCCGCGGGCTGCGCGGCGGCGATGTCAGGGGCGGCGAGCACGGTCGCCGCGGTGAGCAACATCGCAAGGGTTCGGCAGTTCATCATCATGGCTCCACGCGTCCTCACTGCATCCAGTTTTCGTCGAGCGGCTGGTCGGTCGGCGCCGGCGCGACTGGCGCCTGCGGAAGGGGCGGCGCCACACGCGGCGGCCGCGCTGGCGCTGGCGAGGCCGGCGCAGGCGGCGCTGGCGCTGGCGGCTCTCTCTCGGCCGCGGTGTCGTCGAGGCTCGGCTCGGCCGCCTCCGGCGGCGCTGGCGCCGCTGGCGGCAACCGCTCCGAGGCCTCCGGCGGCGCCTGCGTGCTCCCTGTGGGCATCCCGCTCGACGGCGGCGCCGGCTCCGGCGCTTTCGGCGGCGTCTCTCGCCGCAGGATCGTCGACAGCACGAACGGGCTGCTCACCGCGACGAGCGCGAGCAGCACGATCAGCCACGTCGGCATCCACGCCCGGCGCCGTCCAGTCGTCGGCGTGGCTGCCGGCGCCTTCGGCACGGCGACCGGTGGCGGCGTCACCGGCAGCAGCGACGACGGCAGCAGCGCCTTGTCGATCGGCGGCAGCGCACGGTCCGCCCACTGGCTCGGCGCCATCGCCCCCTGCTGCACNCCCACTGGCTCGGCGCCATCGCCCCCTGCTGCACCGGCGCGCCCTGCTGCTGCACCGGCGGGCGCTGCGGCGCCGCCGCGCCCGCGTACACCGGCACTCGCTGCGTCGCCATCGCGCCCGGATGCACCGGCGCGGCTGGATGCCGCGGCGCGCCCTGCTGCTGCACCGGCGCGCGCTGCGGAGCCGCTGCGCCCGCGTACACCGGCACACGCTGCGTCGCCATCGCGCCGTGTTGCTGCGCCGCCGCCCCCGGCGGCGCCACCGCGCCGTGCTGCGCCGCCGCCCCGTGCGGCGCTCCCTGCTGCGCCGCCGTCCCCGGAAGCGGCGGCACCGCCGTCCCCGGAAACGGCGCCGGTCCCGTTCGCTCCTTGGCCAGCGCCGGCACCACCGGGAACTGGAACAGCGGCTGCCCCGTCGGCTTCTGCTGCTGCATCTCCGACAGCGCACGGTCAAGCTCCGGGTTGTTCTGCGCCTGCCGCAGCTTCTGCTCCGCCACCTCCGGGTCGGCCTCGCGCCGGATGCTCTCAAGGTCCGGCAGGTACTGCCGGATGTCGTCGCTGTCCTTGTTGCTGCCCATCGGAAGACCTCTCTCCTCAGCGACTAGAACGGCCTGCATCCCGCCGCAGGGCACGGCTTGGCTGGCTTCGCGGCCCCTTGTTGCGCTGGCGCTGCCGTCTTCGCCGGCGCCGCCTTCTTCCGCTCCTCGAGCACCCTCACAAACGACGGCTTCTGCCGCTTCGGCGTCGCGTAGATATCCTCGTCGTCCTCCGCCGCGGCCGCCGCCGCCGCCTTCGCCGGCGCTGCCTTCGCCGCCGCTGCCTTCGCCGCGGCCGGCGCCTTCGTCGCCTGCTCCTTCGCCGCCGCCGGTTGCTCCTTCGCCGCCGTCGGTTGCTCCTTCGCCGCCGTCGGTTGCTCCTTCGAAGCAGGCGCCTCGGCCTCCGCTGCCGCCCCCGCCTCCTCCGCTGCTCCGGCCTCCACCGCCGCCTCGGCCTCCGCAGCCGCCGCTGCGCTCGCCGTCGTCGCCGGCGCGGGCGCCGCCGGGATCGCCTCGGGCGGCGGTGCCGGCGCGACCGCTG
>NZ_JEMA01000619.1 GCF_001589285.1 Sorangium cellulosum | reverse complement strand
CGCGCCGCGCGCGGGCCGCTGCTGCCGGCGCTGCTCGGCGCGGCGGTGTTCGCGGCGCCGATCGCCGAGACGCTGCACGCGCACCCGTGGGCGCTCTCGAGCTACACGCCGCTCGTCGGCGGCGCGCCCGGCGCGGCGACCCTGGGCCTGAACCGCTCCTTCTGGGGGTACACGACAGGCGCTGTCGTCGCGTACCTCAACGAGCACGTCCCGCCCCGCGGGACTGTGTACGTCCACGACACGGCCGCCCCGGCCTGGGACATGTTGCTGCGCGACGGGCGCCTGCGGAAGGACATCCGCGGCGTGGGGGCGGTCGCGGGCGCTGACTTTGCCCTGTACCACCACGAGCAGCACATGCTCGGGCAGGCGTACCAGGCGTGGGTCGCGTTCGGGACCACGAGCCCGGATCACATCGCGGGGCTCGACGGCGTGCCGGTGATCCTGGTCTACCGCAACCCGGCCCGCTGAGCCGTCAGCGCTTCTTCGCCGCCGCCTTCTTGGCGGGCGCCTTCGCCGCCGTCTTCTTCGCCGGAGCCGGCGAGGCCGCCTTCTTGGCGGGCGCCTTCGCCGCCTTCTTCGCCGGCGCCGCCGCGGTCTTCCCGGTCGCTGCCTTCTCCGCGGCGGCGGGGGCCTTCTTCGGCGCTGCGGCCGCCTTCCGGGCCGGCTCCTTCTTCGCGCCCCGGACCGCCACCGCCCTGGCCTTGCTCGCCGCGGACCGCTCTGCCGCAGGCTCGGCCGCCTTGCGGAGCTTCGCGGCCGCGGCGGGCTTCGTGGCGGGCGCGTCGTCCCCGTCCGCGAGGTCGTCGTCCTCGTCGTCGAGCTCGTCCTCGTCGAGTTCGCCGTCCTCGTCCTCGTCCTCGTCGAGGTCGTCGTCCTCGTCGAGCTCGTCTTCGTCCTCGTCCTCGTCGTCGAGGTCGTCCTCCTCGTCGAGGTCGTCCTCCTCGTCGAGGTCGTCCTCCACGCCCGCCGCCTCCAGCGCGGGCTCGCGGCGCCGCGACGAAGGCGCGTCGCTGCGCAGCGGCGCGGCGGCCGGCCGGCTCGCCGGGTCCAGCTCCTCCAGCGGCTCGCCGAGGAGCGCGGCGATGTCGCGGGTGAACTCCGTCATGTGGCTGTCGACCTCGAGCGCGTCCTGCTCGGACAGCGGGGTGAGCCTCAGCCTGAGCACCCGGTCGCCCGCGAGCTCCCACGACGCGGCGCAGCCGCCCTCGCGCAGCATCCTGGAGGCGATCGCGTCGATCCGCTGGCGCAGGCCGCCGCGCGCCCCGGGCTCGATCCGGCGCTGCAGCTCGAAGCGGCGCTCCATCATCGGGAGCGTCACCACCTTCGCCTCGACAAGCTCCGACAGCTCGTCGGCCACGGCCTCCTCGAGCTCGAGCCGCGCGTCGGGATCGCTGCTCTCGACCGAGAACGTCGCCTCGCGGAGCTCGGCGTCGTAGGACGTCAGCTTGCCGCCGGCGGTCTCCGCGGCGCGCCCGAGCGCCTCGTGCAGGACCTGCGCCGGCGCGCGCTTGCCGACCGTCGAGGCGACGTACCCGAGCATGTCCAGCCGCACCTGCACCGGGCCGTCGTCATCGAGGGCGAGCTCAGGGCGCGGCCCGAGCAGCGCGTCGCGCATCACCCGGAAGACGTCGCGCTGGATGACGTTGTCCTCCGTGAAGATGTCCTCCACGTGCTCGGACTCCATCAGCGTGCTCGTGAGGCTCGCGACGAGCTCCTCGACCTGGTCGTCGAGCTCGTCGCTGCCGAACGTGCTCGTGACCTCTCCGTCGACGATCGCATACGGCTCGAGCCGGGGCGCGATGGCCGCGATGACCCCGGACATCTTCTCCTCGAGCTCGCGCGCGAGCGCCGTCGCGCCGCCCCTGGCCACGAGGATGTGCCCGTGCGCCTTCAACGCGTCAACGATGCTCGTGGAAAGTCGGCGGGAGAGATTGCGCTCGTTCACGAGGCGCGCAGCTTACACGGTTTGCGCGGCCTGGCGATACGAGACCGCGGGTCAGACGTGCTCAGGGGTCGTTCTCGATCACCTTGATCAGCACGCCGCCGATCCGATCCGGGATCGCCGCGCGCGCCGCGTCGGCCCCTCCGGACCGGACGCTGACGCGCACGATGAAGCCGACCCCGTCCTCCCGCTCGACCCCGATGCCGACACACCACGGCTCGCCGCTGATCTTGGCCTTGAGCTCGTCCTTTGCCCGCCGGGCCGATCCCACGTCGCTCATCTCGCTCACCTCTCCTGGGTTCTCGCGCGCGGCCGGAGCCCTGCGCGCTCACTCGCTGTATCCGACAGCCAACACCTGCCACGTCGCTGGCGCGTCGGCGACATCGACGACGCTCGCCGTGAACGTCCCGCCAGCCGAGGGCGCGAGATCCCCGGCGCCCAGGGGGATCTGGCTCACGCTGACGACCTTCCCGTCGGCGCCGTAGAGCGAGACGATCACGAGGACCGACCTCGCCGTGAAGCTCGACTCGTTCGTGATCCGGCCCGACACCTGGTACGGGCTCTGCCCGCGCGTGGGCGTGAACTTCGTGTCCGCGATGGCGAGCTTGGCGAGCTTGCCGTGGAAGGACGGGGCCGCGGGGGCGATCTCGGCCTTGAAGGTGGCCAGCGCGGCGGGCCTCGGCGTCGTGAGCGCGCACGGGACCTTCTCGCCCGGCGGCAAGAAGCGCACCTGCGCCGCGCAGTCGCCGCTCCCGAGGGCGGCGCCGCGGGCGTCGAAGAGCGTCACCTTCGCGCTCGGGGCGCCGAGGGGGGCCGTCCCCGTGTTGCGGATCTCGCCGACGAAATGGTGGAGCTTCCCCGCGCGGGAGGGAAAGCCCCGGAGGTCGCGGATCTCGGCGCGGAGCACGCCCTTGTCGGCGGCCGCGTCGGGCGCGTCGCCGAGGCCGTCGCGCGCCGGCGCCCCGGGGAGCGGCGCTGGCCGCGCGGCGATCTCGCGGGCCGCGACGCCCTTGTAGAAGTAGATCGCCGCCGCGCCTGCAAGAATGCAGAACAGGAACACGGAGCCGCAGCCGACGCCGAGGTAGATGGCGAGGTTCGACCGCTTCGGCGGCGGCCTGAACGGCCCGACGCCGAGGTGCCCCGGCACGGCGCCGAACGGCTGCGGCGGATGGCCGCCGCCTGGAGGGCCGTGGCCGCCGCCTGGAGGGCCGTAGCCGCCGCCTGGAGGGCCGTAGCCGCCGCCTGGAGGGCCGTGGCCGCCGCCTGGAGGGCCGTAGCCGCCGGGGGGCGCGCCGTGGCCCCCCGGCGGGGGGCCGCCCGGCGGATGGCCGCCGGGGGGGTAGTTCGCGGCGCCGCGCGGCGCGCCCTGCTGGTCCATGGCCCGCGCAGTATGCCGGAGAAGAGGCCCCCCGGATCAAGCCCGAGGCGCGCCGGACGTCACAGGTGCCGGCGCGCGATCTCGGCCCACGTGCCTGTCGGCTCGATCTCGAGGTACCTGCGCCAGCAAGGGCGCGCCTGCGTCGGATCGCCGATCTGCTCGTACGCCATCGCCAGGTTGTAATAGGCGTCCGCGAAGCGCGGATCGCTCGCGATCGCGCCGCGGAAATACCGGATGGCCTCGGCCGCGCGGCCGCGCTCGAGCATCACGTAGCCGAGGTTGTACTGCGCCTCCGGCTGCGCCGCGTCGAGCTCGAGCGCCTTCATGTAGAGCGCCTCGGCCTGCTCCTCGGCGTTGCGCCGGAAGCAGATGTTGCCGAGGTTCGTGTAGGCGATCGCCAGCCACGGGTCGATCTCGAGCGCGCGCCGGTAGAGCGCCTCGGCCTCGTCCATGGTCGACGGGTCCTCGTCGAGCTGGCTGGCCTGCATGTAGAGCTCGTAGGCCGTGCGCGCGCGCTCCCGGCCCACCTTCGGGCGGAGCACGCGCACGACGTCGTCGCGCAGGTCCTTCACCTCGAAGTCGAGCACCATCTGCCCGGTGATCGGCTCGAACGCGCCCGAGGCGCTCCGGACCACGATCGCCTTGCCGTCGAAGGCGACGCGGAGCTCGGCGAGGGGGCGCGTCACCCGGGGGAGCGCCGCGCGGATGTTGTCGATCGCCCGCGCGACGTCGCGCAGGCGCACCTTGCGGGCGAGGAGGTCGCGCGCGGCGCGCAGGGCGATCAGATCCGAGAACGTGTAGGCGCGCCGGCCGCGCCGGCGGCCGCTCGGCGGCGCGATGCCGGCGCGATCGAGCGAGCGCAGCCGGCCGGGCGAGATGCCGAGCAGCCGCGCGACCTCCGTGCCCGTGAACATGTCGGTGACCGGCTCGCGCGCGCCCGGCGCGGGCATCGGCGCCTCGGGCTCGCCGGTCCGCGGGGCGGGCGGGGGCTCCGACACACGCCCCCCACCAGGGCCGAACACGACGTGGATCACCTTGTCGGAATCGCCGGAGGCGGAACGGTCCTTCTTGCTCATCGCAGCGTCGCCGGCTCCGCGCCGAGGATCGTGGGAGGCAGAGCGCGTCGTGTGGAGCCTACCTCGCCTCGAGCCGGATGGCTCCCGTTCTCCACGCGGGCACGCGCGTCAAGAGGGCGCGGCCCGCGGCCCCGACGGCGTCCGCGTCGGTCATCCCGCGCGCTCTCCCCTGGGTTTGCCCGCAGGCCTCTCCGCGCGGCGAGCGCGAGAGCGCGGGAGCGCGAGGGGGGCGCGGCGGCGAGCGGTCTTCGGTGGATCTTTCGCATGGCGATCAGGTGCCCGAGGGGCGCGCCGTCTTCGGCGTGGTGAGCAGCACGCGCGCCGTGACGTCCACGGTCAGCGCGAACGATGTCGTGGCCGCGCGCCGCGCGAGCCCGCAGCGGATCTCGGCCTGCATCGGGCCGAGCGGGCCGCCGGCGCGCGCGGTCGCCTCGCGCTGCGCGACGCGGAGCGCCCGCAGCCGGAGGTGGGGGTCGAGCGCGAGCGCCCGGTCGAGCGTCGGGTCGAGCGGCGCGTCCGCGGGCAGCGCGACGAGCAGGCTGGTCGACCCGTAATACATGAGCGCGCCCTCCTCGTTGCGGGTGCTCCCTTCGCTCAGCACGTCGGCGCGATCGAACAGCGCGTGGAGGCGCCCCGTCGAGCAGGTCACGAGCTCGACGAGCCGCCGGTGAAACAGCGGCGGGCTCTGGACCTTCGCCAGACCGGGACCAGGGGGACGCTCGCAGCGCGGCATTGCGATCGCGATCGTGGCACCGTCGCGCGCCGCTTTCCCAGAAGCGCGCGGAGATCCGCACAAAGTTGCGGCGGCACCCGCTTCTGTGCGGGACGCAGGGCCGCGCGCGCGGGCGCCGCGAACTTGGCCCCGCGCGGCGCGCCTTGCCACGATGCCCGCCGCGCTGAAGGGCGCGATGCGCACCAGCGCGAGGGCGCGATGCGCGCCGCGCCGAGGGGCGCGAAGGAGCGACGAGCGACCATGAGCTACACGGGTAACGAGCGCCGCAGGCACCGGGTCTTCATCACCCGCAACACGGAGTATCACGTCCGCGACGAGATCTGCGTCGCCGTCCGCGACAGGGCAGCGCGCAAGTTCAGGCCCGCCCACCTCGCGCTGCACCTGAAGCTCCAGGGTGCGGTCCGGATCAACCCGAACGGCGTCGTGATCCCGGAGCCGCAGCACGCGCGCGTCGGCGCCCCGATCTACTTCACCCAGGCCGACGCGGACGGGCTGGAGCGGCAGATCGTGACGAGCCGCGTGGAGCGGATCGAGCGGCCCGAGAAGAGCACGGTGCTCCAGTACCCCTCGTGACGCGCGCAGCGCGCGCCGCCCCGCCCGCGCGGGGAGGCGCGCGCGGCGGCCGTCAGCCGAGGGTGCAGAAGCCTTCGTAGTCGATGTAGCTGGTGATTGTCGGCGACTCGCCGCAGGCCGGGCAGCTCTTGTCGCGGCGCAGCTTGAGCTCGCCGAACTTCATGCGGAGCGAGTCGTAGGTGAGGAGCCGGCCGATGAGGGGCGACCCCTTGCCGAGGATCAGCTTCACCGCCTCGGTCGCCTGGATCATGCCGACGAGCCCGGGGAGGATCCCGAGCACGCCCGCCTCCTGGCAGCTCGGCGCGAGGTGCGGCGGCGGCGGCTCCGGGTAGAGGCACCGGTAGCAGGGGCCGACGCCCGGCATGAACGTCGTCACCTGGCCCTCGAAGCGGAAGATCGAGCCGTGGACGACGGGCTTCTTCTTGAAGACCGACGCGTCGTTCACGAGGTATCGCGTGGGGAAGTTGTCGCACCCGTCGACGATGATGTCGAACTGGTCGAAGATGCGGTCGACGTTGGAGCTGTCGACGCGCTCCTGGAACTTCACGACCTTCACGTCGGGGTTCAGGTCGCGGATCGCCACCTCGGCGCTGTCGACCTTGGGCATGCCCACGCGCGAGGTCGCGTGGAGGACCTGCCGCTGGAGGTTCGAGTTGTCGACCACGTCGGCGTCGACGAGGCCGAGCGTCCCCACGCCGGCGGCGGCGAGGTACAGGGCCGCCGGGCTGCCGAGGCCGCCAGCGCCGAGGAGGAGGACCTTGGCGGAGAGCAGCTTCGCCTGGCCGACCTCGCCGACCTCGGGCAGGAGCAGGTGGCGGGAGTACCGATCCCGCTGCGCCTCCGTGAGGCTCGGGGGCAGCTCGACCGGGTAGTTCAGGTCCTTCCAGCGGACGAAGCCCGGGTTGGCGCTCTCGACGTTGGTGTAGCCGAGCTCCTGGAGCGTCTTCGCGGCGAGCGCCGAGCGCGTGCCGCCGGCGCAATAGGCCACGATGTGCGCCGACTTGTCCGGCAGCTTCTGCTCCACTTGCATCTCCAGGAAGCCCCTGGGGATCGAGATCGCGCCCGGGATGTACCCGGCGCGGTACTCCTCTTTCTCGCGCACATCCAGGAGCACCACCGGGACCTTGTCGTCGAGGCGGCGCTTGAGCTCGCTCAGCGAGAGCTCGCGGATGGACTTGCGGACGTCGGAGATGAGGTCGCTATAGGTCGTAGGCATCGTGGCTCCTCAAGAGACTGGGAGACTTAGGTGCGCGGCGCTACGAGTCAACGACGGACGGAGGATCGCGGATTTCCGGCCGTCTGCGCTAGCGGCCGGGGGGCAGGAGGTCGGGCCTTGACCGGAGCGAGGCGAGCGGCTCCTCCTTCTGCGCCCCCCCTTCGCACTGGATGCGCGCCACCCGGCCGGCGGGCGGCACGGCGTCGACGATCGTCGCCGGGTCGTTCTCGGACTTGCAGAGGGCGAGCACCCGGGTGCCCGGAGAGAGGCGCCCGCTGCGGAGCTGCTTGCGCGAGAGCGTGATCTCCGCGTCGTCCGCGAGCCGCCGGACGACGATGTCGGCGCCCTGGACCGCGCTCACGACGCCGAGCTCGAGCGTCGGCTGCTTCTCCCGGAGCGGGCCCCACACGCGCTCGCCCTCGAGCTGGTCGTCCGGCGGCAGCCAGTCGACTGTCGGCTTCGAGGCGAGGCGCGGGAGCGGCGCCCACCCGATCGCTGACTCGAGCGCCGTGGAGAGCGCGACCGCGCCTGGATCGACAGCGGCCACCAGGGCGTGCTGCTTCGTCTGCCCGAGGATCCACACGGGCGTCGAGGGCGCGAGGCGCTGCTTCGCCTCGCCGTCGACGTTCGCGGCGGGCGCGATCGCGACAGCGCCGTGGGTCCAGCGCATCGAAGGCTTCTTCATAGGCTTCATCTGGATCCGCGTCGCCTCGACCCACGCGGCGAGGGCGTCGCGCTTCCTGTCGAGCGCCTCGGGCAGCGCGCTGCTCCCCGGGAGCTCGGCCGAGCCGGGCGCGGGGGCTTCCCAGCGGAGGAGCGCGATGGTGGCGTCGAGCTGCTTCAGCGTGGCCGCCGCGCCCTGCGCGCCGACCGCCTTGCCGGCGAGCTCCGCCAGCCGCGGCGCCGCGGCCGCGCGCACGCGGCCGAGCAGCGCGCGCCCCTGCTCCTCCGAGGCGTCCCCCCGCTTGACGGCGGCGTCGAGCTTCTCGACGGCGTCCGCCCAGCGCCCGGCCGAGACGTCCGGCTCGACCTGCCCGTAGAGCGCCTCGGTGATCGTGGCGTCGAGCTCCGCGGTGAGCCGCTCCGAGGCCGCGTCGCCGAGCGCGCTCCTCGTCGGGGCCGCCGCGAGGAACGCGCGCGCCTCCGCGAATTTGCCGGCGGTTGTCGCCGCGTCGACCTCGCCGTTCGCGCAAGCGACGGCCTGCGTCGCCACGAGCTTCCGGACCTCCTGGGTGAACGCCTCGCTCTTCAGCTCGTCGATCCGCGCCGACAGCCTGGTGAACGCGCCCTCGCAGTCCCGCTGGTCGAGCAGCTCGCCGGCCTCGGTGGCCCACAGCTTCGCCTCGCGCCGGTCGAGCTTCTCGCGCAGCTCGCCGATCTCGTACCTGTGCGAGTCGACGCCGAGGCCGCTCGCGCCGTCGAGCAGCGCGCGGGCGTCGGCGTACCGCTTGTCGGACAGCGCGCGGCTCGCGTCGTCGATGCGCCGCCGGCTCTGCTCGATGCGCGCCATCTCCGCGGTGACGGCGGGCCGCGGCTCGGGCCGCGCGGCGGCCTCGGCGGCGCAGCCGGCCGCGGCCGGGAGCGCGGCCACGACGAGGGCGATGGAGAGGGGACGACGGAGCAGCGGCGCCGGTGAACGCGAGGGCATAGGGACAGGACTGTTCCATCCGATCCGGAAGTTCGCCAACGCCGCGCCTCCCCGGCGTTGCTTGACCCCGATGTCCTCCCGCTTTACGTGAAGTCGCCGTGAGCAACGACGGTACGCGCGGGACGGGTGCCCTCCGGGCAGAGGCCGAGGACGAGCGCGTGTTCAGCGCGCCGAAGATCACGATCAGCCGTGTCTACACGCGGCAGGGGGACGGCGGGCTGACCCGGCTCGTCGGCGGGCAGCTCGTCCCGAAGGACGACGCGCGGATCGAGACGTACGGCACGGTCGACGAGCTCAACGCGCTGGTCGGGGCCGCGCGGCAGACGCTGATCGAGCTCCTGCCCGGCGCGCCCGCCGGGAGCGCCGAGCGGCTGGGGGAGCTCGGGCGCACGCTGCTGCGCGTGCAGCACGAGCTGTTCAACCTCGGCTCGATCCTCGCGACGCTCCCGGAGGACGTCCACCCGAAGCAGCCCCGCGTGACGCAGGCGGAGATCCAGCTCCTCGAGGCCGAGATGGACCGCTGCCAGGCGGATCTCGCGCCGCTTCGCTCGTTCGTCCTCCCCGGCGGCTCGCGGCTCAACACGGATCTCCACGTGGCGCGGACTGTGTGCCGCCGGGCCGAGCGCATCTGCGTGCGCCTCGCGCAGGCGGGCCAGGCCGATCCGCTGGCGGTCGGCTACCTGAACCGCCTGAGCGACGCGCTCTTCGTCTGGAGCCGCTGGGCGGCCGCGCTCCTCGGGACGCCGGAGATCCTCTGGGAGCCCGACGCCTCGGCGAGCGGCGGCAAGGCGCCGCCCGCCTGATCCGGGCCGCTCTGGTCGGGCAAGGCCCGCAGCACGAGGGTCCACGCGAGCGCGACGTAGGCGTAGCCGAGCAGCGCGTCGATCAGCCAGTGGTGGTCGAGGTAGATGGCCGCGAACAGCATGAGCGCGGCGTAGGCGAGCTGGAGGGCCAGGGACGGCGCGCTCGCCGTGCGGCGCGTCGCGAGCAGCCCGTAGAGCGGGTACGTCACGTGGAGCGACGGCAGCGCGCCGTAGACGGTCGCGCCGCGGCTGTACAGGTCGCGGAAGTAGGTGATCCCGAGCATCGCGTCGACGCGCAGCAGCGCGGCCGGGGAGCTCTGGGCGGCCGGATCGATCGCGCACCCGTGGGCCTGCACGTACCAGGGCGGCGCGGCGGGCAGCAGGCGGTAGGTGATGAGGCCGAAGAGGTGCGTCGTGAACGCGAGCCAGGCGAACCGGCGCGCCACGAACGCGTCGGTCCGGTAGAGGTGGAGCCAGTGCGCCAGCATCACGGGCACGTAGGCGCCGTAGGGCAGGGCGCAGAGGAGGTCGAGCGCGGGGCGCTGCAGCCGGGCGAGCACCTCGCCCGGGGTGAGCCGCCGGCCGCCGATCTCCACGCCGAAGAGCGCGAGCTCCGCCGCGCGCAGCTCGCAGCCGAGGACGTCTCCCGGCGCGACGAGCCCGACGCCGAGCTGCTTCACGCCGTCGTACGCGAGGAACAGGAGCAGGAACGGCAGCGCGTTCAGGAAGAGCCGCCGCGAGCGCTGGCTCGCGTAGACGCTCGTCGCGACGAGGGCGGCCACCGCGACGTGGTCCCAGCGCGCGGCGCCGCGCCTGGCGAGGAGCGCGACGTAGGCGAGCCACGGCAGCGCCGGCAGCCACCACAGGGGGCCCCAGAGGGCGCGCGCGTGCCGCAGCAGGATCACAGCGGCGCGCTCGTGGCCTTGCCGCTGCCG
>NZ_JEMA01000618.1 GCF_001589285.1 Sorangium cellulosum | reverse complement strand
CGGGGGCCAGCGGAAGCTCTTCTCGGCCAGGGAGGTGGCGGGCGACGGGTCCGCGACGGTCGAGGGAGAGGTCGTCCGCGTCACCTACGAGAGCGAGTCGAGCGGCTTCCGGGTGCTGCGGGTGGAGGTCACCCCGGGCGCAGCGCCGGAGGTCTGGGTCGGGGTGTTCCCGCCGGTCGGCCCGGGCACGCGCGTGCGCGCGACCGGGCGCTACGAGCGCGATCCGAAGCACGGCGAGCAGCTCAAGGTCGAGACCCTGCTGCCGATCGCCCCCGCCACGCTGGACGGGCTCGAGCGCTACCTCGGCTCCGGCATGGTGCAGGGCATCGGCCCCGCGTACGCGAAGCGGATCGTCGAGGCGTTCGGCGCCGAGACGCTCGAGATCCTCGACCGGTCGCCGGAGCGGCTCGCCGAGGTCCCCGGGCTCGGCCAGCGGCGGGCGCAGGCCGTCGCGAAGGCGTGGGCGGCGCAGCGGGCCATCGGGGCCATCATGATCTTCCTCCAGGCGCACGGCGCGTCCCCGGCGCTGGCGAGCCGCATCTACAGGCGGTTCGGCCCGCACGCGATCGACATCGTCTCCCGCTCCCCGTACCGGCTCGCGCTCGACGTGTGGGGCATCGGCTTCAAGACAGCCGACCGGATCGCGCGCTCGATCGGCGTCCGGGCCGACTCGCCGGAGCGGGCGCAGGCGGGCGTGCTGCAGACGCTGGTCGACCTGTCGACGCGCGGGCACACGCTCGCGGAGCGGCCGGAGCTCGCGGAGCTCGCCGCGACGATGCTCGAGCGCGACGCCGCCGAGGTCGACAGCGCGATCGACGCGCTCGTGGCGAGCGGCCACGTCCGCGTCGAGGCGCTGTCGACCGGCGAGGTCGCCGTCTACCCGAAGGACCTCTACGAGGCCGAGGTGCGGCTCGCGCGCCGGATGCGCTCCCTGCTGGGGGGCGACGAGGACGACGCGGCGAGCGACGCGCGCCTCGCGGAGGGCGTCGACGCGGCGATCGCCGCGTTCGAGGAGAAGACGAAGGTCGCGCTGGCGGCCGCGCAGCGCGCCGCGGTGGAGCAGGCCGCGCGGAACAAGGTGCTGGTCGTCACCGGCGGCCCGGGCGTGGGCAAGACGACGATCGTCCGGGCGATCCTGGCGCTGTTCGATCGCGCCCGGCTCCCGGTGCGGCTCGCCGCGCCGACGGGGCGCGCGGCCAAGCGGATGAGCGAGGCGACGGGGCGCGAGGCCGTCACCCTCCACCGGCTGCTGGAGTTCGACCCGAAGCAGCGCAAGTTCGGGCGCCAGCGGGGCCGCCCGATCGAGGCGGCGGCGATCGTGGTCGACGAGGCGTCGATGCTCGACCTGGCGCTCGCCGACGCGCTCCTGCAGGCCACGTCCGACGCGGCGCGGCTCGTCCTTGTGGGCGACGTCGACCAGCTCCCGTCGGTCGGCCCCGGCGCGGTGCTGCGGGACGTGATCGCCTCCGGCGAGGTGCCCACGGTGCGCCTCACGCAGATCTTCCGGCAGGCCGAGGGCAGCCTCATCGTCCGCAACGCGCACCGCATCCACGACGGCGAGCCGCCGGAGGGCGCGCGCGGCCCCGGCGGCGAGTTCTACGTGATCGAGCGGACCGAGGCCGAGGCCGCGGCGGAGCTGATCCTGCACCTCGTCACGGAGCGCATCGCCAAGGGGTTCGGGCTGGACCCGCGGCGGGACGTGCAGGTCCTCACGCCGATGCACAAGGGCGAGGCCGGCGCGATCTCCCTGAACGCGCGGCTCCAGGCGGCGCTGAACCCCGAGGGCCCGAGCGTCACGCGCGGCGCGCGCACGCTGCGGCTCGGCGACAAGGTGATGCAGCTCCGCAACGACTACGACCGCGAGGTCTACAACGGCGACGTCGGGTTCATCACGGACCTGAACGCCGAGGAGCGGAAGCTCCAGGTCCGCTTCGACGATCGCGAGGTCGGCTACGAAGAGGGGGAGATCGACGAGCTGACGCTCGCTTACGCGACGAGCATCCACAAGAGCCAGGGGAGCGAGTATCCGGCCGTGATCGTGCCGATCCTCACCCAGCATTTCGTCATGCTGTCGCGGAACCTCATCTACACGGCGGTGACCCGCGGCAAGCGGCTCGTGGTGCTCATCGCCGATCCGCGAGCCGTGTCGCTGGCGCTGGCGGAGACGCGCAAGGAGGAGCGCCGCACCCACCTCGCGGAGCGGTTGCGCAGCGCGGCGCCGGCGCGCTCCGGGCCGGCGCTCGAGCCCAAGCCGGCTCTCGCCGCCGGGCCGCGACTCGACTAGGACGTTGGCCGAGAGGGCGAGCGACATGAGCGTCCGTGACGGCGACAGCGACAACGACAACGATCCCACGAGCGAGCGCGAGACGCGCGATACGACCAAGGCGACAGCGCAGCAGGGCCCAGCGCGGCTGGCCTGGAGCGCGGGCGGCGCGACGAGATTCACCAGTGGAATCACGCGTGGAAACTCGGGTGGAATCACGGGCGGAAACTCGGGTGGAAACCGAAGTGGAGCCGGCGGAGCCGCCGCGGCCAGGGCCCGCACGCTCGGAGCTCCCCCGTTGCCCGGCTCGGCCCTCCCTGCTAGCGTTCGCGCCCCCTCTACACGAACTACGACCCCCATCACTTCAGCGCGCAGGGTACCGGGGCGAGGCTGGGCGATTCCTGCCCCTCGGCGCGCGTGGGGGAGAGATCTCGGAGCATCGACGATGACGACCAACGGACAGCAGCAGGCGGCTGGGCTCAACATCAGCGGGGGGGCGGCGATCGTCGCGCCCGTGAGCGCGTTTCCGAACGGCGTGCCGGGGAACGCGCTCATCGTCATCCCGATGAACAAGCCGACCGATGAGCTGAAAGGCCTCCTCGAGCAGGGGCCCACGGCGGTGACCCTCGATCAGATGTGGCAGCTCCTCGGCTTCAACGGGCCGGCGGTGCAGGTGCAGGACGACCAGGGTCGCCCCATCGCGATCGGTCTGGAGGACCTCCTCGCCGGCCTCGAGAAGCACTGGACCGAGCAGCCCGACGACCTGAACCGCGGGCGCATCTACGCGCAGGAGCTCCTCAAGCACAACCGGCTGCAGCGCGCCGAGCAGGTGCTCTCGAAGGTGGTGGCGAAGGGCGGCACGGGCGACGACTGGCTCGCGCTCGGCATCGCGCAGCTCTCCCAGGACAAGCACGACAAGGCCGAGGGGACGCTCAAGGGGGCGCAGAACCTGCTGAAGGACAACCCCTACCCCTCGCTGCACCTCGCGAAGCTCTACCAGGCGCGCAAGGAGGACGCGAAGGAGCGCGAGTACATCGAGAAGGCGATCGCGATCGACGCCGGGTGTATCGACGCGTGGGCCTACCTCTTCCAGTACCTGAAGCAGCGCGGGGACGAGGAGAGCGCGGTGGCCGAGATGGAGAAGATCTCGGCGGACAAGAAGACGGCCGCGCCGTACATCGCGATCCAGGGCTTCTACGCGAGCAACGAGGAGACGCGGGACAAGGCCGTCGAGTACGCCAAGAAGGCGGTCGCGCTGAACCCGGACGACCCGCTGGCGCTGCTCTGCCTGTCGGCGCTGTACGGGCAGAAGAACGACCTCGAGGCGGTGGTCCGCCTGCTCCAGCCGCACGAGGCGAAGATGAGCCGCGACGTGCGCCTCGCCAACAACTACTTCGAGGCGCTCTTCCAGTCTCGCCAGCTCGAGAAGGTGACCAAGCTGCTGAACGCGCTCGCCGGATCTCCGAACAAGGAGGTCAAGCAGTTCGCCATCGAGCGCTCGCGCGCCGTCGCGCAGTACCTGCAGCAGCAGCAGCAGCAGCTCGCCGCGGCGGCCCAGCCGGCGCAGCGCAAGGTCTGACGAGCGCGCAGGACCCGCGCGGGGGGCGTCCAAGGCGGCGCTCCCCGCGGCTCACCGGCTCAGCAACGAACAGCAGCCGCTCGCCCTGGCGGGCGCAACGCCCTCCCTCAGCTCAGCGACTCAGCCTCGGCATGAAGAGGCTCGCCGCAGCCGCCTGACCGGCGCTCAGCGCCCGAAGGCGCGGCGGATCGCCTCGGCGATGCCGCCGCCGAGCAGGCCGTCGGCGTCCAGGCGGTCCGTCGCGGCTTGCTTCACGTTCTCGGGCGCCTGCCCCATCGCGAAGGAGCGCCCGGCGACCTCGAACATCGGCAGGTCGTTGAGCCAGTCGCCGACCACGACAACGTCCGACGGCGAGCACTGGTAGTGCTCTGCCAGCCACGCGATCGCCGTCCCCTTGGTGGGCCCGGCGGCGCGGACCAGCATCGCGAAGACGTCGTGCAGGAGGGGGAACGAGACGACGAACACCGCCTGGCCGAGCTCGGACCGGACCTCCTCGACGGCCGCCATGACCTGCGGCTCGGTCCCGATCGCCACCAGCCCGAGCAGGCCGTGCTCGTGCTCCCAGTACGGGTGCGACGAGACCCGCTCGACCTCGGCGATGGCGCTCGACCACCCCCGGACATAGTGGACGTGCGGCGCGCCTGTCGCGTCGTGGACGATGCTGTCCTGCGCGAAGAGGAACGACGCCGTCGCGTGCCGCTCGGTGATCGAGCGCAGGAGCGCCGCCTCGACGCCCGAGATCGTGCGCGAGTACAGGTGCGCGTCGCCCTCGGTGTGCACGATGTGGCTGCCGTCGACGCACGCGATCGGGCCGACGATGCCGACCCGCCGCGCGACCTCGCGCGTCCCCGAGTACAGCCGCCCCGTCGCGATCGAGACCGGTACACCGGCCGCCTGGAGCCGCTGGATGGCGAGGAGGTCGTCCTCGTGGATGGATCCATCACGACGGACAAGGGTCCCGTCGACATCGAGGGCGAGGAGCTTGTAGGTGGTCACCGCGCTACGCTCTGTCCGACGAGCTGCTGCGCCGCCCGTACTGACAGTCGAGCTCGCTCGAAGTACTGCAGGTTTCCGAGCTTGCTCTCGCCGGTCCCGGGCCGCTGGCGACGTTCATCACACAACGCCTTGAGCAATGCGAGAGCCCACGGGGCGCTGCAGGCAGGGCTAGCTGGACTGGATGGCACCGCGCTCGGCGCGGCATCCGGAAGGAGGGCTCAGGAGCCCGGGTAGACCGACACCTGCTTCTTGGTGTTGGACTTCCACTCGTACTTCACGACGCCGTCGACGAGGGCGAACAGCGTGAAATCGCGGCCGGTGCCGACGTTGTGGCCGGCGTGGATCGAGGAGCCGACCTGCCGGACCAGGATGCTGCCCGCGCGAACGGGCTGCCCGGCGTAGATCTTCACCCCACGGCGCTGCGCGTTCGAGTCACGGCCGTTCCTGGAGGAGCCGCCGCCTTTTTTGTGAGCCATGTCTACTTCTCCTGCTAGGCGGTGATGCCGGTGATCTTGAGCTCGGTGTACGGCTGCCGGTGGCCGTTCTTGCGACGGTAGTTCTTCCGGCGCTTGAACTTGAAGACCACGATCTTCTTGCCGCGGTCCTGCCCGGTGATCTCGGCAGCGACGGAGGCGCCGCTCACGAGGGGCTTGCCAATCTTGGGGGAGTCACCGCCGACGAGGAGCACCTCGCTGAACGTGACCTTGTCACCGGCATTGCCGGCAAGCTTCTCGACCCGGAGCTTCTGACCTTCGGCGACCCGATACTGCTTGCCGCCCGTCTTGATGACCGCGTACATGGTGCGTCTTCCTCAACCTGGGGACCGCGATCCCTCACCTTACGTCACGCAATTGCCCTCGTTCGGAGGGCCCGGTGAGCGAGGGAGCGGCAGTATACGGACCTTCTTCGGCTTGGCAAGAGGTTCGCAGCGCCCTCCCCCAGGTTCGTCGCCCGGAGAAACAGCCCGCGGTCGCCCGCGCGCTGTCAGCGCCGCCTGCCCGCTGGCAGCGCCTGGAGGCGGCCCGCAGGCGTGCCCCCGCGGCCCGGCGCAACCCGGGCCACGGTCGGGCTCGCTACCCCTCGGCCTTGGTGAAGACAAACCTCTCGCCGACCACGTCGACCAGCATCTTCTGACCGGCCTGGTACCCGCCCGCCAGGATCGTCTCGGCGAGCGGGTTCTGGAGCTCGCGCAGGATGGCCCGCTTCAGCGGGCGCGCGCCGAGGCTCGGCTCGTAGCCGAGGTCGACGAGCCGCGCCTTCGCGGCGTCCGTGAGCGCCAGGCGGATGTCCTTGTCCGTGAGGAGCTGCTCCAGGCGGCGGAGCTGGATGTCGACGATGCCCCGGAGATCCTCCTTGCTGAGCGCCTTGAAGACGACGATGTCGTCGATGCGGTTCAGGAACTCGGGGCGGAAGAACCCGCGCAGCTCCTCGAGCAGCACGTCGCGGATCGCCTCGCGCCCGTCCTCCGTCGACCAGAGCTTCGCTTCGGTGTCGAGCACGCGCTTCGACCCGATGTTCGAGGTCATGATCACGACCGTGTTCGAGAAGTCGGCGAGCCGCCCGCGGCCGTCGGTCAGCCGGCCGTCGTCGAGGATCTGGAGCAGCAGGTTGAACACGTCCGCGTGGGCCTTCTCGACCTCGTCGAACAGGAGCACGCTGTACGGCCGGCGCCGGGCGGCCTCGGTGAGGAAGCCGCCCTGCTCGCTGTCCGCGTAGCCCGGCGGCGCGCCGATCAGGCGCTGGGCCATGTGGCGCTCCATGAACTCGCTCATGTCCATGCGCGTCAGCGCCTGCTCGTCGTCGAACAGGAACTCGGCGAGCGCCTTGGCGAGCTCCGTCTTGCCGACGCCGCTCGGCCCGAGGAACAGGAACGAGCCGATCGGCTTGCCCGGATCGCGAAGCCCCACGCGCCCGCGCCGCACCGCCTTCGCGATCGCGCGCACCGCCTCGTCCTGGCCCACCACGCGCTGCGCGAGCCGCTCTTCCATCTTGAGGAGCTTCTCGGCCTCGCCCTCGAGCATCTTCGCCACCGGGATGCCGGTCCAGTCGTTGAGCGTCGCCGCCACGTCCGACTCGCTGACGACGTTCGACGTCGGCGCGACCCCCTCCCGCTGCGCCGCCTCCTCGGCGGCATGCAGCCGCCGCTTGATCTCCGGGATCGTGACGTGCTCGAGCTCGCCGATCTTCGCGAACGCCTTGTCGCGCTGGGCCACCTTCAAGGCGTCCGTCGCGGCGACGAGCTCCCGGCGGATGGACTGGCACGCCGCGATGACGCCGCGACGCGACGCGTTGCGGGCCCGCATCGATGACGCCTTCGGCTCGATCTCGGCGAGCTCCGCCTCCAGCCGCCCGCGGGTCTGGACGCTCAGCTTGTCGTCGTCGTCGGCGAGCGCGGCGATCTGGGCGCGGAGCGCGTCGACGCGCCGGCTGAGCGCGTCGAGCTCGGCCGGCACCCCGTCGACCTCCACCCGCTTGCGGGCGGACGTCTCGTCGAGCAGGTCCACGGCCGTGTCGGGGAGCGCGCGGTCCGAGATGTACCGCTTGGCCAGCGCGACAGCCGAGGCGATGGCGCTCTCCCCCACGCGGACGCGGTGGTGGGCCTCGTACTTCGTCGCGATCCCGCGCAGGATCTCCGTCGCCTGGTCGATGCTCGGCGCCTCCAGCGTGATCGTCGAGAACCGGCGGATGATCCCTGGATCGCGCTCGTTGATCTTGCGCACGCCCTCCGGCGTCGTGGTGGCGATGATCCGGATCTCGCCGCGCGACAGCAGCGGCTTCAGGAGCTCGCCGACGCCGGCGCCCTGCACCCCCTGGCCGAAGAGCGCGTCGAGGTCCTCGACGACGAGGATGCTCTCGGCGTCCTGCTCGCCGCGCAGGCGGTCGACGAGGACCTTGAGGCGCTGCTCGATCTCGCCGCGCAGCTTCGCCCCGGCGACCAGCGCGCCGGTGTCGAGCTCGTAGAGGTGGGCCCCGGCCAGGTTCGTGGGCACGTCCCCGTGGGCGATCCGGTCGGCGAGGCCCCGGATGAGCGCTGTCTTGCCCACGCCGGGCTCGCCGACGATGAGCGGGTGGTTCTTGAACCGCCGCTCGAGGATCTGCAGCAAGCGGCGCGCCTCGACGTCCCGCCCGATGACCGGATCGAACCGCCCCTCGCGGGCGTCGGCGACGAGATCCCGCGTGTAGGGCGCGGGCTGGCCCGGCTCCGACGCGCTCGCCGGCGTGGGCGACGGCTCCCGCGAGGCCGCCTCCAGCGCGCCGAGGTGCGGCCGGAACGCCCCTGGGCCGATGCCGAACGACGAGAGGATCTCCCCCGCGGGCCCGCGGATCTCCTGGGCGAGCGCGTGGAGCAGGTGCTCGATGCTGACGCTCGCCGACTTGTCGCGGGTCGCCTCCCGCTCGGCGCGCCCGAGCAGGTCGAGCAGGCGCGGGCTCACGTACGCCACCCCGCCGCCCGCCCTGGGCAGCTTCTTCAGCGCGTTCTCGGCGAGCTGGAGCACCTCGTTCGGGTCGGCTCCGGCCCGCCGAAACACCTCGGATACCCCCCGGTCACGCTCGAGCAGCCTCGTCAGCAGGTGCAGCGGCGTGACCTCGGTGTGCTGGCGCTCGTCCGCGATCTGCTGGGCGCCGGCGACGACTTGCTTCGCGTCGCCGGTATAGCGATCGAGGTGAATCGTCCCCTCTTTCTCGGCCATGCGCGCAGCGTACCCCAAGGAAGGGCCCTGTGCGCTTGCATCTTTGGCCGTCCCGGGAAAGGAAAGAGGACGAGATGTCCATGCAAGCAGCCGAAGTCACCATCTACGTCACCGAATACTGCGGATACTGCACCATGGCGAAGCGCCTGCTGACCCAGAAGCAGGTGCGGTTCACGCAGATCAACGTGGAGGACCGAGACGACCTCCGCGCCTGGCTGGTCAAGGCCTCCGGGCAGCGGACCGTCCCGCAGATCTTCATCAACGGGAACAGCGTCGGCGGATTCAGCGAGCTCTCGGCCCTGGAGAAGCAGGGCGCGCTCGACGCGCGGCTCGCCGAGGCGCCGCGCGCGGACGCACCCGCCATGCCGCGCTGAGCGGCGCAGGCGGGCGAGGTGCGACGAGCCCCCGGCCGGGCGCCCCTGGGCCGCCGCCGGCGAAGGTGCACCCCGGCGTGGGTAGGTGATAAGCTGCCGCGCGGGGACGGGGCGCAGCTTTCTTTGATACCGTTCGTCCATAGGGCTTCATGGGCTCCGCCCGCCCCTCAGAGTCGCAACCGCCATGCCTAGCAGCACCGACACCACTGCCGCAGCGACTCAGCCGGTCGAGGGGTCGCTCGTCGGGAAGCGGGTGCAGAAGTACGAAATCGTACGGGTGATCGGCCGTGGCGGCATGGGCATGGTCTACGAGGCGGTCAACACCGCCATCGGCAAGCGCGTCGCGATGAAGTTCGTCGACGCCGACCTCGCGCAGAACAAGGACTCGGTCGCGCGGTTCCACCGCGAGGCGCAGGCGGCGAGCGCCGTCGAGAGCGCGCACATCGTCGAGATCTTCGACGCCGGCTTCGCCGACGACATCCCCTTCCTCGTGATGGAGCTGCTCCGCGGCGAGGACCTCGGCCACCGCATCCGGCGCTGCGGCAGGCTCGAGCTCGGCGAGGCGCTCCACGTGACCGCGCAGATCCTCCGCGGCCTGCACCGCGCCCACGAGGCGGGCATCGTCCACCGCGACCTCAAGCCGGACAACATCTTCCTGGTCGACCGCGACGACGACCCGAACTTCGCCAAGATCCTGGACTTCGGCATCTCGAAGGTACGCCGCGTCGACGGCGCGCCGGCCCACACGCTGACGCGGGAGGGCACCGTCCTCGGCACGCCGTTCTACATGTCGCCCGAGCAGGCGCAGGCGCTGCCCGACGTGGACGGCAGGACCGACCTCTGGGCCGCCGGCGCGATCCTCTACGAGTGCCTCACCGGGCACCCGCCGCACAGCGGCAACTCGTACGAGCAGGTGATCGTCAACATCTGCATGAAGGACGCGCAGGACGTGCGGATGAGCAACCCGGCCGTCCCCGAGCCGATCGCGCGCGTCATCGCGAAGGCGCTCACGCGGGACCGCGACCAGCGGTTCTCCTCCGCAAGGGATTTCCTGGACGCGCTGATCGGGGCGGCTGGCGGGCTCCTCGGGCCGCGGCGCAGCTCGAGCGACGAGCTGACCGTGCCCGCGGCGATCGCGCCCGGCGTTCCCGGGCACACGCCGGCGAAGCAGACGCCGGCCGATCCAGGCATCGGGCTGGATCCGACGCTCGAGGTGCCCGGCAGCGGCTCGAAGGTGGGCTGGGTGAGCAACGGGCGCACCGGCGCGCGGGGACCGCGGCGGCTCGTGCTCGTCGCGATCGCGCTGCTCTCGCTGATCGGCGGGCTCGCGGGCGCGGTCCTCCACGCGCGCCGCTCGCCGGCGGAGGCGACGGCGGCCATCGCGCCCGCGCCTCCCGCCCAGGTCTCGGTCGAGCTCCGGACGAACGCCGAGGGCGCGCGCTTCACCGTCGACGGCGTGGCCCTGGTCGACCGCACGCTGCGCGGGCGCACGGGCGAGACGAAGCGGGTCCGGGTCGAGGCCTCCGGCTACACGCCCGTGGACAAGGAAGTGACGCTCCAGGCCGGCAGGACCCCGATCGAGGTCCTGCTCCACCCGCTGCCGCTGGCCGTCACCCCGGTGCCCCCGGCGATCGAGACGGCCGCGGAGCCGGCGCCCACAGCGCCCGCCCCGCCCCCCAAGGCCGCGCCGAGCGCGAAGAAGACGGCGACGCTCCCCTTCGCAGCGCGCCCGAGGGGCGCGGGCACCGGCGCGAAGCCCGCCGCGTCGAGCCAGGCCACCCCGGCGGTCGCGACGTCGAAGCCGGCGGGGGTCGCGGCTGGTCTGCAGCTCAAGGTGGACTGAGGCGGGTTTGGGCCGATCCCACGGACGACTCCCGCTCGCGCTCTGCGCCGCGACGCTCGGCCTGGCCCTGCAGCTCTCGCCGGCGCTCGCGCAGGTCGAGCCGTACCGGCAGCACATGGCGAACGGCATCAAGCTGTTCCAGGACCGGAACTACCCGGCGGCGATCGCCGAGTTCGAGGCGGCCTACAAGGAGAAGCCGAAGGCCAGCCCGCTGTTCAACATCGCGCTCGCCGAGAAGGCCCTCTTCAACTACCCGCGGGCGATCGCGGCGCTCGAGCGCGCGCTCGCGCAGCACCGCGACACGATGGACGAGAGCGACGAGAAGACGGCGCGCGGCGCCATCGAGGAGATGCGCGCGCTGCTCGCCCAGGTGACGATCGAGCTCAGCCCGCAGAGCGCGACGCTGATCATCGACGGCCAGGAGCACCCCCCCTCGTCGTCCGGGACGCGGGTCGTGGAGCTCGGGCCCGGGGTGCACCGCATCGGCGCGCGCGCCGAAGGTCACGTGGGCGCCGAGCAGAGCGTCACGGTGGTGAGCGGCGAGCGCGGCAAGCGGGTGAAGCTGTCGCTGGCACCGGAGCGGCCGGCCGCGCCTCCGGACACGGAGCCGTTCACGCCGCCGCCGCCCCCGCCAGCGCCGCGGCCGGTGCCCCTCTCGCTGGCGCCGCAGGGCTACTACGTGATCGGCGCGGCGTCGCTGCTCTGGCCGCTCGGCCATCCTCGAGCATTCCCGGAGCCGGAGGCGAACAGCGGCGGCGCCGGCTCGATCCGGGTCGGGTACCGGGTGAACACCCCTGCGGCGTTCGACCTGATGCTCCAGTACGCGAACATCAACATCGAATCGGACGACACTGCCTACCAGAACGCCAGCTACACGCTCGGCTCGACGCGCCTCGGGCTGAATGTCCGGTTGATGACCCCCGGGCAGACCTGGCGGTTCGTGGGCTCCATCGGCGGCGGCCTCACCTATGACGAGGTGCGGTTCCACAACGTCGGCACGACGGACGGGGACATCTGTGGCGGCCGGTGCCGCCCCGCCTCGGGGGTGAACGCGTTCGTCTTCTCCGAGGTAGGGGTCGAGCTCGACCTCGACGGCGTGCTCCTCGGGTTCTCGCTGGACAGCTACTTCCAGTCGTCGCGCGGCATCGACTACGAGCAGGGCGAAGACGGCCCCCCGCTCTACTCCTCCGTGCTGCTGCATCTCGGCGGCAGCCTGCACGCCGGCTACGCGTTCTGGTGATCGGGCCGCACCGGGCTCGACGGGTCGCTCGTTCCCTCCTTGTTCTGCCGCTCGGCGGATGTATTCTCGCACCCCCTCGCGGGGAGTCGGAGATGGTTCGCCGATCTTTCCATCGAGGAACATGGGTCGGGGATCGGCCTTCGCCGTCCCCTCCAACGTAGGCCGGGGATCGGCGCTCGCCGTCCCCTCAAGGGGTGACCATGTCGCAAGATGCCATCACGTCGTTGCTCAAGGAGACGCGCCGGTTCGAGCCGCCGGCCGAGTTCTCGCGTCGTGCGCGCGTCGGCGCGCGGGAGACCTACGAGGCGCTCTACCGCGAGAGCATCGAGCAGCCGGACGCGTTCTGGCGCCGCGAGGCGGGCGACCTCGTGTTCCGCACGCCGTGGACCACGACCAGCGACTGGTCCCTGCCGCACGTGAAGTGGTTCCTCGGCGCGACGCTCAACGTCACCGAGAGCTGCCTCGATCGACACCTGACGACGGCCACCAAGAACAAGGCAGCGATCATCTGGGAGGGCGAGCACGGCGCCACGCGCACGCTCACCTACGCCCAGCTCCACCGCGAGACGCTGCTGCTCGCGAACGCGCTCAAGCGGCTCGGCATCGAGAAGGGCGACCGGGTCGCGATCTACATGGGCATGGTCCCCGAGGTCGCCGTCGCGATGCTCGCCTGCGCCCGGCTCGGCGCGGTCCACACCGTGGTCTTCGGCGGCTTCGCCGCGGACGCCCTCCGCGACCGCATCCACGACAGCCAGGCCAAGCTCGTCATCACGCAGGACGGCGCGTACCGGCGCGGGCAGGTCGTGCCGCTCAAGGCGACCGTCGACAGGGCGCTCGCGCAGCCGGAGGCGAAGAGCGCGACGCACGTCATCGTGTACCAGCACCTCGGCAGCGAGCGCTGCGAGGTGCAGATGAAGGAGGGCCGCGACGTCTACTGGCACGACCTGCTCGCCCAGGCCTCGCCCTCCTGCGAGCCGACCATCGTCGACGCCGAGCACCCGCTGTTCATCCTCTACACGAGCGGCTCGACCGGCAAACCCAAGGGGGTGCTCCACACGACCGCGGGCTACCTGGTCAACGTGCACGTCACGACGAAGTACGTCTTCGACCTGCGCGACGACGACGTCTACTGGTGCACCGCCGACGTCGGCTGGGTGACGGGGCACAGCTACATCGTCTACGGCCCGCTCTCGAACGGCGCGACGTGCCTCATGTACGAGGGCGCGCCGAACTTCCCCGACTGGGGTCGCTTCTGGCGGCTGATCGAGAAGCACGGGGTGACCATCCTCTACACCGCCCCCACGGCCATCCGCGCCTTCATGCGGCAGGGGGACGAGTGGCCCGCAAAGAGCGATCTCTCGAGCCTGCGGCTCCTCGGCTCGGTCGGCGAGCCGATCAACCCCGAGGCGTGGATCTGGTACCACCGGACCATCGGCGGCGGCCGCTGCCCGATCGTGGACACCTGGTGGCAGACGGAAACCGGGGCGATCATGATGACCACGCTGCCCGGCGCGGTGCACGCGAAGCCGGGGTCGACCGGGCTGCCGATCTTCGGCGTCGTGCCCGAGGTCGTGACGAAGGACGGCAAGCCGGTGGCCGCCGGCGAGGGCGGGCTGCTCGTCCTGAAGAAGCCGTGGCCGTCGATCCTGCGCACCGTGTGGGGCGACGACGAGCGCTTCCGCAAGCAGTATTTCAGCGACGTCGAGGGCTGCTATTTCACGGGCGACGGCGCGCGCCGCGACGAGGACGGCTATTACTGGGTCGTCGGGCGCATCGACGACGTGCTGAACGTGGCCGGCCACCGCATCGGCACGGCCGAGATCGAGAGCGCGCTCGTCTCTCACCCCGCTGTCGCAGAGGCGGCCGCT
Organism: Sorangium cellulosum; assembly: GCF_001589285.1. Classification (GTDB taxonomy): domain Bacteria; phylum Myxococcota_A; class Polyangia; order Polyangiales; family Polyangiaceae; genus Sorangium; species Sorangium cellulosum_G. The sequence goes on along the minus strand of NZ_JEMA01000618.1, from coordinate 31,130 downwards.
GTCGGCCGCCCGGACGATCTCAAGGGGCAGGCGCTCGTGGTCTTCGTCTCGCTCCGGCCGGGGTTCGCGGCCGGGCCGGAGCTCCAGGGCAAGCTCGCCGAGCACGTGGCCAAGGAAATCGGCAAGTTCGCGCGCCCCGACGCGATCCGCTTCGCGGACGCGCTGCCGAAGACCCGCAGCGGCAAGATCATGCGCCGGCTGCTGAAGGACGTCGCCGCGGGCCGGGAGATGACCGGCGACACATCGACGCTGGAGGATCTGAGCGTCGTGGCGAAGCTCCGGCAGCAGGAAGACGAGTGACCCTCGCCTCGGCGCAGGGGCACGGTCGTGCCCCTGCGACCGACGAGGCGGCATCGCGCGGGATGGGGGAGGCGCTGGATCGCTAGCGAGGTGGCGGCGAAATCATGGAAGAGCTCGGCACCACGGCTCTTTCTCCGTCCCCGACCAGCGCAGGACGGCGGCGGCTCACGGCCGGCGGCCTGCGGTCGACGGCCAGATCTCCTCGTTCGCGCCGGAGAATTTGATCCGCCGCATCGGCGCGGGGGATAATCTGTGGCGAGGCGCTTTTGGAGCTCGAAGCTGGAACCGTCGTTGCGAACCGGTATCGCATCATCCGCCAGCTCGGACGTGGCGGCATGGGTGAGGTGTTCGCTGCGGAGAACATCCGCACCGGCCGCCAGGTGGCGATCAAGCTCCTGCGCGCCGACTCGAAGGCCAAGTCGTCCGCCGCCGAGCGGTTCCGGCGCGAGGCGCGGGCGGCGGGCTCGATCAACAGCGACCACGTCACCGAGATCCTCGACGTCGAGGAGGACCCCGAGCACGGCATCGTGCTCGTGTTCGAGCTGCTCGAAGGCGAGTCGCTGATCGACCGCCTGAAGCGGACGGGGCCGATCGGCTTCGAGGAGCTGCACCCGATCATCGAGCAGGTCTGGATGGGCCTCGCCGACGCGCACCGCGCCGGCATCATCCACCGCGATCTGAAGCCGTCGAACGTGTACCTGGAGCCGCGCCCCGACGGGTCGACGCGGGTCAAGATCCTCGACTTCGGCATCTCCAAGCTGCCGAAGGAGATGGGCGGGGAGACGCTCACCGAGATGGGGCAGAGCCTCGGCACCTTCTCGTTCATGCCGCCCGAGCAGATCGGGAAGGCGAAGACGGTCGACCACCGCGCGGACATCTACGCCTGCGCCACGATGATCTACCAGTCGATGAGCGGCCAGCTCCCTTACCAGGCGCGCAACCTGCTCATCATGGTCGAGATGAAGCAGAAGGCCGACGCGCGGAAGCTCGCCGAGGCGATGGACGGCCCGGTCGATCCGCGGCTCGAGGCGTTCCTCGCGAAGGGGCTGGCGCGCGAGCCCGCCGACCGCTTCCAGAGCGCGCTCGAGGGGCTCACCGCGTGGCGGGAGCTGCGGCCGGCGAGGCCCTCCAGCCATCCGATGAGCGGCTCGCGCACGTCCCTGGCCGGCGGCAACGTGGCCGGCAACGCGCTCGCCACGCCCGTCCCTCCGCACACCGTCAAGCCCCCGTCCTCCGGCGCGCTCAAGAACCTGCAGCCGCTGGTCGACCCCGTCCTGATCCGCACGCAGACCGATCCAGGGACGCAGGCGCCGGTCGGGACCGTGGCGCGTTCGGCCAGCGGGCATGATGTAGCGGCCCACGGCTTCGGGGAGCCATCGCTCGCGCAGACCGAGGACCAGCGCCCGTCGTACGCGGGGGGCGCGGCCGGCGGACAGCTGGCCGCGCCGCCCATGCAGTGGACCGGCCCGAACGGCACCATGGTGCTGAACAACGCGGCCAGTGAGCTCGCGGTCCCGAGCGCGCCCCCACCCGCGGGGCCGCCGAGGATCCTGGACCTCTCCGAGGACAGCTCGGCCGGGTCGACCAGCCAGGGGCCGACGCTCATCTACAAGCCCACGCGGCCCAGCATGGGCTCGGTGAGCTCGGGGCTGGCTGGCCCCGGCGGTCCAGAGCCGATCGAGCAGCGGCCTCCTGCGCAGCCGCCGGCGCGGACGTTCCGGACCATCATTTACGTGCTGGCGGCGATCCTGTTCGCCGTCGTGGGCTTCCTTCTCATGGGGATCGCCCTCGAGTACCTGGACGCGCCGAGGTAGCCGGCGCGCAGCGCCGCGACCTCGTCCATCCGCCCCGCGGCGGCTCAGAGCGCCGCGTGCTCCTCCGCGGCGCGGCCCTGGGCCGGCGCGCCGCCGGCGGGCAGCGTGATCCGGAACCTCGTGCCCCCCGTCGCGCGCGCCTCGCACGAGATCGTGCCGCCGTGCGCCTCGATGATGTCGCGCGTCACGGCGAGCCCGAGCCCCGTCCCGCGCTGCTTGGTCGTGAAGAACGGGTCGAAGATGGACGCACGCAGCTCCTCCGGCACGCCGGGGCCCGTGTCGTCGACCGCGATGGTCGCGGCGCCGCTCGAGAAGCTCACGCTCACCACGATCTCGCCGCCCTTGGGCATCGCCTCGCGCGCGTTGCGGAGCAGGTTCAGGAGCGCCTGACGGAGCTGCGACTCGTCGAGGAGGATCTCCGGCCCCGCCTCGTCCACCTCGACGCGGACCGCGACGCCGGCGCGATCGAGCTCGGGCCGCACGAACGCCACGAGCTCCTGCACCAGGTCGTCGACGCGCTCGGGCACAAGCCGCGGGCGGGGGCGCCGGGCGACGCTGAGGTACTGCTCCGCGATGCGCGACAGGCGATCCACCTCGGCGCGGATCGCCGTGACGAGCTGCGCCGACTCCTTCATCACGGGCCTGAGCTCCGCGTCGGGCGTGCCCTCGGCGGAGGCGCGCGCCACCTCCTCCTCGAGCAGCTCGAGGTTGAGCCCGATCGACGACAGCGGGTTCCTGATCTCGTGCGTGACGTGCGCCGCCATCTTCCCGATCGCCGCCAGCCGCTCGGCGTTCACGAGCTCGGCGCGCGCGCGGCGGATCGCGGCGACCATGTCCTCGAACGTCGTCGCGAGCTCGCCGATCTCGTCGTTCGTCGCGAGCACCTGCTTCGGCGTGAGGTCGCCGCGCGCGACCGCGTTCGCCCGCTCCGTGACCGCGGTGAGCGGGGCGAGCACGCGCCGCGCGTACAGCGACATCATCACGCCGACGAGCAGCGTCAGCACGCCCAGCCCGAGGAGCAGGTGCATCGAGCGCTCCTCGCGCCGCCGCGCCTCGACGGTGAGGGTCTCCATCTGCTCCTCGACGCGGCTCTTGATCGCCCGCAGCCGCTGCGCCCCCTCGACCTCGCGCTTGACCAGCTCGTCGCGCGTGCGCTCGGCGAGCTCGCGGTTCCCGACGGCGAGCGCCTGGAAGAGCTGGGAGAACCGCTCCGGGCTCGCCCCCACGAGCCGCTCGATCGCCGCCACCTCGGCCGCGATCTCCTCGCTGAACCGGCGCACGCCCGACGAGGCGGCCGCCTGCCCCACGCCCGCGCCCCCGCCGGCCGCCTTCTCGTCGGCTCCGGCGAGCGCGCGGGCGGCATCCTTGACGATCGAGAAGGCGAGCGGCCGCGTCCGCCGGGCGGTCTCGATCCACTCGCGCACGTCGCCCGGGTTCTTCGCGGCGGTGATGTGGTTGAGCTGGGCGTTGAAGACGTTCTGCTCCGCCAGCACCTCGCCGATGCGGAGCAGCAGCGGGACGTACCCGGCGCGCAGGAGCTGGGCGTCGCGCGACGCGGCCCGGAGCGCCTGGACGCTCCAGCCGACGGTCAGCGCGAAGGCGGCGAGCACAACGAGGTAGCTCGCGAGGAGCCTGCCCGCGACCGTGCGCCGCTTGTGCGGCGCGCGCCCCTCCGGGCCCGCGGCGCCGCGCACAGCGTCCACGGCCGGCGCCGGCGCGTTCATCGCGGCGCGACGGCCCGCGCGACCAGGCTCGCGAGGTCCTCCGCGGGCTCGCCCCGCGACCTGAACCGCCGGAGGCTCTGCGCGCAGTGGGTCACGAGCAGCCCGCCGCCGAGCGCGCGGTGCTCCGCGATCCTGCCGTCGGCGATGGCGGCAGACGAGGCGGGGCGCGTGGCGGGCACGAGGCCGCCGCCCCCGCTGCAGTCGGCGTGCTCGCGGCGGTGGATGAACTCCTCCGGCGGCCGCCCCGTGATGCGGGCGAGGATCTCCCGCGGCGCGTCGTAGCGATCGAGGCCGCGCCCGAGCTGGCAAGGGTCGTGGTAGCGCACCCGCCGCTCCGACGTCGACCGCTGCAGCCGGTCCAGCGAGGCGACCGCGAGGTCGACGAACAGCTCCGGCGCCTTCACGTCCACGCCGGCGCGCGCGTACTCGACGCGCACGGCGCGCGCGCACCCGGGGTCGACGGCGACGAAGCGCTCTCCCTCCGCCACCTCGGCGGCGAGCCGCCGCGCCGCGGCCTCGAAGCCCGGCCTGTCGCCGGCGTACAGGAGCGGCAACCCGCAGCAGGCGCGCACCGGGCGGACGGGGGCGCCGATCAGCGCCTCGGTCGCGTCGAGCGCGTCCTCTGCGACGTCCGGCGCGTGGCGGACGTAGCCGCAGCCGACCAGCACGCGGACCGCCCCCGACGCGGCCGCGCGGGCGTCCGGCTCGCCATCACCGGCGTCCTCGCGGGCCCAGAAGCGCTCCGCCGCGCGCCTGGCCCCCTCCGGCGCGAGGCCGCGCGCGAAGAACTCCGCGCGCGCGTCGGTCAGCACCGTGGCCACCTCGTTCTTGTGGTCGCAGCGCTCGCGGCACGCGTAACAGCCCGAGCAAGCCCAGGCGGGGTCCGCGTGCAGCGCGTCGAGGGGCACGTCGCCGCGCCCGGCGAAGTACGCCATCGACATCTTCCCCCACGGCGTGACCGTCTCGTTCGCCTCGACGTTCGACACGGGGCACGCGGCGCGTGAGAGCTTGGGGCAGTAGACGCACTTCTCGAGCGACGTCCGGTGCGGCTCGAGGAGCTTCAGGCGGAGCTGGGGCACCGTTCGAGTCTCTCCATCGGACGCGCCTCGCGCAAGCGGCGGGGGCGCGTCACGCGTCCGAGCCGCTGCTCGACGAGCGCCTGCCACGCTCGTTCGCTGGGGGGGATGAGCTCGCCGGCCTGCGGCGCGGCGCGCCCTCGTGGACGACCGTCGCGGCCTCCGCGCTCGGCCTGGTCGCTGGCTCACCGTCCGTCGACGCCAGCCGCGACGACGCCTCCGCCGCCGCGCCCTCCGCGGCCGCGGCCGTCGAGGACCGCGACGGCGCGCTCTCCTGGGGCAGGCGGATCGTGAACTTCGCGCCCTTGTCGGACGACTCGACCTCGATCGTCCCGGCGTGCTCGTCGACGATCTTCTTCACGATCGCGAGCCCGAGCCCGGTACCGCCGCGCTTGCCCGAGGTAACGAACGACTGGAAGAGCCGGGCCTGGACCTCCTTCGGGATCCCCTTGCCCGTATCGGCGACGCTGATCGCGAGGTTGCCCCCGTCGCGGTAGGCGCGGATCGTCACCCTGCCGCCGCCCGGCCGCATCGCGTCGGCCGCGTTGCGGACCAGGTTGTGCAGGAGCCGCGTCATCTTCGCCTCGTCGAACCGCGCCGTCCCGCGGTCCTCGAGCACCAGCGACAGCGTCACGCCGGTCCCGGCGAGCTCCTGCTCGAGCTGCTTCTCGATGTCGCCGAAGAACTTGGTCAGGTACACCTTGCGGACGAGGATGCTCCGCTCGCCGCGCGCGAACTCCAGCACCTCGCGCTGCATCGCGCTGATCACGTCGAACTGCTTGAGGATCAGCCGCGCGTGATCCTCCCTCGTCGCCGCGTCCGGCGCGCCGGCCATGAGCTGGACGTACCCGCTGATCACCGTGAGCGGCGTGCGCACGTCGTGCATCACCCCCGAGAGCAGGCGCCCGATCGTGGTGAGCCGCTCGCTCTGCTCCCGCTCGAGGCGCGACCGGAACAGCCGCAGCGCGGTCGACGCGTTGGCCGACACGAGGCGCAGGAGCGCGCGATCGTCCTTCGAAAAACCGTGTGATTTCCTGGAGTTGTAGAGCGCCATGGCGCCGATCGGCACCGCGTCCTCGCCCTCGAGCGGCACGGCGATCGCCGTCTTCAGCTCCGCGCCGAGGAGCTGGGCGAGCCGGGGCGACACCGGCATGTCGCCCGCGTCGCCGCCGCCCTGGCTCGAGAACCACACGGCCTCGTTGTGCACCATGGCGCGGCCGACGATCCCCTCGCCGCGGCGCATGGCGATGCGCTTGACCTCCAGCCTCGGCGGAGACGCGTCCACGACCCCGTCGGGCTCGTCGCCCGAGGCGGACGATCGCGGCGGCGGGTTACCCTCCTCGAAGGCGGCGAGGTCGAAGAAGTAGAGGACGAGGCCGCCCTCGATCTCGTCGACGAGCATCGCCCCCGCGCGCGCCTCGCACGCCCTGCCGGCCGACGTGATCACCGCGCGCGCGAGGTCTTCCATCGTTGTCGCGCGGCCCATCGCGCTCTCGAGCTCGAAGAGCAGCTTGAGGTCGCTCACGCGGTGCTCGAGCTGCTCCTTCGTCTCGACGAGCTGCGTGTTCTTCTGGATGACCGACAGGAACAGCCGCGAGTTGTCGATCGAGACCGCCGCCTGCGTCGCCAGCGCGCTCAGGAGCTCCTCGTCGTGGACCGAGAACTCCCCTTCCCCGTGCTTGTTCAGGACCTGGATGACCCCGATCGTCCGGCCGACGTGGTTCTTCATCGGCGCGGCGAGGATCGAGCGGGTGCGGTACCCCGTCACGTCGTCCCAGTCGCGCGAGAACCGGCGATCCCGGTAGGCGTCCTTCACGCGGACGGTGCGCCCGACCTTGGCGACGTGGCCGGCGATCCCGGCGCCGACGGGCAGCTCGATCGCGCGCGCCTCCTCGCCGATGACGATCCGCGAGAACAGCCGCTGGCGCTGCTCATCGAGCAGGTAGAGGGTCGCCCTGTCCGCGTCGAGCAGCTCGGTGATCTTGTTCAGGATGAGCGCGAGGAGCTGATCGAGATCCAGGGTGCTGCCGAGCGCGAGCCCGACGTCCCGGAGCGCGTGCACGGTCTTCTCGGCCTGGGCGAGCCGCGCCTCCAGCTCTTGAATGCGAGCTTGCAGCGCCTTCGTGCGTTGTTCCGCCTTCGCGGTCACCGGGAGACGCTAACACGACTTCGCCCGGGGGAGCGCGCGCGCGGGCCCCTGCGCGACGCGTCCGTTCGGCAGAGAGCGCCCCCGACGTCCGCCGGGAGCGCCCCTACGACGAGCGGCTACTGGTTCATGCTCTCGAGGAACTCCTGATTGGTCTCGGTGCGGCTCACCTTGTCCAGGAGGAATTCCATCGAGTCGATGACGTTGAGGGGATGCAGGAGCTGGCGGAGCAGCCACACGCGCTGGAGGATCCACTCCGGGAGCAGCAGCTCTTCCTTGCGGGTCGCGCTCTTGTTGATGTCGAGGCAGGGGAAGATCCGCTTCTCCATCAGCTTGCGATCGAGGTGGATCTCGCTGTTACCCGTGCCCTTGAACTCCTCGAAGATGACCTCGTCCATGCGCGAGCCGGTGTCGACGAGCGCGGTCGCGACGATCGTCAGCGATCCGCCCTCCTCGACGTTGCGCGCGGCGCCGAAGAACCGCTTCGGCTTGTGGAGCGCGTTCGAGTCGACGCCGCCGGACAGGATCTTCCCGCTCGGCGGGACGACGGTGTTGTAGGCGCGCGCCAGGCGGGTGATCGAGTCGAGGAGGATCACGACGTCGTGCTTGTGCTCGACGAGGCGCTTGGCCTTCTCGATCACCATCTCGGCGACCTGCACGTGGCGCGTCGGCGGCTCGTCGAAGGTCGAGCTGATCACCTCGCCCTTCACGGTGCGCTGCATGTCGGTGACCTCTTCCGGGCGCTCGTCGATGAGCAGCACGATGAGGGTCGTGTCCGGGTGGTTCGCGGAGATCGCGTTGGCGATCTGCTGCAGCAGGACCGTCTTGCCGGCGCGGGGCGGCGAGACGATGAGGCAGCGCTGCCCTTTGCCGATGGGGCAGAGCATGTCGATGATGCGGGTCGAGAAGCTCTTCGTCCCGTTCTCGATGTTGAACTTCTGCTGCGGATAGAGCGGCGTCAGGTTGTCGAAGAGGATCTTGTCGCGGGCGACCTCCGGGGGCTCGCCGTTGATCTTGTCGACCTTGAGCAGCGCGAAGTACGCCTCGCGCTCCTTCGGCGGCCGGATCGAGCCGCTCACGCTGTCGCCGGTGCGGAGGTTGAAGCGCCGGATCTGGGACGGCGAGACGTAGATGTCGTCCGGGCCCGGCAGGTAGTTGTAGTCCGGCGCCCGCAGGAAGCCGAAGCCGTCGGGCAGGCATTCGAGGACGCCCTCGCCGTAGACCGGCTGGTCCTGCGCGGCGTGGGCCTGCAGGAGCGCGAAGATGACCTCCTGCTTGCGCAGCCCGGCAGCGCCCTCGATGTTGAGCCCCTTCGCCATCTGGACGAGCTCGGCCATCGGTTTCTGCTTCAGTTCCCTGAGGTGCATGAGTCGGAAAGCTCCAGGATGCGACAGCGCTCTCCCTGTCAAGGGCGTGGAGGCCGTCGGTCGATGGTTTCTGGTTGGGGGGGTCTAGCGGGTCGGCCCGAGGCGGGGCCGAGCATGTCGTCGATGTCGGCGGGCCGCCAGGGAGAAGAGGGCTCGCCTCGTCACCGGCGCCCCTCACGTTCATGTCGCTCGATCGGCGGGCTGCGCTTGCCGATCGGGCGGCGACTCTATCAAGCGCGTTTGCTCTGTCAATGCGCGCCGGCGGCCGTGGACAGGAGGATCGTCCGCGCGGCGCTCGCGCGGAACGGCGGGGGCGAACCGCCGCGAACTGCCAGGAGCGTCCTGGCGCTGCCTGAAGTTGCCTCCCTCTGGATGCGCGGCTAAGTCAAGCTGGTTCCATGGGGCTCAAACAGGTTCAACTGTTCGTCCGCGGTCGCGTCCAGGGCGTCTTTTTTCGTGCCTCCACGCAGCGCGAGGCCAAGCGGCTCGGTCTCACCGGCTGGGTGAAGAATCGCGCCGACGGCAGTGTCGAGGTCCTCGCCGAGGGTGAGGAGGACGAGCTCAAGGAGCTCATCGCCTGGGCCAACCGCGGCCCGAGCGCGGCGCGCGTCGAGCGCGTCGACGTCCGGTGGCGCGGCTTCTCGGGCGACTTCTTCGACTTCCGCATCACGGATTGAGGGATTTGGCACGCTGTCCGTCCGATCTGGGGAACGCGGGTGCGCGACCGTCACGGCGCTACAGGCCGGCGGGCGCGTGGCTCGTCCTGCTCATCCTGCTCCCGGGGGCGCCGCTCGCGCTGCGTCCGGCGCACGCCGCGCTCGACCGCGACGCGGGCGCCGCGGCGGCTGCCTCGTCCCCGTTACCGGAGCTCCCGCGCCTCGCGCCGATCGCCCGCCCGGAGCCCGACATCACCGCGATCCGCGAGCTCGATCGCGTGCTCGACCAGCTCACGTCGCAGGACGCGCGCTCGCGCGAGAGCGCCCGCGCGGGCCTGGATGAGCCGATCCCGGGCATCGTCGACGCGGTGCGGCTGCGCGTGCAGGACATCCGCGGCTCGCTCGATCGGGACGCGGCGCCGCGGGTGCTCGCCGAGGCGCGCCGGGAGGGGCGCAAGGCGCTGAAGGGCGAGAAGGACGGCGAAGGGCGCGACGCCAAGAAGAAGGGCGCGGACGCGAAGGACGGGAAGTCCGACAAGGGCGCGAAGAAGGGCGCCGGCGACGCCAAGAAGGGCGCGGGCGACGCCAAGCAGGACGCGAAGAAGAGCGCTGCCGACGAGAAGAAGGGCGCCGGCGACACCAAGAAGGACGCCAGGGCCGACCAGGGCGCGAAGAAGGGCGCCGACGACGAGAAGGACGAGAGCGAGGGCGACTGGCTGGATTTCATGCTGGCCATCCCGCGGCCGCGCGACAGCGCGTGGCGCGATGTCGTGAAGCTGCTCGCGATGGAGCGGATGCTCGTCGCCGCGGGCACGACGCCGGCGATACGCGAGCTCATCGCGCTCCACGCCTACTTTGGCGAGCTGCTCCGCATCGACCTGCAGCGGCAGATCGTGAAGCTGCGCGACAAGGCCGTCCCCGCGCTGATCGAGGCGCGCCAGCACGACGCGAAGATCGTCCAGCGGTGGGCCAACAAGCAGCTCGACCTGCTCGGCCGGGCGATCCCCGGCGAGGCGATCGCATCGAACGACACGCAGATCCTGGCCGACGTCCTGCGCGCGTACGGCCGGGTCCGCGACGTGGACGCGATGCGCGCGATCCTGAGCTTCTGCAACAGCGACCGCGCGCGGCTGCGCGACGCTGCCCGGGAGGCCATCTCCGCGATCGGCGAGCCGGGCATCTGGCAGCTCCGCGACGCCTACCTGAACCTCACGGGCGAGAAGCCGCCGCGCGAGTGGTCGTGGGACCGCATCGCGCGCGAGCTCTTCGCGACGTACGATCGCGCGCGCCTCGCCGAGGTGTACAAGCTGATGGACGAGGGCGTCGCCGCGGCGAGCGCGGGCAAGCTGGCCGAGGCGACCGACGCGTTCGACAAGGTCCTCGCACGCGCGCCGCTCTTCGAGCGGCGCGCGGAGATGGTAGCGGCCTACGTCGAGCGGGCGGGGTCGCTCGCCGACGACCGCCGCGAGGACGCCCTGGCGATGCTGCGCAAGGCGCTCCGCCTCGAGCCGACCGGCGAGCACGCGAAGAAGATCGAGGCCGAGATCGCCTACCTGGAAGGCGCGCTCCTCATCGATCGCGGCACGCCGGACAAATTCGTGCTGGAGCGGGCGCTGGAGCTCGATCCCGCCCACGCCGGCGCGAAGGCGGCGCTCGCGTCGCTCGGGGACAAGGTCGCCGAGCGAAAGAGCCAGAAGAACCGCTACATCGCCGCGGGCGCCGTGGGCATCGCGGCGATGCTGGCGATGTTCTTCATCGCCCGCCGCCGGAGCGACCCGACGCCGTCGCCACGGCGGGCCAGCACCGCTCCCCCGCAGCCGCACGCGGAGACGCCGGAGCCGTCGCCGCCACAGGCCAGCGCCGCTCCCCCGCAGCCGCACGCGGAGACGCCAGAGCCGTCGCCGCCGCAAGCCAGCGCCGCTCCCCCGCAGCCGCACGCGGAGACGCCGGAGCCGTCGCCGCCGCAAGCCAGCGCCACTCCCCCGCAGCCGCACGCGGGGACGCCGGAGCCGTCGCCGCCCCAAGCCAGCGCCACGCCCACGCCGTCGCAGGCTGACCAGGAGCCGCCGCCGTCGGCCAGCCCGGAGCCGGGCCCACAAAGCAGAGACGCCGGGTGAGCTGGTCGCTCTCCCGGCGCCTCTGTGACTACGCCGGCGCCGCGGGGCGCCGGCCTGGTCCGGTTCAGCCCGCGGTGGTCGCCGGCGTGGCCGGCTCCGCCGCCGCGACCGGCTCAGCCGCCTGCGCGGGCGCGTCCTCGACCGCCGGCGCGTCGATGAACTCGATGAGGCTCATCGGCGCGTTGTCGCCGCGACGCGGTCCCAGCTTGATGATGCGCGTGTAACCACCCGGCCGACCCTCGAACCGCTTCGAAAGATCGATCATCACCTTTGCGATGATGTCGACCTTCTTGCCGTCGGTCGCGACGCCCCAGCGAGGGATGTAGCTGCCGACGAGCCGCTCGGCGTGGAGCCGGCGCGCCCTGTCGCCAGGGCTGAGCTCCGTGTGCGCGGTGTACGCTACCTTCCCGAGCCGCGTCGCCTTGGTGATGAGCCGCTCGGCCACCCGGCGCAGCTCCTTCGCCTTGGCGTCGGTCGTCTCGATCCGCTCGTGGGTGATCAGGTTCGCCGTCAGGTTGCGAAGCATCGCCCTGCGGCTGGAGGTATCCCGACCAAACTGCCTGCCCGCTTTCTTGTGACGCATGACGTTCCCTCAGTACCGACTCACGCCTGCGCCTGCTGCGCCTTCCAGCGCTCGAGGAGCTGCGGCCAGTTGTCGATCTTCATCCCGAGCGAGAGCCCCATGTTCGCGAGGATCTCTTTGATTTCCTTCAGCGACTTGCGACCGAAGTTCTTGGTCTTGAGCATGTCCTGCTCGGTCCGCTGCACGAGCTCGCCGATGAGCGTGATGTTCGCGTTCTGCAGGCAGTTCGCGGAGCGGACGCTCAGCTCGAGCTCCTCGACGGACCGGAACAGGTTCTCGTTGAGCGGCTCGTCGTCGCTCATCACCGCCTGGTAGCTCGTCTCCTCGCTCTCTTCGAAGTTCACCCAGATGGAGAGCTGCTCCTTCAGGATCTTCGCGGCGAACGCGACCGCATCCGCAGGCGAGACGGATCCGTTGGTCCAGACCTCGAGCGTGAGCTTGTCGTAATCGGTCACCTGCCCGACGCGGGCGTTCTGCACGGTGTAGTTCACCTTGCGGATCGGCGAGAACAGCGCGTCGATCGGGATCGTCCCGATGGGCATCGTCGGCGTCTTGTTGCGCTCGGCGGGCACGTAGCCGCGGCCCACGTTGACCGTGAGCTCCATCGAGAGCGGCCCCTTCTTGTCGAGCACCGCGACGAGGTGGTCGGGGTTGAGCACCGACAGCCCCTCGACGAGCTGGATGTCGCGCGCGTACACGGGCCCGGGGCCCTCGCGGTCGATCCGCACCGAGTACGTCTTCGGGGTGGCCGCCTTGAAGACGACCTCCTTCACGTTGAGGATGATGTCGCTGACATCCTCGACGACGTCCGGCACCGTGGTGAACTCGTGGAGCGCCCCCTCGATGCGGATGGCCGTCGCGGCAGCGCCCTGGAGGGAGGAGAGCAGCACCCGCCGCAGCGAGTTGCCGATCGTGATCCCGAAGCCGCGCTCCAGGGGCTCACACGTGAACTTGGCGTAGAACTGCGTCCCGCTCTCCGCGTCGATCGAGATGCCCTTCGGCCGGATCAGATCGCGCCAGTTCCGGGCGATCATCGTGAGGTTCGGGTTGTTCATCGTCATGACGTTCTCCTTCCTTCATGGGTCTGCGCGGAGGTCCCACGCCACGGCCGCACTCGACCGGTCCGGCGCCGCCTCCTGCCCGCATTCGTGGCTCCATCCGCCTGCGCGCGCCGCGCGCAAGACGACGACGCCGAGGGGAGCCCGCAGCGCGCGAGCGCACCCCGCAAGGTGCGCTCGTGACGCTGCCTCCTCGGCGCCGCCTCGCGCGATCAGCGCGAGTAGTACTCGACGACGAGCTGCTCGCGGATCTCCGGCTCGTTCAGATCCTCGCGGATCGGAGCGCCCTTGACCGCGCCGGTGAACGCCGCGCGATCCACGTCGATCCAGCTCGCGACCGGGCGCTTGTCCGCGCCGCCGACGGACGCGAGGACGCTCTTGAACTTCCGCGCCCCCTCGGTGAGGTCGATCCGGTCACCGGTCCGCACCACGTAGCTCGGGATGTCCAGCCGCTTGCCGTTCACGTGGACGTGACCGTGGCGGACGAGCTGGCGCGCCTCGGCGCGGGACGAGCCGAAGCCCATCCGGTGCACCACGTTGTCGAGCCGGCGCTCCAGGAGCGCGAGCATCTCCTCGCCCGTCCGGCCCTTGCGCCGGTTGGCCTCCTGGAAGTACCCGCTGAACTGCCGCTCGAGCACGCCGTAGATGCGACGCACCTTTTGCTTCTCGCGCAGGCGCACCGCGTACTCGCTCAGCTTGATGCGCCCCTGGCCGTGCTGGCCAGGCGGATACGGGCGCCGCGTGTACGCGCACTTCTCGGAGTAGCACCGCTCTCCCTTGAGGTAGAGCTTCATCCCCTCGCGGCGGCAGAGCTTGCAGACCGGACCAATGTAGCGAGCCATCGTGAATTACCTCAAACCCTGCGCCGCTTCGGCGGCCGGCAACCGTTGTGGGGGATCGGCGTGACGTCCCTGATCAGCGTCACCTTGAAGCCAGCGGTCTGGAGCGCGCGGAGCGCGCTCTCGCGCCCGGCCCCCGGCCCCTTCACGAACACGGCGACCGATCGCATGCCGTGCTCCTGCGCGCGCCGCGCGGCCTCTTCCGCCGCGAGCTGCGCGGCGAACGGCGTCGACTTGCGCGATCCCTTGAAGCCGCGAGCGCCAGCGGACGACCACGCGATCGCGTTGCCGTTGATGTCCGTGATCGTCACGACCGTGTTGTTGAAGGTCGACTGAATGTGCGCGATGCCCGCGGACACATTCTTCTTGACCTTCTTCTTCTGCTTCGTCTTGCTGGTGGTGGCAGCCGTCTTCGCTTGCGCCATGGCGTCCTAATCCCCGCTCGTCACTTCGTCGCGGCAGGACGCCGCTGCAACATGCCCTTGCGCGGCCCCTTCCGGGTGCGCGCGTTCGTGTGCGTCCTCTGTCCGTTCGCCGGGAGGCCGCGCCGGTGGCGGAGCCCCCGGTAGCAGCCGAGGTCCATGAGCCGCTTGATGTTGAGCTGCACCTCGCGCCGCAGGTCGCCCTCGACCTTGTACTCGGCGTCCAGGAGGTCGCGGATCGCCTTTACCTCAGCGTCGCTGAGCTCCTCGACCCGCCTGTCCTGCGGGATGTTGGTCCTCTCGCAGATTTGCAACGCGAGAGACCGCCCGATCCCGTAGAGGTACGGTAGGGCGTAGGCGACATGCTTCCGACGCGGGAGATCGACACCAGCGATACGAGCCATGGTTACTCCAAACCGAAAACGAGGGCGGGCTTCCGCCGAAAGAGCTAGTTCCCCTGGCGCTGCTTGTGGCGGGGGTTCTCGCAGATGATCCGAACGACACCACGCCGCCGCACCACCTTGCACTTGTCGCAGATCTTCTTGACGCTCGGGCGCACCTTCACGGGGAGCCTCCAGATTCCTCAAAAAATACGTTACTTATGCCGGTACGTGATCCGGCCTCGACTCGGGTCATACGGCGAGACCTCGACGGTCACGCGGTCGCCCGGCAGGATCTTGATGTAGTACTGCCGCATCCGGCCGCTGATGGTGGCGAGGACGCCCAGGCCGTTGTCCGCCTTCACGCGAAACATGGCGTTCGGCAGGGCCTCTTGAACCACGCCGTCGAACTCGAGCTTGTCGCCCTTCGGTTCTTTCGGCGCTCTGGCTTGTTTTGATCGCCTCATTCTCCACCCGAACCCGGTCGGCCGAGGGCCGACATCACCCTCTGCGTGACTTCTTCCGGCGTCCCGACTCCGTCAACGCGACGCAGCAGTCCCTTCTGTTCGTAGAACGGAAGAAGGGCGGCCGTCATCGCCTCGTAGGCGTCCAGACGCTTGCCGACAGCTTCGGGCCGGTCGTCGGCTCGATGCTCCAGCTCCGCACCGGGGGGCGGCGGATTATAAACGAGATGATATATCTGTCCACTGCGTTTGTCGGTGCGGCGATGGATCAACCGTTCCTCGAGCAGGGAGCGCGGAACGTCGAGCTGGATCACCGCCTCGATCCCGCTGCCCTGGCCGACGAGGAGCGCGTCGAGCGCGTCCGCCTGGGGCACCGTCCTGGGAAATCCGTCCAGAAGGAAACCGCCACGGCAGTCGGGCTCAGCGGTCCTGCGGTCGATAAGGCCGATGACGGCCTCATCCGGCAGGAGACCGCCCGAGTCCATGATGTCCAGGTAGCGCTTCTCCAGCGTGCCCGAGCGCTTCGCCTCGCGCAGCATGTCGCCCGTCGAGATCTGCGGGATGCCGAAGCGAGCGCACAGCAGCTTCGCCTGCGTACCCTTCCCAGCGCCAGGTGGCCCCACCAGAACCAAGATCATTTGACCTCCATCACGCTTCCGGGAGCCTGCGGCCCCGGATGCGGCTGGCGCCGGGGCCGGTCAGGCCCTCGTAGCTCCGCGTGATCAGGTGCGCCTCAAGCTGGTTCACGGTGTCGAGCGCGACGCCGACGACGATCATGAGCGACGTCCCTCCGAAGCCGAAGGGGACGCGCAGAAGGTTGCCGACGATCGACGGGATCACACACACCGCGGCGACGTAGAGCGCACCGCCGACGGTGATCCGCTGGATCACCCGGTGGATGTAGTCCGCCGTCTGCTTGCCCGGTCGGATCCCGGGGATGTTTGCCTGCTGCTTCTTCAGGTTCTCGGCGACGTCCACCGGCTGGAACGTGACGTTCGTGTAGAAGAAGCAGAAGAAGATGATGAGCAACGCGTAGCCGGTGTTGAAGACCCAGTCCCCCCGGTTGATGATCGCCTGGAGCTGGTCGGCCCCGGGCACGTTCATGTTCGCGAGCGTCTGCGGGAACATCAGCAGCGAGGACGCGAAGATGGGCGGGATGGTGCCGGCGGTGTTCACCTTGAGCGGCAGGTGCGCTGTCTGCCCGCCGTAGACGCGGCGACCGACCTGGCGGCGCGAGTACACGATCGGGATCTGCCGCCTGCCGTTCTCGAAGAACGCGATGACCCCGATGACGAACACGATGAACGCGACGATCGCGGCCATCGACAGCGGCTGGAGATCACCGGAGTTCTGCGCGAAGTAGTTGCCGATCTCCTGCGGGATCTGCGTGATGATGCTCGCGAAGATCAGGAGCGATACGCCGTTGGAGACGCCGCGCTCGGTGATCTGCTCGCCGATCCACATCAGGAACGCGGTCCCGGTCGTCAGCGTGATCACCGTCATGAGCTGGAAGCCGATGCCCGGGTGGTTCACGATCCCGGCCCCGGTCTCGCTGCTCGACAGGCCCTCGAGCATCTTCGCGATCGAGAAGGCCTGGAACAGCGAGAGCGCGACCGTGCCGTACCGCGTGTACTGATCGAGCCGGCGACGCCCCTGCTCGCCCTCTTTTCGCAGCTCGTCGATGGGCTTGTAGACCATGCCCATGAGCTGCATGATGATCGATGCCGAGATGTACGGCATGATCCCGAGCGCGAAGATCGACAGGTTCTCCAGCGCTCCGCCGGAGAACATGTTGAAGAAGCCCAGGAGCCCGCCCGACTGCTTCGCGACGTACTGTCGCATCGCGTTCCGGTCCACGCCGGGCGTCGTCACGAAGACGCCGACCCGGTAGACCGCGAGCATCACCAGCGTGAAGATCACGCGCCGCCGGAGCTCGGGGATCTTGTGGAAGTTGGTGATTCCCGCGAGGCTGGCCATGGGGGTTCCTGGACTCCGGCTTGAGGGGGTGCGCCTGCGCGCTGGCTAGGAGGACGAGGAGTCCGTCGAGTTGCCCTGAGCAGCGGGCGCCTCGAGCACGACGGCCTTGCCCCCCGCCTTCTCGATCTTCTCGATCGCTCCCTTGGAGAAGCGATGCGCCGTCACGGTGAGCTTCTTCGTGAGCTCACCGCCGCCGAGGATCTTCAGGACGTCGAACCGGCCCTGCACCAGGCGGCTCGCGTGGAGCGCGATCACGTCGACCTGCGCGCCGTCGTCGAACGCCTCGAGGGCGCCGACGTTGACGTTGGCCACGATGTCCGCGAGCGGGTTGCGGAAGCCGCGCTTCGGGAGGCGACGCTGGATCGGCGTCTGGCCACCCTGGAAGTGCTTCTTGTTGATGTTGCCGCCCGCCCGAGCCTTCTGCCCTTTTTGTCCTCGGCCAGCCGTCTTGCCGACGCCGGATCCCACGCCGCGGCCGACGCGGAGCCTCTTGGTTACGGCGCCTTCAGGGGCTTGGAGCTTAGAAAGGATGTCCATGTTTCACACTTCCGTACGCGGCAAACCCGCTGGAATGACGATCTCGCTTCTCAGGACTTCGGGGAGGTTGCCTCGTCGGCGACCTCCTCCACCTCGACCAGGTGGAGGATCTTCTTGACCATGCCACGGAACGAGGGCGTGTTCGCGACGACCACCTCAGATCCCGGCCCACGCAGGCCGAGCCCCTTGATGACCTTGCGGGTGTGCTCGACCTGGCCGATGTTGCTGGCCTTCTGACGTACGCGGAGCTTCACTGCGAGCCTCCTTCACCCCCGCCACCACCCTGCGGCGCGCCGCTCGGCGCGGGGGGCGCGACGCTCGCGCGCCGCCGGGCCGCGGTGTTCGTACCGCCGCGGCGCTGGTAGTCGAGCGAGTCGAGCTGCATCGATCGCTTCCCCGCGACGCTCTCCGGGCTCTTGAGCCCGCGGAGCGCCGCGACGGTCGCGTGCACGACGTTGTGCGGGTTGCTCGTGCCGAGCGACTTCGACAGCACGTCGTGGATCCCCGCGGACTCGACGACGGCGCGCACCGCGCCGCCGGCGATGACGCCCGTCCCGGGGCTCGCCGGCTTCAGCAGGACCTTGCCCGCCCCGACGTGCCCGAACGAGTCGTGCGGGATGGTCACGCCGTCCAGCGGGATGCGGAACAGGTTCTTGCGAGCCTGGTCGTTCCCCTTGCGGATGGCCTCCGGCACCTCGTTGGCCTTACCCAGGCCAACGCCCACGTGCCCCGCCTCGTCGCCCACCACGACCAGCGCCGAGAAGCTGAAACGCCGGCCGCCCTTGACGACCTTGGCGACGCGGTTGATGTGGATGACTCGCTCTTTCAGCTTCTCTTCGTCGACATGATCGAACGCCATATCCGTCCTCTATCACGTTCTCCGCCGCGGCAGTTGACCGCGCCCGCCGCCCTCACCTGCAGGGCAGCGGCTATGGGAGTCAGAAATCGAGACCTGCCTCGCGCGCCGCCTGGGCGAGGGCGCTCACGCGCCCGTGGTACAGATAGCCGTTGCGGTCGAAGACGACCTTTTCGATCTGCTTCTCCTTGCAGATCTTCGCAATCAGCGCCCCGACCTTCTTCGCCGCATCGACCTTGTTGTCCTCGTCGAGCGAGCCCTTGAGGTCCTTCGACAGCGTCGAGGCGTGGGCGAGCGTCTTGCCGCTCACGTCGTCGATGACCTGCGCGTAGATGTGCTTGGTGCTGCGGAAGACGCTGAGGCGCGGGCGCTCCGGCGTCCCCTCGACCTTCTTGCGGATGCGGAGCTTCCGGCGCTCCCGACCGACGATTTTCATGCCCATGACCGTCTCGTACCTCGGTGCAGCGACGTCCCCGCCGCTGCTCGCCCTTACTTCTTGCCGCCCTTGCCGGCCTTGCCAGCCTTCTCCCGCACGCGCTCGCCGCGGTAGCGAACGCCCTTGCCACCGTACGGCTCCGGCGGCCTGAAGCCGCGGATCGTCGCGGCCGTCTGCCCGATGAGCTCCTTGTCCGCGCCCGTCAGGACGAGGACAGTGCCCTTCGAGTCCGCCGGGATCGTCGCGGTGAGGCCCGCCGGGACCGGGAAGGTCACCGGATGGGAGAAGCCGAGGGCGAAGTTCAGCGTCGTACCCTTGAGCTCGACGCGGTAGCCGGTTCCCTTGAGCTCGAGCGTCCGCTCGTAGCCCTCGGCGACGCCCTTCACCATCGCGGCCACGAGCGCGCGCGTGAGCCCCTGGAGGCGGGACCCGTCACGGCCGGGCGCGAGCGAGTTCACGTGGAGCTTGCCGCCGTCGAGCTTGATGTCCACCCGCTCGGTGATCGCGCGGGAGAGCTGCCCCTTCGGACCCTTGACGTCGATCCGGCGGCCGTTGACGGTCGCGGTGACACCCTTCGGGAGATCGATCGGCCGCTTGCCGACGCGCGACGTCTTCGGCGCGAGGCGGTTGTCACCGTTCGCGTTGCCCTTCGCGAGCTGGTCTGCGTTCGCCTGAGCTTCCATCACCACACCTCGCAGAGCAGCTCGCCGCCCACCTTCAGACGGCGCGCATCCCTGTCGCTCATGAGCCCGCGAGACGTGCTCAGGATCGAGATCCCGAGCCCGCTGAACACGCGCGGGATCCTGTCGTGACGCACGTACACGCGGCGCCCCGGGCGGGACACGCGGCGCACGCCGTCGATCGCGCTCTGCCGATCGCGCCCGTACTTGAGCACGATGGTGAGCTTCTTGGGACCTTCGCCTTCGGTCTCGCGCACATCGGCGATGAAGCCCTCGGATTTGAGGATCTCCGCGACCGCAGCTTTGATGCGGCTCGCGGGGACCTCGGTCCGGTCGTGCCGCGCGAGCGCCGCGTTGCGAATGCGGGTCAGCATGTCGGCGATGGGATCGGTCATCATAGAATCACCAGCTGGCCTTGATCACACCAGGGAGCTCACCACGGAGCGCGAACAGCCGAAGGCAGACACGGCAGAGCTCGAAGTCGCGGTAGTAAGCGCGCGAGCGCCCGCACACCTTGCAACGGTTCTTTTGCCGCGTAGAAAACTTCGGCGGACGGTTCAGCTTCGCAAACTCTTTTGCACGGGCCATCGAAAATCCCTCAATGCCGGAACGGGATGCCAAGCTCGGTCAGGAGCGCGCGTCCTTCTTCGTCCGTCTTCGCCGTGGTCACGAACGAGATGTTGAGCCCCTTCACGACGTCGATCTTGTCGTAGTCGATCTCGGGGAAGATGATCTGCTCGCGCAGGCCCATCGTGAAGTTGCCCTTGCCGTCGAACCCCTTCGGGCTCACGCCCTTGAAGTCACGGACGCGCGGCAGGGAGAACGCGATCAGACGATCGACAAACTCCCACATCCGCTCGGCGCGCAAGGTCACCATCACCCCGATGGGCAGGTTCTCGCGAAGCTTGAACGTCGCGATCGACTTCCGGGCGCGGGTCACCACCGGCTTCTGGCCGGAGATCGCCCGCATGTCCTCGACCGCGGAGTCGATGATCTTCGGGTTCTGCACCGCGGCGCCGAGCCCCATGTTGATCACCACCTTCTGCAGGCGGGGCACCATCATCGGGTTCTTGTAGCCGAACCGCTTCGAGAGCGCGGCCGTCACGTTCTTCTGGTAGTGCGTGCGCAGCCGCGGGATGTAGTTCGGGTCGCGCGGGCGCACCTCGGCGGGCTCGGAGGCCGAGACCTCGGCGCCCTTCCCCTTCGCGCTCCTGGCTTCCTTGCTCTTGGCGGGCGCCTGCGGCTTGGCCTGCTGCGACTTGGGCTTGTCCTTGCCCTTGCCGCCGTCCTTGGCCGCCTTGTCCTTGTCCTTCTTGTCCGCCATGGCTAGCCCACACCGATCGCGCTGCCGCTCTTGCCGACGCGCGTCTTCTTGCCGTCCTCACCGACGCGGACCTTCACGCGCGTCGGCTTGCCCGTCGCCGGATCGACCGGCATGACATTCGAGGCGTGAATCGGCGCCTCCTTGGTGATCTTCCCGCCCTCCTGATTGCGCGGCGTGGGCCGCTGGTGGCGGGTCACCGTGTTCAAGCCCTCGACGACCACGCGATCCGTGTCGGCGAGGATCTTGGTGATGCGGCCCTGCTTCCCCTGCTCCTTGCCGCTGATGACCTGCACCAGGTCACCGACCTTGAGGCGCTTCATCAGAGGACCTCCGGGGCGAGCGAGATGATCTTCATGAACTTCTTCGCGCGGAGCTCGCGAGCGACCGGCCCGAAGATACGGGTGCCGATCGGCTCCTTCTCCTTGTTGATCAGGACCGCGCTGTTGCCGTCGAACTTGATGTAGCTGCCGTCCGAGCGCTGGTACTCGCGGGCGGTGCGGACGACGACGGCGCGCGCCGTGTCACCCTTCTTCACCTTCGTCCCCGGCAACGCCTCCTTGATCGACACGACGATGACGTCGCCGAGGGCGGCGTACTTGCGGCGCGAGCCGCCGAGCACCTTGATGCACTTCACGATACGGGCGCCGGAGTTGTCCGCGACCTCGAGATGCGTCGACACCTGGATCATGGCGCTACTCCTCCACCGGCCGGGCAACGAGCTTGGTCACGAGCCACCGCTTGTCGCGGGAGATCGGCCTGTGCTCCATGATCTCGACGCGGTCGCCCACCTTGTACTGGTTCGTCTCGTCGTGCGCCTTGTAGCGCTCCCGCTGACGGACGTACTTCTTGTAGACGGGATCGAGCGCGTTCCGGATGACCTCGACGGTGACCGTCTTGTTCATCTTGTCGCTGGTCACCTTGCCGACCAGCTTGCGCCGGAAGCCGTGCGCCTTCGCCTCGGTCTCGGCCTGCGCAGGCGCGGCGGCTGCCAGCTCGGGCGCCGCAGCGACCGGCTGCTGGTTCTCTGCCTTCTTCTTCGCCATGGCTACGCCTTCTCCTCGGCACGCGCACGCTGCGTGAGGATCGTCTTCACCCGCGCGAGATCCCGCTTCGCCTTGCGGATCGTCGCCGTGTCGTTCAGCCGGTTCGTGAAATTCTTGAAGCGCGCCTCGAACAGGCCCGCCGCAAGCGACTTCTCGAGCTCGCGCAGGTGATCAGTGGTGCGTTCACGCAAATCCTTCGCCTTCATCGCCTACCTCACGTCAGCCCGCGGGCGAGGAACTTGCACTGCATCGGGAGCTTGTGCGACGCGAGGCGGAACGCCTCCTTCGCAATCTCCTCGCTCACGCCGCTGATCTCGTACATCACGCGGCCGGGCAGCACGAGCGCGCACCACTCCTCGGGCGCGCCCTTGCCCCCACCCATGCGGACCTCGAGCGGCTTCTTCGTCACCGGACGATCCGGGAAGATGCGGATCCAGAGCTTGCCCGCGCGCTTCACGTGCCGCTGGATCGCCATACGGGCCGCCTCGATCTGCCGCGAGGTCACGCGGGCAGGCTCGACGCACTGGAGCGCAAAGTCGCCGAAGGAGACGTCGCTGCCCGTGAGGGCGAGGCCACGGTTGTTCCCCTTCTGCATCTTGCGGAACTTGGTTCGCTTCGGAGACAGCATTCTGCAATCCCTCTACTGGATCCGGCGCGCCTTACGCTGCAGGACCTCGCCCTTGAACATCCAGACCTTCACGCCGATGATGCCGACCTTCGTCTTCGCCTCGGCGAGGCCGAACTCGATGTCGGCGCGGAGCGTGTGCAGCGGCACCCGGCCCTCGCGGTAGGTCTCGACGCGGCTCATCTCGCTGCCGCCGAGCCTGCCGGCGCAGCGCACGCGGATGCCCTTCGCGCCGAACTTCATGGCGGTGGCCACGGCCTTCTTCATCGCCCGGCGGAACGCGATCCGGCGCTCCAGCTGCGTCGCGATGTTCTCGGCGACGAGCTGCGCGTTGGTCTCGGCCTTCCGGACCTCCTGCACGTCGATGAAGACCTCGTTGTCCGTGAACGACGACACGCCCGGGAAGAGGGTCTCACCCTTGGACGCCGTGCCGACGTTGCCGCTCTTCAGCGTCTCGATCCCCTTGCCGCCCTTGCCGATGACCATGCCAGGGCGGGCGGTGAAGACGATCACCTTCGCGCGGTTCGCGGCGCGCTCGATCTCCACGCCGGCGATGTTCGCGTTGTAGAGGTACTGCTTGATCGCGCGCTTGATGCGGATGTCCTGGTGGAGCCACTTCTGATACGCGGCGCCGTCCTCGTACCACTTGCTGCTCCACGTCTTGATGACACCGACGCGGAAGCCATACGGATGGGTCTTCTGTCCCATAGCGGCAGGTCCTCTACTTACTTTCTCTCGTCGACTTCGATGACGATGTGCGACACGCCCTTGGTGATCCGGGTCGCACGGCCCATCGCGCGCGGCCGCCAGCGGCGGTTGAACTTGTTCGGCCCCTTGTCGACGGTCGCCTTGCTGATGAAGAGCGCGTCGATGTCGGCGCCCGCCTGCTGGGCGTTCGCGACCGCGCTCTCGATGATCTTCCGCAGGACAGGGGCGCCGCTCTTCTGCGTGAACGAGAGCAGCTGGATCGCCTCGTCCGCGTCGCGACCCCGGACGAGATCGGCGATCATGCGTGCCTTGCGCGGGGCGATCCGCGAAAACATCGCACTGGCTTTGCTTACCATTCGAGACACCTCGCGACACCGGCGGGCGGAGAGACTCCGTACCGGGTTTCGGTTCACTTCGAACCGGTTGCACCGTCGTACACTTCCGGTCGCAGCCCGACGTCCACCGACGCGAACCCCCTTCGCGTCACCGGGGGGAGGCCCGCGGCGGCCGAAGGGGCGGAGCTGAGATCGAAGCGCCGTTACGGCTCTTCTACTGGGAGACCGGGAGGACACCCGATCGCCCGGGAAAACGGAGCGCGGTGATTACCAGCGGGGCGCGCGGTACGCAAGCGCGATCCTTCCGCGTCCCTTCAGTTTGTTGCTCGGGCGTTGCTCAGGCCGGTTTCCCCTGAGCAACCTTTCAGATTTTCCTGAACGCGCGTCCGGAGGGGCGCGGGAGGCCGCATCCTGGCGCAGGGCCGGCCCACGAACGGTCATACCCCTCGCGGTCGGCCTTGACAATCACGAAACACGACGGAAACAGTCGGGCCTGGCGATCTGAGCGGCGCTCGGCCGCCCCCGGACAGGCTGCGCCCACCCGGGCGCATGCCCGTGCGGCACGGCGACGGTGAAGAACAGGATTGCGAGGGGAATAGGAGAGCCCCAGGCTCAGTCGAACGTCCCAGGCCCAGGAGCTTTTTCCTGACACTGTAGGAGGCAACGTGACCATGCTTGCTCGTCATCGCCATTCTTTCTTCGCGCTTACCCTGATCTTGCCCGCGTTCTACGGCTGCGTCGTGACGTCGGAGGACACCGACAACGACGTGGAGCAGGCGACCGGTGTCGGCGTCACCAATTCCTCCTCCTCCTCCTCCAGCGGCGGCGACGGCGGCTGGGGAGGCGACGGCGGCTGGGGAGGTGACGGCGGCTGGGGAGGTGACGGCGGCGAGGGCGGCCAGGGGGGCGACGGCGGCGAGGGGGGTGGCGCGTGCGTCGATGACTCGGACGGCAACCTCACGGTCGCGGCGTGCGACGAGCTGAACATCGCGCCGGCGCAGGGCGCGACGAGCCAGTGCGGCCCTGAGCGAGACGAGCCGCCGATCGGCTACGGGCTGTGCAAGCACGGCTTCGTCATCTTCGCCCGGGGGCACGCCGCGGATCTCGTGGACTGTCTGAGCGAAATTCCCGTACAGGAGGCGTGCGATCAGCCGCCCGTCGAGGACTGCATGGACCGCGTGTACGCCAACGCGTGCCCCAGCCAGGCGGTGGAGATCTGCGACACCATCTACGAGGCCTGCGACGCCAACACGTTCGACCGCACGACGTGCTCGGCTCAACTGAACCCGTTCAACACGGCGACAAAGGAAGCCATCGTGGAGTGCATGAACAACAACCTCGATGTCACCTGCCAGGAGGCGTACGACGAGTGCTACCTGGAAGCCTTGTACTTCGAGGGCTGAACAGGTCGCCGTCGGACAGGTGAGACAACGGCGTCACCGGCGCCCGCTCTGCTCTCGCGGTTCTTTTCCCCCGACACGCGACGCACATCCGGTGACCTCCGTGCCTCGCATCAGCTCACGCCCACCTTGGCGCCAAGACGTACGCAGCCTCTCAATGTACGGGCCTTCGGGCGATCCCTGAGCGCGGTATTCGGTTGCAAAAAAGATGGCGGGAAGGGATCCTCGGCTCCTCCGTGGCCAAGGACTCCTCTCGACCGCGCCAGGCAACCTCCCCTTCCCGTTCGTCGGGGGCGCGTCCATTCCGAGGCGGTGCCCTGCTAGGTCTGCTGGTCGCGTCAGCCGGCTGCGCGCCGGGATCGACGACAGCGGAGCAGATCACGCCACGCTTGATGATGCGCGCCTCGCTCGACGCGAGCCCCGCCGTCCTCGCGGAACGACCCATGAAGGCGAAGGAGAGCGCGACCACCACCGTCAAGGACGGTGCCGCGCTCGAGTCCACCATGGCGCCCGAGAGCGGCGCCGGTCAGGTGGTCTCCTCCACGGGCAGCACGCGCTGCCCCGCCGAGATGGCCCTCGTCGAAGATCGCGTGTGCGTCGATCGGTGGGAGAGCTCCCTCGTGGAGCTGACGCCCAGCGGGGAGCGCCCCTGGTCGCCGTTCGATCCGGTCGACGGGAACGAGCGCCGCGTACGCGCCGTGTCATGGCCGGGTGTCATCCCGCAGGGGTACATCAGCGGCCGTCAAGCCAAGATGGCGTGCGCGGCGTCGGGCAAGCGCCTTTGCACCTCGGATGAGTGGGTGAGCGCCTGCCGCGGGCCGGAGGACACCACCTTCCCGTACGGCGCGCAACGGCAGCACGGCGTGTGCAACGACGACGAGCGCCCGGTGCACCCCGTCGCCGAGATCGCGGCGCTGCTCGAGATCAAGTCCGAGGAGCTCTGGACGACGGCGATGAACAACCCGCTCATCAACCAGCTGTCCCACGCGCTGCTCGCGACGGGCGAGCGCGCGGCGTGCACCAACGCCTACGGCGTGTTCGACATGGTCGGCAACCTCCACGAGTGGGTCGACGACCCGAACGGCACCTTCCGCGGCGGCTACTTCATGGACACAACGCGCAACGGCGAGGGCTGCAAGTACTCCACGACAGCGCACTCGTTCGGGTACCACGACTATTCGACGGGCTTCCGGTGCTGCATGGATCCGGAGCAGGCCGACTAGTGCGGGCATCGCGAGGTGCGGCCGGCGCCGGGCGGCCGCGACGCGGGCGCGGAGTCCGGGGGGGCGGCTCGAGGAGACTGGCGGTGGCTTTGGCCGCCGTGAGCGCCCTCCTGGCGATCGGGTGCAGGAAGAAGGAGAAGGCAGAGCCGATCACCGTCCCGCCCCCGGGCGCCGCGTCCTCGGACGAGCTCACCACGGCCATTGGCCAGGCGCGGGGAATCCACTCGGCGCTCGCGCCGTCGTCGACGCGGTGGCAGCGGGCGTTCGTGCTCGACGACAAGCGCGCGGTGGTGACAGGCGAGGTCGAGAACGAGGCGATCGCGCTCGTGACCGACAACGCAGGCAGGACGTGGCGCTCTCTGCGGCGCCTGCGCGAGGGGTGGTCGACCTGGTCGGTCGGCGAGGACGGCTCCACCGTGCTCACCGTCGGTCCGCGCGGCCAGGATCGCTCGAAGCAGGCGCACGGAGCTGCAGGGGCGCCGCCCGCGGTGGACCCGCCGAGCCTCTTCTTTGCGCCGTTCGAGGCGGCCGATCTCTCGGCGCCGTCGCCGGTCACCCTGCCCGAGCTGAGCCGCGGAGCGCGGTCGCCGGTGAACGCCGTGCCCGCGGTGCTCTCCGCCGAGATCGCCGCGCTGCTCATCGAGCCGAAGCCCCGGCGCACGACGCTCGTCTATGCGGGGCCGCCCGGCGCTCCGCCGGTCGCGCCGGTGGTGTTGCCCGCGCAGGAACAAGCGCTTCCCGTGCCGTATGGCCGCCCGCCAGCGCTCCTGTCCCTGCGCGGGCGCAACCTCCTCGTGCGGCCCGTCCCCGCGCCGGGGGCGCCGCTCGACGCGCCAAGGAGCGTCGATGGGCTCGTGATGAGCCCAGCGGCGACGTCCGCGCTCTCCGCGACACCCGCGTGCGATTTCGCGGGGTGGTCGATCCAGCTCGTGCCTCAGCCGCCCGACACGACCGCCGTCGTCGCCATCTCCGCGACGCAGACAGCCGTCCTGAAGCTGCCCGCGAAAGCCGCCCCCGGAGCCGCGGTTGGCTGCGCGGCCGGTCGAATCATGGTCGAGGTCGTCGCGCCCGCGACCAAAGAGCTCACGATCGCGACGTGCACGCTCGAAGGCGCCTGCGTCCTCGCCGAGAAACCGCCCTTTCGCCCCTGGCTGGAGCCGCATGATCGCTCCGTCGCCCTGGCGCCCACACGCGAGGGCGTCGTGGCGATCCTGACCTCCCGCGCCGCAGCGCGATGGGGGCTCTACATCGCGCAATCGCCGGAAGCGGGTAAGATCTACGACGTCCCGAGGGTCATCGGAGAAGGCACGGGCGAGCGCGGCCGTATCGAGCTCGGAGCACTCCTCTCCTTCGGGAATCGACTCGTGATGCTCCTCCAGGCGGACGTCACCGGGACGTCGCGACGTGGCTGGTATGTTGCGGCCTCTGAAGATAGCGGGCTCACCTGGAGCCCGCCCTGAGCTCCGTCTCGAACGGGACAGCCATTCTGAACGCAGCGCGTCAGCATAGCTTCATCCCCCTCTGACGTTGACGTGCGCGGTGGTCGCCAGACCTACTTCGCCGGCGCGGCAGCCTGGGCGACACGCTTGCGGCCCTTGACGCTCGGCTTCTTCACGGGCGCAGGCCCCGCCGCTGTCTTTCGTGCGTTCGCGCTCGCCTGCTCGGCGGTCTTCGCATCGCCTGCATAGCGAGCGAATCGGCGATCACCCCCCTGGAAGATCCGCTTTTCCAGCTTGAGCTCCTTCAGCGCTGCGGCGGCGCGCGTCTGCGGGATCCCCGCCTGCTTCGCCACCTCGCTCGCGCTGACGCCAGAGCTCGCTTTGACGACGCGCTCGACCGCATCGAGCGTCTCCTGACGCTCCGCCGAGGCGGCGGGCGAGCTGCGCGGGCGACCGGGCCGGCGCTTCGGCGCGGCGCCTCGCTTGGCCGCGACGGAAGACGTCTTGGACTGGACCGCTCCAGCGCGGGCACGCGCGCGGCTGCGGCGAGGCGCCGGCGGAGGAACCAACGGCGCTTCCCCGGTCACGGCGCCCAGCTGATTCTTGACGAGCGCGAGGATCGCCTCGTCCGGCATCTTCCGCACGAGGTTTACAATCTGCTGTGAAAAGGCATCCGTTGCCATGTGCTCTCCCTCGTCGCCGAATCCAGCTCGGCGGTTGGATACGACTATGCCGTTGCCACTTGCCTGGTCAAGCGAATTGAGGACACAGGGGTGTCTTTTCTTTCATTAGGCGCTGCGGGCGGGCTCAATCGGAGAGCTCATTGGACGGCCACGAACGGCTGGGCTGCTTTGCTCGACAGGCGCCGAGCGATGAGCGCCCCGCGGCGCGAGCGCCAATTGATAGCCGAGACCCCTCCCCCGCGCGGGACGGCCCGGTCCACGACAAATCCCTCTCAGCCCCGCTCACGATGCACTGCGGCATTGCGTGTCTCGGGTTAGCGGCCGGTCAGGTCACCGCTGTATGAGACCGGGCGGCCCGCTCCCTCGATCAAGCCCGTCGCGGGCGGCAATGCAGGCGCGCGCACAACGCAGAGGCGCATCGACCTCCGGCCTGGCGCCTCCCACCCAACCATTGAAGCGCCCGGCGCAGGGTGCGAGCGCCTGGCGACGCCACACAGGCGACCAGCGCATGGCTACATTGCACGCCCCGGGCACACGACTGACCCATGATGGATCCTGATACGATGCCGCCCGGCGGAGCGACGCAGCGGGGCTCTCCACGACGCGCGCCGGGGGGGCGGCAATCACCGCCGAGACGAGAGCGCCTCGTCCAACCAGCACAGGCCACGGCCTCGCGCTGGGAGCTGCCTCCCCGTCCGCCCGCGTCGCGACGGCCGCGCGCCCGCTTCGAGCGACAACCGCGACGAGGTAAATCGCCAGCAGGCTCATCGCGAGCCGATGGTCGAGCTCTTCCCGCGACATCCGCTCATCGGAGCGGAAGGAAAAGGATCGCGCGCGTCCGTGTCTTCGACCGCCTCGCCCGTTCAACGAGGGACCCGCCGGGCTCTTCGAATGCCGACGCCGCGAAGGCGTCCGCCGGCCCACGATCGAGGCGCGCCTACAGCGCAGCGCCGGTCTCGAGATCACGCGCGTGGCCGCCGCCGCGGGCGGCGCAGGGTGACGCGTTGGGGGCGCGTCGCGCCCGGCGGACCGGCCGCGGACGCGTGGTCCATACGGCAAGACTTTCCCTCGTTACATAACAGAGCGCCGAAGCGGGCTCATCGCGATTGTCAGGTCTCCTGCTCGGCGCTCCCGGAGCGCTCGGCCCCCGATCCGGCGCTCTCGAGCGCGCGGGCCCGCTCCCGGGGCGCACGTCCTCTACGACATTGTCGTCTGCTCCAATGCAAGGACGACGGCCGAGATGCCGGCCCGCTCCACCCCGGCTTCTTCGAACGCCTTCCTGTCCATATCTGCGCCGATCCGGCATCCTCCCGCGTTGACCGGGCATCCTTCATGACGATCCCGGTGTCGGCGCCCCCCGGCGGCGGCCGAGATTGGCCAGCCGCCGCCCCTCGTTGACATGCGCCCCCATCGCGAGAAGGATGCGCGCATGCCGCTGGTCCGTAGGCTCGAGCCGGAGGTCATGGATACCGACGAGGACGCGCGGGCCTATGACAGCATGGACCACGCCGCCGTCAACACGGCGTTCTGCGACGCGCTCCTCTCCCACGATCCCGATCTCGCATACGCCCTCGACGTCGGCACAGGGACCTGCCTGTTGCCCATCGAGCTTTGCAAGCGCGTTCCGACGGCGCGGCTCAAGGCGATCGATCTCGCGACGTCGATGCTCGCGCTCGGGCGCAGCCACGTGGAGCAGGCCGGGCTCACCGACGCCATCGCGCTCGCGGTGGTGGACGCGAAGGAGCTGCCCGAGCCGGACGAGACGTTCTCGGCCGTCCTCTCGAACAGCATCGTCCACCACATCCCCGAGCCGATCGCGGTGCTGCGCGAGATGCTCCGCGTTCTCCAGCCCGGCGGTCTCCTGTTCGTGCGCGACCTGGTCCGTCCCGAAACGGAGGCGTCGCTCGCCGCCCTCGTCGCCACGTATGCGGCGAACGACACCGCGTACCAGCGAGCCCTCTTCGACGCGTCCCTGCGCGCGGCGCTCTCGCTCGATGAGCTGCGGGAGATGCTGCGCTCGCTCCAGATTCCCCCGGAATGCGCACAGATGACCAGCGACCGGCACTGGACCCTGGCGTTTCGCAAGGCGCCGTGACGCGCGGCCGACGCGCCGGCCCGTCAAATCAGCGCGACGTCCAGCCCGGCACGTAATAAAAGCGTCCGCGTGAACCCCACCGGAACACGAGCTCGCCGCGCGCGCGGCGTCGCCCGCGCGCTCCTCCTGCCCCTCACCCTCGTCGTCCTCGCGGCCTGCGAGGAGAGCCCGCCGCGCCCGAGCGAACCGGAGCGGCCCGCGCCCCCCTCGTCGCAGCCGGGCGCGTCGGCCGCGCCGCCCGCGGCCAGCGCGGCGGCCACGGAGCAGCCCAGCGCGGGCGCGCCGGGAGACGCGGGCGAGCCCCAGGGCACACCGGTGTGGCAGGGCACGTGGGAGGGGCGCTACGACGCCAAGAAAGGGAGCGTCGTGCTGCCCCCCAAGGTCAAAGATGCCGTGCGCCAGAAGGACGACGGCAAGGTGGCCACGGGCGCCGGGACGGTGACCGTGACCGTCGAGCCGAGCGGAGAGCTGAAGGGTACGGCGAAGGGAGCGCTCGGCGACGCGACCCTCGTCGGCAAGGTCGAGGACGGCATGGTCCGCGCCTCGGTCTTCCCCGACGATCCGCGCGCGCCGAACGCGATGACCGGCATCCTGGTCGGGAAGCTGAAGGAAAACGTGATCGAGGCGGAGATCCGCGTGACCGGGCCCGACGCGATGCTGGTGCGCGAGTCCCCCGTGGAGCTGAAGAAGAAATGACGCGCGCCGCTGGACGAGCGCGCCGACGCCGGCGCCTCGCCCAGCGGCGCCTCGCGTCAGCTCGCGGCGCCAGCTCCGCCCGGCTCGTCCGTCGGCGGCCGCCCCTGCGGCGCAGCCCCGGCCTCTC
>NZ_JEMA01000617.1 GCF_001589285.1 Sorangium cellulosum | reverse complement strand
GCGGCCCCTGTCGACGCCGCGGGGATCGTCGGCGCGGCCCGCACCGAGGACGTCTACCAGGAGACCGTCATCACCGCGTCGCGCGGCGCCCAGAGCCCGCTCGACTCGCCGAACTCGACGACCATCGTGACCCGCCAGGACATCCGGCTCTCCGGGATGACCCGCATCCCGGAGCTGCTCCGACGCGTCGCGGGCATGGACGTCATGCAGATCACGGGCGGCGACGAGAACGTCTCGATGCGCGGCTTCAACAGCCGCCTCGCGAACAAGCTCCTCGTCCTCGTGAACGGGCGCACGGTCAAGAACGACGTGCTCGGCTCGACCTTCTGGGAGGCGCTCTCGATCGACGTCGACCAGATCGAGCGCATCGAGGTGGTGCGCGGCCCGGGCTCCGCGCTCTACGGCGCCGACGCCTTCGCCGGCATCGTCAACATCATCACGATCGAGCCCGGCGCCGGGAAGAGCGGCTTCCGCGCGGGCTACGGCGACCACCAGCAGGGCTACGGCTCGGTGTGGGCCTCCGCGCGGGAAGGAGACTTCGCGTACCGCCTGTCCGCGGGCTACACGCGCTACCCGCGGTGGACGCGCGAGGTCGCGGACGACCGCATCGACCTCGAGACGAGCGGCCAGAGCCAGGATCTCGGCGCGCAGAACGTCCGGATCGACCTCCGGGCGTCGCAGCGGCTCGGGCCGCGCCGCGCGCTCGACGTGGGCGCCGGCTACGCGAGGAGCGAGCTCGACGTCTACGGGATCGGCCCGTTCAACGACTACAACCTGGAGGTCACGAACGCCGACGTCGCTGTCGCGTACCGCAGCGAGAACGTCAACGCGCGGGCGTACTACGCGAACCTCGACGGGTACTCGCTGCTCAACGCCGCGTACCTCGGGCACACCCTGTACGCGGGGCGGCCGCAGCAGCACGTCGCGAACGCCGAGCTCGAGTTCGTGAAGACGCTCCGGGCGCCCGCGTCCGTGGTGCACGACCTCCACATCGGCCTCGGCTACCGGCTCAAGGCGACCGCGTGGAGCTACCTCGACGACGACATGCCGATCGAGCACCACGGCTCGGTGTTCCTCCAGGACTCGATGAGGCTCGGGGAGCGCGTCACGCTCGTCGCGTCGGGGCGGCTCGACTACGTGCCTTACCTGGAGCGGCTCATCCCGTCGCCGCGCGGCTCCGTCATCGTCAAGCCGACCGATCGCCAGGCGATCCGCCTCTCCGGCTCGACCGCGTTCCGCTCGCCCACGGCGCTCGAGGCGTACGTCGACCTGCCGATCCAGCTCGCGCTCCCCGGCCTCGAGATGCTCTCGACCACGAGGCCGCCGGTGCGGTCCGGCGTCATCATCGATCCGGAGCAGATCATCACCGCCGAGGCGAGCTACCTGAACCAGCAGAGCGACTACTTCGAGTTCGAGGTCACCGCGTACTACAACCGCGTGAGCGACCTCATCGTGCTCTCCGAGCCGCAGCGCACGACGCTCTCGCAGCGCGCGCAGGGGGTCGGGGGGCTGAACCCGGAGACGGGGCGCTACACCTCAGGCCTCGGCGGCTTCGAGAACCAGTGCGACGTCTACCACGTCGTCGGCGGCGAGCTCGGCGGCCGCGTCTACCCGGTCGAGGGGCTCGACATCTTCGCGAACTACGCGCTCAACCTGTCGGAGCAGCAGCGCCCCGACGGGTGCAACGCCCTCGAGGACGGGCGCACCAGCCAGCACAAGGTGAACGCGGGGGTCCAGGTCCGCACGCCTGTCGGCGTCGACGGCGAGGTCACGTTCCACTACCAGTCGTCGCAGGAGTGGGCCGAGCAGGTCCCGATGGGGACGGTCATCGCGACCAACATCTACCCGCTGCCCGCGTACACGCTGCTCAACGCGCGCCTCGGCTACCGCTTCCTGGACAACCGCGCCGAGATCTCCGCGACCGTCTTCAACGCGCTCGACGGGATCGGCGATCAGCCGCTGCAGATGCACCCGTTCGGCAACCGCATCGGACGGCGCTTCATGGGCTTCTTCCGGTACTCCCTCTAGGCACCTCCATGCTCGGACCCAGCCTCCGCACCGGCCTCCTCCTGCTCGGCGCACTCCTCGCGACCCTCCCGGGCTGCGAGGAGGTGGACGTCTTCATCCCGCTGCCGGAACAGAGCGGCCCCGCCGGGGTGCTCGACGGCACGCTGACGTACTCCGGCCCCCGGCCCTGCACGAAGGACGGCCGCGTCGTCGGGGCCGCGATCGTGCTCGGCTTCGACACGCGCCTCCTGCCGCCGCCCGAGGGGCTCGGCACCTCCGCCGCGAGCATCGACGTGATCCCCGGCGACGAGCTGTTCGGCGGCCTGGGCGCGGCGCTCGACGTCGCCCCCGACGGCGCGCTCCGCTGCCCCGCGCCGGACGACCCGCCCGTCACCGTGAGCGCCACGTGGAGGATGTCGCCGCTGCCCGCCGGCACCTACCAGATCCGCGGTTTTTACGACCACGATGGAAATTTCGATCCCACCTTCAGCATCGCCAACCTGCCGAGCCGGGGCGACGTGGCCGGCGGCGCGATCGAGAACGCGGCCGAGGTGCTCGGCGGCGCGGCCCCGCGCTACCGCGAGGTCACGCTGGCCGCGCCCATCCCCGCGATGGGCGCGCGCGTCAGCGGCATCGCTGTCACCCTCGGCCTGCCGCTGCCGCTGGAGCGGCCGGTCTTCCACGTCGCCGAGGTGCTCGCGCCCCCGTCCGGCGTCGCGCAGAGCGCGGGGGAGGTGGTCATGGCGTCGGACTTCCTGCTCGACGTGTTCAGCCCGGCGAACCCCGCGGGCACCGAGGCGTCGCTCCTGCGCCTGCAGCTCGCCGCGGGGGTGCCCCGGAAGGAGGTCGCGAGCGCGGCGGCGCCCCCGCTCTCGCTGCCGGTGGGCGGCGAGGCCGCGCCGACCCTCGCGTACGCGCGGCAGGACGTGAACGGCGACGGCGCGATCGACGGGGAGGATCACGTCCCGGACTCGGCGCTGATCCCGGCGCTCTTCCCGATGTCGG
Source organism: Sorangium cellulosum (assembly GCF_001589285.1). GTDB lineage: Bacteria > Myxococcota_A > Polyangia > Polyangiales > Polyangiaceae > Sorangium > Sorangium cellulosum_G. The sequence continues at coordinate 15,139 of NZ_JEMA01000617.1, read as the reverse complement.
TGTTCTCGAAGCTCGAGGGCGACGACAGGCTGGTCGGCCAGGCCGCGCCCGCGGTGCTCATCCAGGGGCTCACGATCTACGAGGACCTCGTGACGACGGCCACGCTCGGCGCGGAGCCGCTCGAGCCGAAGGAGAGCGCCGTCATCGGCGTCCGGCCCGCCGCGCTGTGCATGCACCCGACGGATCCGGCGCAGGGGGGCGTCCTGGTGATCAGCCGCGCGCAGGACGGCGAGGGCAACGACATCATCGCCGCGGGGGACGTCGCCGGGGTCGAGGAGGCGCTCTCGCGGCAGTTCGGGCGCGCAATCGAGATCGTGTACGGCTGCCTGCCCGAGGGGCGCTACGCGCTCAACCTCATCTACGGCACCGGCCAGGCCTGGACCGTGCCCAACGAGGCCGGCGTGTGCGCGCCGTCGGAGCCGGCGACGTCGCCCGCTGTCTGCGGCGCGCGGCCGCGCCTCGAGTCGCAGGACGTCGTGCTGCGCATCGGTCCGCCGGATGACCCGGCGTACTGCGCCGAGCACCCCACCCCGGCGATCTGCGCGCCCTGATCGACGCCGCCGCGCCGGCGCGCCCGAGCGGAGGCGCGCCCTGTCGATCGCGGCGCGGAGACCTCCGCGATCCGGGCGCGCGCGGCGCGACGAAGGCGGCGATTTCCTGCTGAAAGCGCCGGTTGCCTCGCGCGCACGGACCGATGGTAGGGTCTCGGCATGCGCCGCGCCCGCTTTCCCTCGCTTGCTTTCCTGGGGGCGCTCGGCGGCGCCGCGGCGGGCGCGCTGGTTCCATCCGACGCCTCCGGCGGCTGGCCGCCGCCCACCTCGGCCGACGCGTCGGACATGGCCGATCGGGACAGCTGGCCGAGCGACCCCGACTACGGCCTCTCGGCCACGCAGAGCGGGCAGTGGAGCTTCTACTCCTTCCTCCCGACCCCGAGCGGGCGCTTCCACCCCCGTCCGGAGGAGTCCGCCGCCGGCATGTCGATCGACCTCGCCTGGCGGCTCACGCAAGGGGACCCTCGCGTCAGGATCGCTGTCACCGACTCGGGGATCCTCTGGGGAGACGGGGATCTGCTCGAGAAGGTGTGGCTCAACCCGGGCGAGCTCGCGCCGCACAAGCCGCGGCGCGCGGACGGGTCGCCGTGCGGCGGCGACGGCGAGCTCGCCGGCTTCGACTGCAACGGCGACGGGATCCTCTCCGTGTCGGACTACAGGGACACGCCGGCGCTCAGGCCCGAGCCGTCGGAGGGGCGGCCGAGGGGCGACAGGAACGGGAACGGCCGGCTCGACGCCGGGGACCTCCTCCTGCACTTCTCGGACGGGGCCGACGACGATCGGAACGGCTACGTGGACGACATCGCGGGCTGGGATTTCTTCAAGAACGACAACGATCCGTTCGACGACACCCGAAACGGCCACGGCACCGAGGGCGCGAAGACAGCGGCGGCGCAGACGAACAACCGGCTCGGCGGCGCGGGCGCCTGCCCCCGCTGCAGGATCATCCCGCTGCGCGTCGGCGACAGCCACGTCGCGGACGCGCAGGACCTGGCGAAGGCGCTCCTCTACGCGGCCGACCGCCGCGCCGACGTCGTGCAGTGCCCGGTGACCGCGATCGACAGCACCCGGTTCCTCCAGGCGGCGCTCGACCACGCCCACGCGAAAGGGACGCTCGTCGTCGCGTCGATGGGCGACCAGGGCTCGCGCCACCACAGCGTGCCCGCGACGAGCAACCACGCGCTGCCGGTGAGCGCCGTCCGCTACGACGGCCAGACCATCACGACGTCGACAACGTTCCTCGACGCCTCGCCGTGCTCGAGCTTCGGCGGCAACAACCTGCTCGCCGTGCCGAGCGACGGCTGCGCCAGCGACGCGACCGCCGGGCTCGCCGGCGTCGCGGGGCTGCTCTACGCCGCCGCCCAGGAGCGCGGCGTGACCCTGGCCCCGGGGGAGGTGAAGGGGCTGCTCATCGCGAGCGCCGACGACGTCGACGTGCCGGAGTCGCGGGAGCCGGACTCGCCGTACCGCTGGTCGCAGCCGGGGTTCGATCAGCGGTTCGGCTACGGCCGCGTCAACGCGAACCGCGCCGTCGAGGCGCTCCGCGGCGGGCGCGTGCCGCCCGCGATCGACCTCACGTCGCCGCTGTGGTTCGAGGTCCTCTACAAGGACCAGGTCCAGGGGCCGGTGCCCATCGAGGGGACCATCTCGGCGAAGCGGGCGAGGACCTACGACTACACGGTCGCGTGGGCCTCGGGCGCGCAGCCGCGCGACGCGGATTTCAAGGAGATCCACCGCGAGGAGAACGTCGCGCCGGCGGTGGTCACCGGCAGCGAGGGCCCGCTCGCCTCGCTCGACGTGCGCACGATCGCCGCGTCCCACACGCGCGACCCCGACAGCCCCCACGGGGAGAACGACCGCGCGATCACGGTGCGCGTCCACGCGGTCGCCCACTACGGGGGCGCCATCGGCAAGGTCGAGGTCGAGGCGCGGCGCACCTACCACGTCGACAGCGATCCGACGCTGGTCGAGGGGTTCCCCGTTCCCATCGGCGACAGCGGCGAGGGCAGCCCGAAGATGGCGGACATCGACGGCGACGGCGTCCGCGAGCTCGTCTATCCGACCGCCGGCGGCGCGCTGCACGTGCTGAAGATGACGCCGAAGGGACCGACGGACCTGCGCGGGTTCCCGTTCCATACGCGCCTCACCGACGGCCTGGCCAAGCCAGCGCCGCCCTCGGCCGCGCCCGTCTACCGCGACGCCCCGGCGTACCGCGAGGTGGACCTGGAGCTCGGCCGCGAGCCGATCCTTGGCGCGCCAGCGATCGCGGATCTCGACGGCGACGGCGCGCAGGAGATCGCGATCTCCACCTGGCCGGGCACGATCTACGTCGTCGGCGCCGACGGCGAGATCAGGGATGGATGGCCGGTGCGGCTGCCCGAGATCCCCTCCTGCCCCCTCGATCCCGGGGCGCCGCCGAGCGCGCCGTGCATGTCCGCGAGCGCGCGGATCGCGCGGGGGGCCTTCGCCTCGCCCGTCCTCGCGGACCTCGACGGCGACGGCCGGCTCGACGTGATCCAGGCGGCGTTCGACGGCCGGGTCCACGCGTTCGACGACGGCGGCGCGCCGCTGCGCGGCTGGCCGGTAGAGGTGCACTACACGGGCCCGCTCGCCCCGGAGCCGGCGCGGAGCCGCGTCCTCGCGACGCCCGCCGTCGCGGACTTCAACGGCGACGGGCTCCCGGATCTGCTCGTCGGATCGAGCGAGAAGCTCGGCAAGGACGGCCAGGCCGGGGCGGTCTACGTGCTCGACGCGCGCGGCACGGCCGCGCCGTCCGGGCCCGTGCTCGCGGGCTGGCCCGTGACGATGCCGTCGCTCGCGCTGGCCCCGCTCGTGGCGGAGGGGATCGCGGCGTCGGGCGTCGTCGGGGAGATCGACGGCGCGCTCGCGGCCGTCGTGCAGGGCAACGGGGCGCCGCCGCTCCTGCTCCCGGCGTCGCCCGGCGCGCAGGCGGATCTGCTGGCGACGCCCGCGGGCGCGCTGCCGCCGGCGCAGGGGGGCGCCCAGGCCGGGCTCGATCCGAGGTTCGGACCCCTCTCGCCCGCCGCGGGGGCCCGGGCGATGCTCCCGCTGTTCTCGCAGCCTGCGCTCGGTGACATCGATCAGGACGGCACGCTGGACGTCATCGCCGCGGGCGCCTCGGAGGCGGAGGCGGCGACCCTCACGGGCGCGCGCGGCGCGGGGCGCCACGGGCCTCACCTGCTCGGGGTCTGGAGCGGGAAGTCGGGGGCGATGCTGCCGCGCGCCCCGTTCGTCCTCGAGGACCACACGATCGGGAACAGCCAGGCGGTCGTCGACCTGAACGGCGACGACTACCCCGAGGTGCTGACGGGATCGAGCGGCTACTTCCTGCACGCCCTCGACGGGTGCGGCCGGGAGCCGCGCGGGTTCCCGAAGTTCACGGGCCAGTCGATCTCGACGACGCCCGCGGTGGGCGACATCGACGGCGACGGGCGGCTCGAGATCGCGGTGGGCACGCGCGACGGGTGGCTCTTCGCCTGGCACACCGAGGCGACGACGGACGCGCTCGTCGCGTGGGAGAGCTTCCACCACGACAACCGGAACACGGGGAACCTCGGGACGCCGCTGGAGCAGGGGGGCAAGAGGAGGGCGGCGCGGCCGCTCACCGTGGACATGTGCGAGGCGCCGCAGCAGGAGACGGCGCTCCTGCGGCCGAGCGGCGGCTGCTCCTGCGCGACGCCGGGGGGAGAGCCGCGGGGCGGGACGGGCGGCGATCGCGGCGAGGGGGCGACGCTGGGGGCGGCGCTTGTCGGGGTGACGGCGCTGTGGCGGAGGCGGCGGAGGTCGAACGGGCGAGCTGGCCCCGCGCCGACGTAGCTCCCCCCTGCGGCGGTGCTGCTGACGCCGCTCCACCGGCGCGCATCTCGGAGCCCTGACCGCCGGAACCTCGCCGCGGAGCCGGTGTCTCTCACGGGGCGAGGGACAGCCGGCCGGCGCGGCCCGAGCGCCTCGCCGCGAGGGCGCACATCGGCGCGCCCTCTGCCGGATTTCTGGCGACATGAGCGCGCCGCTCCGCGCGGCGCACAGGGGAGTTCCATGCCCAGCGCGAACACGACGGACGCCGCCGACGGCGCCGCGGCCACGGCCGACGCGATCACCACCGCTCCAGGGCGACCCGACGCGGCGACCGCCGGCGACGCGGCCGAGACGGCGGTTCGCTCGGTGGAGATCCTCATCTCGTGGGGCGCGACCGTCCTCTTCGTCCAGCACCTGACGCCGCCGCGCGCGCTCGACGTCGGCGAGCAGCGCGGCGACGGTCGCCCGTGCGACTGCTTCCTCCCCGAGCGCGTGCTCGGCGCGCGCCGCGCGCCGCTCCTCGAGGTCGACCGCGCGGGGCGCGTCCGCTTCCTCCTGCTCGGCGCCGCGACCGGGACGCTCACGCTGGACGGCGCGCCCCTGACCGCCGCCGAGGCGCGCGCGCGGCACGCCGGCGCGGCGCGCGCGGACATCCCCGGCGCGGTGCTCGTTCCCCTCCCCGCGCACGCCCGCGTCGACGTCGAGCTCGCGGGCGTGCGGATCCAGGTCGGCGCGGACGTCGCCGCGGGCGAGCGCGTGCGCCGCTCGCTCGTGAGCCGGAAGAGCCTCGCCCTGCACGCCGCCTCGGCGGTCCTGCACCTCGGGCTCCTCGGCGCGCTCGCGCGCTGGGCGCCGCCGCCCGTCGGCCCGTCCTCCGAGATGAGCGCCGACCGGATCGCGCTCGTGCAGCAGTACCTCGCCGCCGCGGACGAGCGCGAGCTGCGCGCGTCGCTCGAGCAGGAGGGCGAGCAGAGCGCGGACGCGAAGGAGGGCGGCACCGGGACGCGGGCGCGGGGCGAGGAAGGATCGATGGGCGACGCGACCGCCGGCGCGGTGGCGCGCGGAAACCGGTGGGGGGTCCGGGGCCCGAGCGACAGCCCCGATCCGCACGTGACGACGCAGCAGCGGCTGCGCGACGCCGCCGAGTTCGGCATGATCGGGCTGCTCAACCAGGGAAGCGGCGGCGATCCGGGCGCGCCCGCCGCACCGTGGGGGCTCGACAGCCCGGCGCCTTCCGCGGGCGGCGCGGGCCTCTCGTTGAACGGCGCCGGCGACGCCGGCGGCGGCGGGGGGCTGGGGCTCAGCGCGATCGGGACCCTCGGCCACGGCGCCGGCGCAGGGTCAGGCCAGGGGTTCGGCAGCGGGCGAGGGCGCCTCGGCGGGGCCGCAACGATCGCCGCGCCGGGCGCCGCCGCCCACGCCTACGCCCCCGAGCCCGAGGCCCGCCTCGATCCGAACGGCCGCTTCGCCACCACCTACCGGCCCGGGGGCGGCCACCTCGCCGCGTTCGAGGCCGCCGTCGCCCGCGGCATCGTGCCCGCGGGGGAGCGCGCGCTCGTCGGCGACGTCGGCGCCCGCTACGCGCCCGAGATCCCGATCGATCCCGGCAAGGCGCTCGGCCTGCGCGCCGACCTGGAGCGCGCCGCGCTCGCGCCGGGCGGGGGCGCCTTCCACCTGCGCCTCGCGCTCCGCTCCGCGGCGGCGGCGGCGCCCGCGCGGCCGCACCTCTCGGTGCACCTCGTCCTCGACACGAGCGGCTCCATGGCCGGCGCGCCGATCGACAGCGCCCGCCGCGCGGCGCAGGCGCTCGTCGACCGCCTCGCGCCCACGGACGACTTCTCGCTCACCACGTTCTCCACCGGCGCCGACGTGATGATCGAGGACGGCCCCGTGGGTCCGCGCCGCGCGGCGATCCGCCGCGCCATCGGCGAGATCCGCGAGGGCGGCGGCACGAACATCGGCGACGGGCTCTCGCTGGGCTACGCGCAGGCGAGCCGGCCGGGCATCCCCGAGGACGCCGTGCGCGTGGTGCTGCTCGTCTCCGACGGCCGCGCCACGAGCGGCCTCACCCGCGGCGATCGGCTCGCGCGGCTCGCGCTCGACGCCTTCCAGCGCGGCGTCCAGACGAGCGCGCTCGGGCTGGGCGACGACTACGACAGCCAGCTCATGAGCGCGATCGCGAGCGACGGGGCCGGGGGCTACTACTACCTGCGCGACCCCGAGCAGATCGCGCCGGCGCTCTCGGCCGAGCTCGACAGGCGCCTCGATCCGGTCGCGACAGCGGTCGAGGTGCGCGTGCGCCTGAAGCGCGACGTCGATCTGCTCCGCGTCTACGGCTCGCGCCGGCTGAGCGACGCCGAGGCCTCCCGGGTGCGCGCCCAGGAGATCGCGGCGGACGTCGCCGCGCTGTCGCGGGACCGGATCGCGGCCGATCGCCGCGAGGACGCCGCGGGCGGCATGCGCTTCTTCATGCCGATGTTCGCGCGGGATGACCGGCACGCCCTGCTGCTCAAGCTGAGCGCCGGCCCGGGCGCAGGGGAGCGCGCCGTCGCGAGCGTCGAGCTCAGGTACAAGGACCGCCTCTCCAGGAAGAACGTGATCGAGGAGATCCCGATCGAGGTGCGCTATGCCGACAACGACGCGGCGAGCGCCGCGTCCGTCGACGCCTCGGTGGCCCGGACTCTCCAGGGCTTCGCCGCGGGCGAGTCGCTCGCCGAGGCCGCTGCCCGCGTCGGACGCGGCGACCGCGGCGGCGCCGCGGCGCTCCTCGCCGAGCGCGAGGGCATCCTCCACGAGGCCGCGGCCCGGCTGGGCGAGCCGCTGTTCCTGGAGGACGCTGCACGCCTGACGCGCCTCCGCGCGCACATCGGCGCAGAGCAAGGGCTCGGCGATCCGCTCGTGCTCGCGATGTTGCTGGAGACGGCGGGGCGATCCCACCTGCGTTGACCGCAATCGCGGCGCGCGCACGGGCGGAGGCCTCGGCCAGGTGGTACGCTGAGCACGGCCATGACAGAGAGAGTCTCATCGACCGGTCGCTCCGCGCTGCGAGAGTCGCTTCTCCAGTTCTCCGCCTTCGCCGACGCGCTCGAATCCCGTGCCATGCGCGAGGCCATCGAGGCCTGCATCACCGTCCTGGACGCTCCCGGACCGCTCGACAGGCGCCTCCTGGCCCCTTGGCTCAAGGTCGTCCACGAGCGCGCAGCAGACGTGTTTCGGCGCGGGATCCGCGAGACCTCGGGGACGCTGCGCGCGCAGATGATGCATGGGTTGAAGCAGGCTGAAGAGGATGCGGTCTGGATGCAGCAAGCCATCGACGCGTTGAGTCGAGACAACGCGAACTGACATGCTGGGCTGAGCAGCGCCGTCGTTTTCTGGCGCTGTTGCAAGGAGTCTGTATTCCTCGACGCGCGCTGGAAGGAGCGCGCGTCGAAGACGCGATCGTGAGTCGCAGTCGCTGTCACGGATGAGCGCGCCTTCACAACCGCGCTGATCGGATGTCTCCGGATTGTCGCGGTGAGCTCGCCAGCGATCTCTCGAGCTGAGCCCGCGGGCGACGGTCGGCAGCGCCCGGCCGATCCGGAGGGCTCGGGCCGCGGTTGTCGGCGCCGTGTGCGGCGTAGCACGGAGCGCGTGGTCCGTGCTACGAGACGGGGCATGATCGCCTCGGCATTTCCGCTGCTGCTCCTCGGGTTCTCTCTCGGCATGCGCCATGCGACCGACGCGGACCACGTGATCGCGGTGGCGACGGTGGTGAGCCGGGTGCGGAGCCTGGGCGTGGCGCTGCTGATCGGCGCGATGTGGGGACTCGGCCACACGCTCACGCTGATGGTGATCGGCGGCGCCATCCTGCTGTTCGGGCTGGTGGTGCCGCCGCACGTCGGTCTGGCGATGGAGCTCGCTGTCGCGCTGATGCTCATCGGCCTCGGGGGGTACCACCTCACGCGGATCTACCGGGCGGTCCGGCGGGGCGAGCCGCCGGCGCAGGCCGCGGAGCAGCACGACGGACACCGGCACGACCTCGGCTGGGCGGACCGCGTGTTCGGGAAGTCGCGCGTCTACCTGAGCCTCCGGCCGCTGCTCATCGGCGTGGTCCACGGGCTCGCGGGCTCGGCCGCCGTGGCGCTCCTCGTGCTCACCACGGTGCGCGACCCGCGGTGGGGCGTCGGCTACATCGCGCTGTTCGGCGTGGGCACGGTCGCCGGGATGATGCTGATCACCGGGGCCCTCGCGGTGCCGTTTGCGTTCACGCGCGCGCGCTTCGGCGGGATGCACCACGCGCTCGCCGCGGTCGCGGGCCTCCTCAGCGTGGGCTTCGGCCTGTTCCTGGCCTACGACATCAGCGTGGGATCCGGCCTGTTCACGGCGAACCCGCAGTGGACGCCCGGCTGAGCGCCCGCGGCGCCGCGCCGGACGCGCGCGGCGCGTGAGCGCGAGAGCCTCGCCTCCTCCCTCCCTCCGTACCTCGGCCCTCCCAGCGCTGGTCATCGGCTCGCGGACGACCACGCGCGCTCGGCCTCGCGCGGCGGCGCCGGCGCGAGATGCGCGTCGATCTGGGTCATGAGCCAGTCCATGAACTCGTCCTTCAGGATCGTCTGCGCCACGTGCAGGTCGGTCCAGACGGGGGCGCGCGCGGCCGCCCGATCGCTCGTCTGCACCACGACCGGGATCGTGCAGAACCTCGGGTCGTCGCGCATCGCGCGGAGGAGCTCCACCCCGTTCATGATGGGCATGTGGACGTCCACGATGGCCAGCGCCACGGCCTCGCGCGCGAGCAGCGCCAGGGCGTCACGCCCGTTCTCGGCCTCGAGCACCGTGAAGCGCGGCTCGAGGATCATCCGGTAGCACTCCCGGATGTCCGCGTCGTCGTCCACGACGAGGATGGCGACCCCCTCGACGGCGCCGAGCACCCGCGCGACGGCGGCGCGGAGCTCCGCCGCGGTGACGGGCTTCCGCACGTAGCCGGCCACCCCGCGCAGGATGGCCTCCGCCGGCTTGTTCACGACCGAGACGAGCATCACGGGCACCCGCTCGCGCGACTGCACCAGGCGGGTGAAGGCGAAGCCGTCCATCTCGGGCATCAGGAAGTCGGTGACGATGAGGTCCGGCGTCCAGGTCCTCAGCAGCTCCAGCGCCGCGCTCCCGCTGCTCACCGTCCGGACGTCGTACGCCGCGCCGTCCAGCGCCTCGGCCATCCACGCGAGCGTCCCCGAATCATCGTCGACCAGCAAGAGCTTGGCCATGGCTTCACTCCCTTTGCGCCTCTCCGTGCGTCCCTGCGCCCCTCGCCCCACCTGCCGCGCCGGCGCGGCGCAACCGGAGCCAGAACCGCGCCCCACCTTCCGGCCGCGGCTCGTGGCCGATCGCCCCGCCCCACCGCTCCACCGCGATCCGGGCGCCGTAGAGCCCGAGGCCGCTGCCCGCCCCCGGGTCGCGGCCGTGCGCGAACTTCTGGAACAGGTGCGGCGCGATGGAGGGCGAGACGCCCGGCCCCTCGTCCTCCACCGCCACGCGCGCCCATCCGGGCTCGTCGTGCACGAGGACCCGCACCGCCCCGCGCGCAGCCGTGAAGCGGAGCGCGTTCTCGACGAGGTTGGAGATCACGCGCGCGAGCCTGCGCTCCTCGCCGACGACGCTCCACGGCGGTCCGTCGACGAGCGCCGGCGGTCCCTCCAGGCGAACCCCCCGGCTGCACGCCATGGGCAGGAGCGCCTCGACGACCTGCGCGACGGTGACGCGCAGATCCGCCACCTCGGCGAGGTCGCCGGAAGCGGCGTCGAGCGCGGCCCCCTCGGCGGCGAAGGTGTCGAGGATCTCCCGGATGAGCTCGCGCTGCCGCAGGGCGGCCTTCAGCGCGACGCCGGCGAGCGCGCCGCTCCTCTCCGGGAGCGGCTGCTCCTGCAACAGGGACAGGGCGCCGAGGAGGCTGTTCAGCGGGCCGGAGAGATCATGGACGATGCAGTGGACCAGGACGTCCTTTCGCTCGACCTCGCGCGACAGCGCCTCGTGCAGGAGGCGCAGCTCGCGCGCCCGCTGGAGGACGCGGCGGCGCTCGTGGAGCAGCGCGTCGCTCCGGGTGACCACGAGCAGCCGCGACGAGCCCACGCGGAGCGCCGTCGCCTCGAGGTGCAGCGCCTCGCCGTCGTCGGTCATCTGCGTCCAGGAGTCGGACTGCGCGATCCGCCCTTCCGTGGGCCAGGCCCGCTCCGCCTCGGGGAGGAACACCTCCAGGAACGGCAGCGCGCTGTCGATCGGGAGCGGCGCCTCGCGCCGCGGCGGCGGGATCCCGAGCCGGAGGAACCACGGCGGCGGCTGGCCGCGGACGACGAAGGCGCCGTCGTCCAGACGCTCGAGCACGAGCTTGTCGAGCGCCGCCAGCAGCGAGGCGTCCACGGCCGTCACCCCCGCCACAAGGGCACCTCGCTCGCCAGCATCGCGCGCGCGAGCGCGCAGAACGCGCCCTCGACCCCGGCGCCCGTCCTGGCGCTCGTCCTGGTGACCAGGAGCCCCGCCCTCCTCAGGCGGGCCTCGGCGGCCTCGTCGATCTCCCACGCGGCCGTGAGATCGGCCTTGTTCAGGGCGATGACGGACGGGAGCTCCCCCGCGATCCCCCGCGCGGCGGCGTGGAGGCGGAGCCCCGTCTCCACCGTGGCGCGCCGCGTGCCGTCGATGACGATGAGGAAGCCCGCGGAGCCGCGCACATACGATATCTGGACGTCCTGGAACTCGTCCTCTCCGCTCAGGTCCCAGAGGATGAGATCGAGCTCGCGGTCATCGAACCTCACGCGCCGCGTCTCGATCGTCACGCCGATGGTCGTCCGGTAACACTCGGAGAAGATGCTGCGCGCGAAGCGGGCGACGAGGCTGGTCTTGCCGACCCCGGTGGCCCCCAGCACGCAGACCTTGCGTCTCTCCCCCATGGCTCACTCCTTGCTCGCCGCGCGCAGGTCGACAAGGAAGATCACGCTGCGCGCGCGCCGCGCGTCCGCGCCGGGGGCGCACCCGGTCCGGGCCGCCCCGCTCGAGCAGGACGGGGGGAAGAGCTCGCGCCGCAGGCCCGCGCCGCTCGCGCGCAGCCGGTCCGGCGGGACGCCGCGCGCGACGAGCTCGGCCGTGACGTGCTCCGCGCGGGCCAGGCTGAGCGCTCGGTTCGACGCCTCCGAGCCGACCGGATCCGCGTAGCCGATCACGCGGATCTCGGCGGTCATGCCTGCCTCGCGCGCGAGCGCGAGCAGCCGCTGCGCTGCGGCCGCGACCTCCTCGACGCGCGCGCGCTGCTCGGCGTCGAGCCGGGCAGCGCCCCGGTCGAAGTGGAGCTCGATCTGCCCGAGGGCCCTCGCCGCGGCGCGCGCGCCGTCGATCGACTCCTGCGCGACGAGGCGATCGCCGTCGAACCGCGCGACGCCGGGGAGCACCGCCGCCGACCACCGCGCGCGCTCGATCCAGCGCTCGGGCGCGATCCCGCTCGCCGCGAGCACGCCGTCGCGGAGCGCCAGGGAGACCCCCGGCGGCGGCTGCAGCGCCTGCTCCACCCGGCGCTCGACGATCCGCGGATCGAGAGAATAGAACGGCTCGAAGCGCAGCGTGACCGCCGCGCGCGCGGGGCCGCCGCGCTCGATCACGGCCCTCGGATCGGCGGCGAGCGGGTCTCGCAGGCCCGCGAACACGTACTCTCCCCCGCGCCGCTCGGCCGCGGTCACCAGCAGGCCGGGCTCGCGCCGCAGCGCCTCGGCGTAGTCCGCGAAGCGGCGCTCGTCCCGCCACGAGGCGCGGAACCAGAGGACGAGAACCGTCGCGGCGATCGCGACCAGCAGGGCGGCCGCCCAGAGGGCGGCACGGCCCTCGCGCGGGTCCGACCTGCGTTGCTCGCGCAGGCAGCGAGAGAGCTGCGCGCGGGAGCCGGAGAACGGCGCCCGGTCGCCGCGGAACTCGGAGAGCTCGGCGCCGTAGGTGAGATGAACGTGCTCCAGCGTCTCGCGCAGGGCGAGCTCGTAGTCGGGCGGCGCCGCGCCGCGCACGATCGCGACGAGGAGCGCCGACGGGCCGTGCTCGACCCACCCCGTGAGATCGCCCACGCGGAAGCGCTCCAGCCGCGCGTCGGTGCGAAACGCGTCGTGAGCGAACGCGTCGATGGCGGTGAGCATCGCCGAGACCTGATCGGGATCCCTGAAGGGGATGTCATCGACGCTCGCGTGCTCGAGGACGATCCCCGTCCCGCGGTGGACCAGGAAGAGCTGCTCGGTCCGGTAGACCATCGATCGGAGCAGCATCACCTCGGCGAGGGGGCGCCCCGTGCGCCGCGCCTCGAGGCGCCAGCGCACGCTCTCCCAGGACAGGCTGCGGGCGAGCACCTCGTTGAGGCGCTGGAGCATCGCCTGGAGCGCGCTGGCCACGGCCTTGCGGATGGCCGGCCCCATGGCGGGGGAGATCGCGTCCGCGAACGCCCCCGGGTCCCGGCGCACGCTCTCGTGGATCGCGGCGGTGAGGATCGGATCCATCGCCCACGAGAGCGCCTCGCCCCGCTTGCGGCTCTCGATCACGGCTTGCGGCAGCACCTCCGCGACCATCTCGGTCATGGAGTGGTCCAGCCGCTCCTCGATCCGCCGGATCCGGCGCTGCTCGGGGCCCACGAGCAGGGGGCGGAGGTCGTCGAGCGTCATGGAGGGCGGGGGCGTCCCGCGACGCGCTCTCGGCTGTCCCATCGGTCGTCTCCGGGCCTCCTCGTCCGCGCCGCTCCGGCGAGCGGCGCGGACGCCTCAGGCGGCCTCGTCCGAGCGGTGCTCCGTCGTCGGGTACCGCTCCGACGCCGCGGCCCCCTCGCGCGCCGGCGCGTCCGGCAGGGCCGCGTCGGTGCTGTCGGCCCAGGCGGCGAGCTCGCGCTCGAGCGTGGCGCTCAGCTCGTCGCGCGTGCGCCGCGTCTCGTCGATGAACGACTTGGACTGCTCCAGGAGCTGCTGCCTGAGCTCGCGGTGCGTGCGCGTCACGAGATCTTCCAGCCGCTGGATCCGCTGCTCGAACGACGCGATCGCGTCCCGCGACTCGCGCGCGACGTTGCCGAGCGTGCAGGCGCTCGCCGCGCGCTGGGCCTCGAGCGTCGCGCTGAGCGCCTCGATCTCCTTCCGCGTGTGCGCCTCGAGCACGTCCAGGCGCCGTCGCGCCTCGCTCCGGAGCTCCTCCGCCTGGACGGCGAGCTGGGCGTCCGTGTGCGAGAGCCGTCGAGCGAGCTCCCGGAGCTGGGCGCCGCACAGGATGTCGCGGACCTGCTCCAGGCTGTTGGTGATCGCGGACTCCAGGTGCGCTGCGCTCGCCTCGTGCTCCGTCCGCCCGCCCGTCCTCATGGTCATGATGAAGATCCCCCTCTCCGTCGAGCGCTACATGGGTCAGCGCCACGGCCGCTGGTAGCCCTCCGGGGCCGGCGGGCCTCGCCGCGGCGCGGGTCCCGGAGCCGCTCGGCTGCTCCGGGGCGGCGCGGCGCACAGGCGACAGCGACGATCGGTAAGATGCGCCGATGCGAACCCCGCGAACCTTCGTGGCGGCCGCGACCCTCCTCGCGGCCTGCGGCAATGCGCCGGCCGGCGCCGGCGCGCCTGCCCCCGCGAGCGCCGCCGCCGTCGAGGCCACCTCCCCCTCGGCGGCTCCACCGCCCGCACAGCAGGCCGCCGGCGCCCCGGCGCAGGCGCCCTGCGGCGCGCTGGGCTGCCTCGCGTTCGACACCCCGGCCCAGGCCTTCTCCCACGTCCTCCGGAGCGGCCCGCGCGTCCTCGCGGTGGGCGAGTCGCACGCCCAGCAGGGCGCCGCGGGCGTCCCCTCGGCGACCCGGCGCTTCACCGAGCTCTTCCTGCCCGCGCTCGCAGGCCGCGCCTCCGACCTGATCGTCGAGCTCTGGGCGGCGGATCCGCGCTGCGACAAGGAGCAGGTGGCGCGCGTCGAGGGGGAGCAGAGGGCGGTCACCCAGGCCCAGTCCGCGAGCAACCAGGGCGAGTTCCTCGCGCTCGGCGGCGAGGCGAAGCGGCTCGGCGTCACGCCCCACCTGCTGGTGCCCTCCTGCGAGGAGTACGACGCCATCGTGCGCGCGGGGCCGGACGCGGTGACGGCCATGCTCGAGATGATCGCGCGCCTGACCGCGGCCAAGGCGAAGGCGCTGCTCGGCCGCGAGGGCGCCGCGGGCAAGATGGTGATCGCCTACGGCGGGGCGCTGCACAACGACGTCGCCCCGCGACCGGGGCGCGAGCGCTGGAGCTTCGGACCGGAGCTCTCCGCGACGACCGGCGGGAAGTACGTGGAGCTCGATCTCATCGTGCGCGAGTTCATCGGGGACTCGGAGTCCTGGCGGGCGCTGCCGTGGTATCCCCATTTCGACAGGGAGGGGCACCCGGACAAGGCGGTGCTCTTCAACCCCGCGCCGGGCTCGTACGCGCTCATCTTCCCGCGCGCTGAGCCGCGCGCGGGAAGATGAGCGCGGCGGTGGTCCTCAGGGCGCGACGGAGAACGTGACCGGCGCGCCCGTGAACGGCCCGCCGCCCTGCACGATGCGGTTGGTCTCGAACACCGCGTTGATCACGTCGACGGTGATCGGCGCGCCGGCGGCGCGGAGCTTGTCCCAGGCCGCCGCGTCCGGCGTGTAGGTCAGCTTGGTCGTGAACACCCGGAGCAGCCCCTCGCGCTCCGGCGTCGAGAAGACAAGGAAGTACGCGCGCCCGTTGACGGGCGTCCCGTGCGCCCGCGCCGCGCGCGCCGGCCCGACGAGCGCGCCGAGCTCCGCCCAGACCGGCGCC
>NZ_JEMA01000616.1 GCF_001589285.1 Sorangium cellulosum | reverse complement strand
CGTCGGCGCCCGCTACGCGCCCGCGATCGACGTCCCGAAGGGCGCGACGCTCGCCCTGCGCACGGACCTCGAGCGCGCGAGGGTCGCGCCCGGCGGCGGCCCTGTGCACGTGCGCGTCGCGCTCCGCTCGACGGCGCAGGCGCCCGCGGCGCGGCCGCACCTGTCGGTGCACCTCGTGCTCGACGTGAGCGGATCCATGCAGGGCGAGCCGATCGCGCGGGCGCGCGACGCGGCGCGGGCGCTCGTCGACCGGCTCGACGCGCGGGACGACTTCTCGCTGGTCACGTTCTCGAGCGACGCCCAGGTCCGGATCCCCGACGGGCCCGTCGGGCCCCGGCGCGCGATGATCAAGGCCACGATCGACGGCATCGCGGAGGGCGGCGGCACCAACATCGGCCGCGGGCTCGAGCTCGGCTACGCGCAGGCCGCCCAGCCGGGCATCCCGGAGGGCGCCGTGAAGGTCGTGCTGCTNCCCGGAGGGCGCCGTGAAGGTCGTGCTGCTGCTCTCCGACGGGCGCGCGAACGCCGGGATCACGAGCTCGGAGCGGCTGTCGCGGCTCGCGCTCGACGCCTTCCAGGGCGGCGTCCAGACGAGCACCTTCGGGCTCGGCGCCGACTACGACGGCGCGCTGATGAGCGGCATCGCGAGCGACGGGGCCGGCGGCTACTACTACCTGCGCGACCCCGACCAGATCGCCCCGGCGCTCGCGACGGAGCTCGACAAGCGGCTCGATCCTGTCGCGACAGCGGTCGAGCTCCGGGTGCGGCTGAAGCCGGGCGTGAAGCTGCTCCAGGTCTACGGCTCGCGCCGGCTGAGCGACGCCGAGGCGGCGCGCGTGCGGGAGATCGAGGTCGCGGCGGACGCGCAGGCGCGGAAGCGCGATCGCATCGAGCAGGACCGCAAGGACGACGCCGAGGGCGGGATGCGGTTCTTCATCCCGGCGTTCTCGCGCGACGACAGCCACGCGCTGCTCCTCAAGCTCGGCCTGCCGGCCGGCGTGGACGCGCGGACGATCGCGTCGATCGAGCTCAAGTACAAGGACCGCGTGGCCAG
Source organism: Sorangium cellulosum (assembly GCF_001589285.1). Lineage (GTDB taxonomy): Bacteria > Myxococcota_A > Polyangia > Polyangiales > Polyangiaceae > Sorangium > Sorangium cellulosum_G. Next base: position 6,740 of record NZ_JEMA01000616.1, on the reverse strand, counting down.
GAAGAACGTCGTCGACGAGGCGCCGCTCAAGGTCGCGTACGCGGCCGGCGACGCCGACAGCGCGGCGAGCGTCGACCCGTCGGTGGCCCGCACGATCCAGGGCTTCGCCGCGGGCGAGACGCTGTCCGAGGCCTCCCGGCACATCGCGCTCGGCGACCGCGGCCGGGCCGCCGCGCTGCTCGCCGAGCGGGAGGGCATCCTGCGCGCCGCCGCCGACGCGCTGAAGGAGCCGCTCTTCCTGAAGGACGCGGACCGCCTCGCGCGCCTCCGCAGCCACACGGGCGCCTCGGACGGCCTGGGCGACCCGCTCGTGCTCGCGATGCTGCTCGAGACAGCCTCGCGGGCGCACCTCCACTGAGGGCCGGGCGCGTGGCGACGACGCCGCGGGCGCGGCGACCTGCAGGCATGTTCGAGGCGAGCCCATGACCCAGACCTTCCCTCTCCGGCGCGATCGGGTGGCGCAGCACGTCGACGTGGCGCCCGGCGGCGAGATCGTCCTCCGCGGCAAGCTCGCCTGCTCGACCGACGGCTCGGTCATCGACGCGGCGACGACGACCTGGCCGGCCGGCGCGCCCGGCGGCGCCTCGGTCGACAGCGGCGGGCTCGTCGACTTCGCGCAGGGCGGCTTCCACGTGACGAGCCGCGACCCCGTGACCCACGAGGTGCACGCCATCGCGACAGGGGATCCGGCGCCCGCCTGCGCGCTCGCGGGCGTGGAGGCCCCCTGCCTTCCGCTCCGGCTCCTCCCGCTCGCGCGCTCGCGGCTCCAGACGGCGCAGGAGCTGACGAGCTGCCTGAACGGCGGCATCACGGTCGAGGTGCCGGACGCGGTGATCCCGCCCGTCGCGCCCGCGGCCGTGCCTTACGTGCAGGGCGCGGCGGTGCTGCTCGGCGCCGGCGTGCTCGCGTCGATCGGGTGGGTGGTGCAGCGCCGGCGCGCCCGCTCGCCGCTCGGCAAGCTGCTCAGCCTGGCGAAGCGCACCCGGTCCAAGCTGAGGGCCGCCGACCCAATCGTTGCCGCGCCGCTCCTGCCCGCCGTGGAGGCCGCGCTGGGCGCCCTGAAGCGGCGGCGCGTGGACGCCGCGTCGACCGAGGGGAAGCGGGTCGCGGAGCTGCTGCGGCGGGTGGAGGCGCGTCTCGACGCGTCGGTCGAGGAGGCGCGCGCCGACAGGGAGCAGCAGGCGGCGGACGAGCTGGTGCGCGAGATCGAGAGCGCTCTCGAGGCGGTCGACGAGGTGGGGGGCGCGCGGCGCGGGCGGTCGTGAGGCGCGCGCCGCGGGGGCGTGGCCAGAGGGAAGCACGGAGGGGCGCGACGCGTTCGCGAGCGGTGGCACCCGTCTCCCGGTGGCGGCGGAGGGGGTAGGGGAGGCGTACGGATGACAAGCGTCGGTGAATTCGACTTGCCCTCGGGGCGAGGGCTGTACCTTCGCGAGCTGCGACAGTACCTGACCTACGAGGGCATGCTGGAGGGGCTGCCCACCGTCGAGCGGAACAAGGAGCAGATCGAGGAGCTGGTCTCGGAGCACCGGGACAACCCGTACCCCGGCGGACCGTACCTGATCCGACCGACGGAGGCGCCCATCGAGCTCCCCCAGGACGACCCGTACCCGTTCGGCATCCCCTCGGCGCTGCCCAGGGTGACCTGCATCGGCCGGTTCGACTCGCTCGATCCGGCCCGCGACAGGAGCCGCGACTTCTCCGGCCTTGTGGTGATCTGGTTCCAGGATGACTTCGCGTTCCCGATCGATCCCGCCGTGGTCGCGCAGCTCCTGGCCATCGATTGGGAAGCTCACGCAGCCGACATGGAGTATTGAGGTGCTGTCGCCTGGCTGATGTTGCAAGACACGATAGGCTGCGCCGCTCGCTGTTGAATGTCAGGACGGTTCACCGGTCACGAAGAAGGGGCGGGCCGGCAGCGCAGCCGCGGGCGGCCTGTCTGCCCACGACGAGCCACATGGACATGATCGGCCATCTCCGGTAGCACTGAGCCATGCGAGCCGCCCGACGGGACCGCTATGGAACGCCGGCAGTCATCCGGATCGAAGACGTGGCAGTGCCCATGCCGGCCGATGACGAGATGCTGATCCGGGTCCACGCTGCCACGGTGAGCCGCACCGACTGCGCGTTGCTCTCGGCCCAACCGTTCATCATGCGGTTCATGACCGGCCTTCGCAGACCCAGGACCCAGGCGCTCGGCACCGACTTCGCGGGGCGGGTGGAGGCTATCGGCGCGCGCGTCGGCGGCTTTGCTGTCGGCGACGATGTCTGGGGGATCAACGATCTCGGGGCCGGGTCTCACGCGGAGTATCTCGTCATTTCTGGAGGTGACTCGGTCGCGCGCATGCCCACCGGCCTGAGCTTCGAAGAGGCCGCAGCCTCCCTGGAGGGCGCCTGGTATGCTCACAGCATCCTCGAGCGGTCGGCCTTCCAGAACGAGCGGCGCGTGCTGATCAACGGGGCGACCGGGGCGATCGGCTCCGCGCTGCTGCAGATGTGCGTATACCGTGGCGCCATCGTGACAGCGGTGGGGAACACAAGGAACCTGGATCTGCTGAAGTCGCTGGGGGCCGACCGGGTCATCGATTACGAGCAAGCGGACTTTACCCGGGACGACCAGGCCTATGACTACGTGTTCGACACGGTGGGAAAGAGCACGTTTGGCGCCTGCAAGCGCTTGTTGACGCCCAGGGGCGTGTACGTCTCCTCGGAGCCCGGACCCGGGTGGCAGAATCCATTCCTGGCGCTCCTCACGCCCGCTCTCGGCGGAAAGCGGGTCGTGTTCCCTGTACCCACCGGCCGAAAGGCGTTTCTCGAGGTGATGCGCCGGCTCATCACCGAGCGCCATTTTCGGCCCGTCATCGACCGCACCGTCACGCTGGATGCGATCCAGGAGGCCTATGCCTACGTCGCGTCCGGACAGAAGACGGGCAACGTGGTGCTGAAGCTCTTCGGGTGAGGGGCCCGTGCGCAGCGCTCGCTCCGAGCGGCAATGCACGCGCGCCGGATGGCCAGGGCGTCGCTCAGCGGATCGGCCCGGCGACCTTCGGCGGCGAAGCGGGGGCCGCCTTCGCGGCCTCCTCGAGCGGCGCGCAGCCGTCGGCGGCGAACGGGCCGATCGCCGGCTCGCCCTCGACGAACGCCGCCACGCGGCGCATCCGCGCCGTGAACGCCGCCTCGGTCTCGGCGCGCCGCGGGTCGGCCGCGAGCGGCACGGTCCCGACGCCCTCGCTGCGCACGGGGCAGATCTCCGCGACGGGCGGCGCGCCGCGGCGCAGGCGCAGGCGGGCGAGCATCGCGAGCTCGACCGCGGGGCCGGTCCTCTTCACCTTCATGATGAAGTTGCCGAGGCTGTAGAAGATGGGCCGGCCGCGGCGGAGCTCGATGCCCTGGAGCACGTGCGGGTGGTGGCCGAGGAAGGCGTCGGCGCCGGCGTCGATGGCGGCGGCGGCGACCGCGCGCGCCTGGGGCAGCGGGGTGTCGAGGTACTCGGTGCCGCCGTGGTAGCTCACGACGACCGCGTCCACGCCGGGCTGCTTGCGCGCGGCGCGCACTGCGGCGGCGATCCCGTGCCGCTCCGCGGCCGCGACGAACTCGCGCGCCGGGTGCTGCCACAGCGAGCCCTGGTTCCAGATGCCGGTCACGGCCAGCACCGCCACGCGGAAGCCGCGGCGCTCGATGACGGCCGGCGCGTACGCCTGGAGCCGCGTCCGGCCGGCGCCCACGTAGGCGACGCCGACGCGCTCCAGGTGGCCGAGCGTCTCGAGGAACGCGCCCTTGCCGTAGTCCCACATGTGGTTGTTCGCGAGCGACACCACGCTGATGCCGGCGCGCGCGAGCGCGTCCGCGCCGATGGGCGGGCCCGTGAACACGAGCGGCTGGCGGCTGTGCTGGGTCTCTCCGCCCTGATCGCTGAGCTGGTTCTCGAGGTTGACGAAGCGCACGTCGGCGGCGGCGAACAGCGCCGCGACAGGGGCGAACGGGTCGTGCGCCGGGTTGCGGAGCAGCTCCTGGCCGAGCGCCTTGCCGAGGCACACGTCGCCGCCCGCGATGAGCGTGATCGCGTCGGCCGGCACGTCAGGGGCGGCCGCGGGCGCGACAGGGGCGGCCGCGGGCGCGATAGGGGCGGCCGCGGACGCGATAGGGGCGGCCGCGGGCGCGATAGGGGCGGCCGCGGACGCGATAGGGGCGGCGACAGCGGGCGGTGGAGCGAGCCCGGCGCCTACGTTGGCGGACCGGTCGCAGCCGATCTGCGCGGCCGCGGCGCACATCGCGAGGAGGACAGGGGCGTGGCGCATCGCAGACGGCTTCTCGGCGCGCATTATCCACGGGGGCGCGCCGGCGCCCAACTATCCGGCCGAGGGGCGCGATCCCGGTGGCCGGCGCCCTGGCGCGCGCCCATGCTCGGACGCGGCGATCCTCATGAATCAGGGGCAGGTATCGACGGCGCTCGGTGAGCCCGGCGCACCCGGCGCGCCGGACGGCGAGGGCAGCGCTGCCTGTCGCGCGGCCGGCCTGGCGGGCGTGGTGCTGTGCGGCGGTCGGAGCAGCCGGATGGGGCGCCCCAAGGCGTGGCTGCCGTTCGGGGGCGAGGCGCTGCTCCAGCGGGTGGTGCGGCGCCTCGGCGAGGCGGCGTGGCCGATCGCGGTTGTCGCTGCGCCCGGGCAGGAGCTGCCGCCGCTGCCGGACGGGGTGATCGTCGTGCGCGACCCGGAGGAGGGCCGCGGCCCGCTGCAGGGCATCGCGGTGGGGCTCGAGGCGGTCGCGCCGCTCGCCGAGCGGGCCTACGTCTCGGCGACCGACGCGCCGTTCCTGCACCCCGCCTTCGTGCGGCGCCTCGCGGACCTGCAGGCGGGCGGCCACGCCGTCGCCGTTCCGTGGGCGGACGGGCACCATCACCCGCTCGGCGCGGTGTACGCCTGCTCGGCGCGCGCCGACGCGGCGGCGCTGCTCGCGCAGGGCACGCTGCGGCTGTCCTCCCTGTTCGAGCGGGCGCGCACGCTGGTCGTCGAGCCGGAGCTCCTGCTCGCGGATCCGCGGCTCCGCGAGGCGGATCCGGCGCTGCTGTCGCTGCGCAACCTGAACACGCCCGAGGACTACGCGGCGGCCCTGCGCGCGCTGGAGGGCGCGGCGGAGGCCGCGCGGGGAGGCTCCGCCGGCCGCCCTTGAACCGGCCTCACGGCGCCCACCTCGCGATCAGGATCCGCTGCTCTCCGTGCCTCGGGAGGAACACCCTGTCGGGCCCGAGCCCGCGCGCCGCCATGACGCGCCGGAGCTCGCGGGGCGCCTGGCCGAACGCGTCGGTGCTGTTGATGAAGGTATCGAAATGAATGGCCATCATCCGGCGCGCCCCGAGGTCGAGGAAGGCCTGGACCGCCTCCGCCGGGTCCACGTGCTTCGTCACCATGAAATCGCGCGGCCCCACCGGCGCGATCGGCAAGAGGGCCAGATCGATCCCGGGGAACCGCGCGCGCGTCTCCTCGAAATAATCGCGCTGGTACGCGGTGTCGCCGCCGAAATACACCTTGATCCCGTGATACTCGATCACATATCCGGTGTAGCTCGTCGTCATCCAGTCCCGGTCGAGGCCGTAGCGGTATCCGGAGTGCCTCACCGGGACCGCCGTGACCTTCAGATCGCCCTGCTGCCATGTCGTCCAGGTCGGGACCTCGACCGACTCGAACGCGTGGTTCGGCACGTAGACGAGCCCGCCTTGCGGCACGAGCAGCGTCCGGACCTTCGGCTCGATGAGCGACAGCGACCCCAGCGAGAGGTGGTCGAAATGCATGTGCGAGACGAGGACGGCGTCGATGGGCGGCAGGTCCTCGGGGTCGAGCCCCGGCTCGACGAGCCGCTTCACGATGAGCCCCACGTTGGATGTGAAGACAGGGTCCGTCAGGATGAACTTGTCGTCGATCTGCACGAGCACTGTCGCGTGCCCGACCCAGAGGACGGCGAGCCGCGCCTCGGGTCGAGCAGGCGCGCGCACCTTGTCCGGCACCGGCAGCGGGCGGTCGAACAGGATGGCGACGTTATCGCCGAGGATGCGGGCGGGCACGCAGCGCGACAGGCCGGCGATCGCGAGGAGCGCCGCGGCGAGCGGGCGCGCGCGCGATCCTGCCGCCGACAGCGCGCGTGACAGCGTGGCCGAGAGCGCGGGCGATCGTGCGGGAGACGAGGAGATGCGCTTGGCCATGCGCGGCGTCAGAAGTAGCGAATGCTGAGCGTGATCGTGGTCGACCGCAAGGCGGCTGTCGGCGTGACGGTCACCTGGGCGCCGAGGCCGCCGAACAGCGTGTAGATCCCCGCCTCGTACGAGGCGGCCACCTGATCGCGAGCGTAGAGCACGGAGCCACCGAGCGAGCAGGACAGGGCCTCTCCCCGGTCGAGCAGCGGAAAATAGGAGCGTATGCCGCCGCGCACCATCCAGCCCCCGGCCGCCGCGCCCGCGACGTATTCAGGCGAGCCGAACAGCTCGATGGAGCCCGCGTGCCGCGTGAGCGGCTCGACGACGAAGGCGCGCCACGGCGAGAGCTTGCGGTTGATCCCGAACGAGTAAAGCAACGGCGTCACCTGCCAGCGGACCCCGAAGCGCGTCCCGCGCGCCCCGATCCACAGCTCCGGGCTCGGCACGAGCTGGACGAGCAGCCACGGCAGCGTGAGGCGGATTCCGGGCTCCGTGGCGGAGCCGCTCACGGCGACCTCGCGCGGCGCTCCGCCCGCGGCGGCCTCGCGCGGCGCTC